>NC_007948.1:3496428-3814285 GCF_000013865.1 Polaromonas sp. JS666
AAAAACGCACGCTCAAGCCCAGGCCCGAGTCGATGCTGATTGAAAGCGGCAGCCTCACCGTCGAGCGCGGCAAGCGCCGCATGGTGTTGCGCCTGCAGGAGCACCCGGAGCTTGCCGCCTTCACCGAGAGCATACGCGGCACGCTGGCCGGGGACGTGGTCGCGCTCAAGCGCATCTACAACCTGGATCTGGAAGGCAGCGAAGAGCGCTGGACCCTCACCTTGCGCCCCGTCGAAACCAAAATGCTGGAGGTGGTGCAGCGCATTCGCATTGCCGGCAGCCGTGCGGAGGTCAAGTCGATTGAAATCGAGCAAGCCGACAAGGACCGCTCGGTGATGGTCATCGACAAGCTGGCCGCTCCATGATGGCCAGGCTTCTCCGGCGCCAGTTCTTGCCGGTCTGGATCTGGCTGGCGTTTTTGCTGGCCTGCGGCGCCATCATCAGCCGCACGCCCATCACCACCGACCTGTCGGCATTCTTGCCGCGCAATCCTACGACCGAGCAGCAACTGCTGATGGATCAACTGCGTGAAGGCCTGGCCTCACGGCTGATTCTGGTGGGCATCGAAGGCGCCGATGCGCCCACGCGTGCCCGACTGTCCAAAGCAGTGGCCCAGCGCCTGCGCGCCGATTCTGCCTTTGTCTCCATCAACAATGGCGAGCCGGTCAACACCGAGCGCGACCGCGCTTACCTGTTCAACAACCGCTACCTGCTCAGCCCGGCGGTGACGCCCGAACGCTTCAGTGCCGAGGGCCTGCATGCGGCGCTGGGCGAAAGCATCGATCTGCTGGCCTCGCCCGCCGGCTTGCTGATGAAGTCCATGCTGCCCCGCGACCCGACCGGCGAAATGGTGCAGCTGCTCGGCGAACTCGACAACGGCAAACACCCGCCCCTGGTCGACGGCACCTGGGCCTCGAGCGACGGTGCGCGCGCCCTGATGCTGCTACAAACGCGAGCGGCGGGCTCGGACACCGATGCCCAGCAAAGCGCCATGGCCGCCATCCGGCAGGCGTTTGATGCAGCGCCCCAGGCAAGTCCTGACGCCCGGCTGGTGATGAGCGGCCCCGGCGTGTTTTCTGTGACATCGCGCGAGACCATCCGAAGCCAGGTCAGCCGGCTGTCCCTGATCAGCGTTGTGCTCATTGCCACGCTGCTGTTGCTGGTCTATCGCTCGCTGACGGCGCTGGCCCTGGGTTTTCTGCCTGTCCTCAGCGGTGTGCTGGCCGGTGTTGCAGCGGTGAGCCTGGGTTTTGGAACGGTGCACGGCATCACCCTGGGCTTCGGCACCGCCTTGATTGGCGAGGCGGTGGACTATTCGATCTACCTCTTTGTGCAGTCCGAACAGGCCGGCGCTGACCCGCAAAACTGGGTCAAGCGCTTCTGGCCCACGGTGCGGCTCGGCGTGCTGACCTCGATATTCGGCTTTGCCTCGCTACTGCTGTCGGGCTTTCCCGGTCTGGCGCAACTCGGCCTGTACGCGATTGCCGGCCTGGTCGCCGCCGCGACCATGACCCGCTTTGTGCTGCCCCACCTGCTGCCAGCGAAGTTCCGCATCCATGATGTATCGGCGGTCGGCCGCCTGCTGAGCCGCCTGACGCTGCGCGCCGCGGCGCTGCGCTGGCCAGCGGCGGTCCTCCTGCTGGCGGCCTGCGCCGTACTGGTCGGCCAGCGCGCCACCTTGCTGAATGAGAAAATTTCCTCGCTGAGCCCGGTGTCGCAGGCCGAGGTGGCGCTGGACGAGCGCTTGCGCGCCGACATGGGCGCGCCCGATGTGCGTTACCTGGTGGTGGTATCCGGCACCAGCCGGGAATCCGTGCTGCATGACTCCGAACTGGTTTCCGCGCTGCTGCAGACGCAGGTCGATCAGGGCGATCTGGCCGGTTTTGAAAGCCCCAGCCGCTATCTTCCGAGCACAGCCACCCAGCGCGCCCGCCAGGCCAGCCTGCCTCCGCCTGGCGAGTTGCAGGCGCGCCTGACGCAAGCCGTTCAGGAGCTGCCGGTCCGAGCGCAACTGTTCACGCCATTTCTTGCCGACGTTGAAGCCACCCGCAGCAGACCCCTGCTGCTGCCGGGCGACCTGGAGCGAACCTCGATGGCGATGGCGGTAGATGCGCTGCTGCTGCGGCAGGATCGAGGCTGGACGGCCTTGCTGCCGCTCAACGCCCCTGAGGGCGCCGGCATCCACGCCGGAAAGATTCGCGCAGCCCTGGCTACCACGGGCCTGCCGAATGCGCTGTTTGTCGACCTGAAGGCCGAGTCCGACCGGCTGTATTCGGGCTACCTGCATGAAGCCGCGCTGCTCTCGCTGGGTGGGTTGGTGGCCATCGTCGCTCTGCTGCTGCTGGTGTTCCGCTCGCCGATGCGCGTGCTGCGCACCATCGCGCCGCTGGCCGCCGCCGTGGTGACAGTCACCGCCGGGCTGGCCCTGTTTGGCCAGCAATTGACCATTTTGCATCTGGTGGGCTTGCTGCTGGTGGTGGCTGTGGGCTCCAACTACGCGCTGTTTTTTGACCGGCCCGAACCGCAGGAACCCATTTCCCATCGCACCCTGGCCTCTATGCTGCTGGCCAACCTCACCACCGTTGCAGGTTTTGGGCTGCTGGCTTTTTCCAAGGTATCCATACTGCACGCCATGGGTGTGACCGTGGCACCGGGCGTCATCCTGGCGCTCGTCTATGCCGCCATTTTTGCGAGGCCATCCCGTGCCTGATCCGCGCTGGCACTCCACGCCGCTGATCCGCGCATCCCTTGCGCTGCATGGGCTGGCACTGGTCGCCGTCGTCGCCGTGCCCGGGTTGTGGCGCTGGGCGCTGGCCGCCGTGGTGGCCAATCACCTGCTGATCGCCGCCGCTGGCCTGTGGCCGCGCAGCCACTGGCTGGGGCCGAACTGGACACGGCTGCCCGCCGCCGCCACGGCCAGACATGAAATCGCCCTGACCATCGACGATGGCCCTGACCCCGTCGTCACCCCGCGGGTGCTGGACCTGCTCGATCGCCATGCGGTCAAGGCCACGTTTTTCTGCATCGGCGAACTGGCCGCGCGCTATCCGGAGCTGTGCCGCGAAATCGTCCGGCGCGGACATGCGGTCGAAAATCACAGCCAGCATCACCGCCATTATTTTTCCGTGATGGGCCCGCGCGGCCTGGCGCGGGAACTGCAAGCCGCGCAAGAAACGCTCACCCGAATCTGCGGCCAGCGACCGCTGTTCTTTCGTGCCCCGGCCGGCTTGCGCAACCCCTTCCTGGAGCCGGTGCTGGCCCGCTTCGGGCTCAGGCTTGCTACTTGGTCCGCACGGGGGTTCGACACCCGCATCGACGACGTTGATCGCGTCAAAAGCAGCCTGCTGCGCGGCCTGCGGGCGGGCGCCATCCTGCTGCTGCACGACGGCCATGCCGCGCGCACCCCGCAGGGCGTGCCCGTGATTCTCGCGGTGTTGCCGGGCGTGCTCGACGCTGCGGCCGCCGCCGGCCTGCGTGTTGTCACCTTGCGCCAGGCCCTGTCATGACTGCCTCGTCCGGCTGGTTTTCATGCAAGCAGCAGGTGGTGAAATGCACACCCTGATCACGCACCCGCCCGCAACAGCCTGGTACCGTCAGGCTGCCGCGGTGATCCCCCAGCATCTCTACCTGAAAAGCGTGGGCACGACGCTTTTTATCAGCCTGTTTTTTGTCGCCTACTTTTACCTGCTCAAAAACCCCGCTCACACCACCACGGTGATGCCCGTCATCGGACTGGATCACCTGATCAGCTTCGAGCCGCTGGCCCTGCCGCTCTATCTCTCTCTGTGGGTCTATGTATCCCTGCTGCCGGCCTTTTTCTCGTCACGGCGAGAACTCTGCCGCTATGGCGCTGCCATGGCGTTGATGTGCCTGGCCGGCTTGGCCATTTTCTATTTCTGGCCCACCGCCGCCCCCCAGCCAAATATCGACTGGAGCCAGTACCCTGATGTGGGTCTGCTGAAGAGTCTCGATGCCTCGGGCAATGCCTGCCCTTCCCTGCATGTCGCCACCGCGTTTTTCTCGGGCTTCTGGCTGCATCACCTGATGCGTCAATTCCGTGCGCCGCTGTGGATACACCTGGTCAACTGGACCTGGTGCGTCGGCATCATCTATTCGACGCTGGCAGTCCGCCAGCATGTGGTGGTAGACGTCGCCGGAGGCCTTGTACTGGGCGGCTTGGCCGCCTGGCTGTCACTGCGTGGGCGCGGGGCCGCAAAGCGCCCGGACTTCGAAGCCGCCACAGGGCCGGGGGCAAGGACCGGCAAGGTTTCGCCTTGAAGCCCCGCCTGATGCGCCACATTCTGTGGTTCAAACCCTGTATTTGCTAACATCTCAGTTCATTTTTTGATTGGCTAGTTTTTTCTGAACCCGCTCTGGCTTTCTCATTTCACCGCCACCAGCTGCATCGGCCAAGGCCTGGGCGAGACGCTGGCTTCGCTGCGGGCGCAGCGCAGCGGCCTGAAGCCCTGCGACTTCGATTCGGCTGACCTGCCCACCTGGATTGGGGCCGTCGAGGGCCTGGCCGACGAAGTCTTGCCCGCCGAACTCCAGGCCTTCGATTGCCGCAACAACCGGCTGGCCCGGCTGGCCCTGCGGCAAGACAATTTCGAACTGGCGGTACGGGACGTGGCCGCACGCGTGGGACACCGGCGAATCGGCATCTTTCTGGGCACCAGCACCTCCGGCATCCTGCAGACCGAGCTTGCCTACAGGCAACGGGACCCCGCCACCGGCGCGCTGCCCGCCAGCTTTATTTATGCATCCACGCACAACCCCTACTCGGTGACGGCCTTCGTGCGCGAGTATTTCCGTCTCGAAGGGCCGGCGGTGACGGTGTCTTCGGCCTGCTCTTCCAGCGCCAAGGTCTTCGCTTCGGCCCGCCGCATGATGGCCGCCGGGCTGATTGACGCGGCCGTCGTCGGCGGGGTGGATTCTCTGTGCCTGACCACGCTGTACGGTTTCAACTCGCTGGACCTGCTGTCCCGCAGCCCGTGCCAACCCTTTGACGCCGCGCGCAAGGGTATCTCCATTGGAGAAGGCGCCGCCTTTGCCTTGCTGGAAAGAAGCCCCGGCAGCCTGGACGCCAAGGCGGTTCTCCTGCGCGGCACCGGTGAGTCCAGCGATGCGCACCACATGTCGGCGCCGCATCCGGAAGGGCTGGGCGCCGTCATGGCGATGCGGCAGGCACTGGCCAGCGCGGGCCTGCAGCCCGGCGAGATCGACTACATCAACCTGCACGGCACGGCCACCCCGTCCAACGACGCGGCAGAAAGCAAAGCGGTCGCCGCCGTGTTTGGCGAGCATGCACAGCCCTGCAGTTCGACCAAGGGGGCGACTGGCCACACGCTGGGCGCGGCTGGCGGCATAGAGGCCGTGATCAGCGCGCTGGCCCTGCAGCAGGGCTTCATGCCGGGCGGCGTCAACACCGACAACGTAGACCCCAGCCTGCCGGTCAACTACCTGCTGAAAAACCGCGATCAGGCGCTGACGCATGTGCTCAGCAATTCCTTTGGTTTCGGCGGCACCAACTGCAGCCTTGTTTTTGGCCGCGCCGGCTGAATGCCGAATACGTGAAACGCCGGACATGACTGCATCCAACCCACCCGCCGCCAGCCCGCTCACGGTTTTTGTCGAGGGCATAGGGCTGATAGGCCCCGGTTTTTCCAACTGGGAAGAAGGCCGCCAGCACCTGGCGGGCCTGACACCTTATGTCTCGCAAAAAACGCTGCTGCCATCGCCAATGTCGCTGCCACCTGCAGAACGCCGGCGCGCCGGTGCGGTCATCAAGGTTTCACTGGCGGTCGGCCATGAGGCGGTTGACGCGGCCGGACTGAGCGCCGCCGAACTGCCCTCGGTGTTCAGCTCCTCGAGTGGTGACGGCATCAATTGCCACGAGATCTGCTCGGCGCTGGCCTCCAGCGACCGGCTGATTTCGCCCACCCGCTTTCACAACTCGGTGCACAACGCGGCATCGGGTTACTGGAGCATTTCCACCGGCGCCATGCCGCCTTCGTCCGTGCTGTGCGCCTACGACGGCAGTTTTGCCGCTGGCCTGCTGGAAGCGATGACGCAGGCCGTCATCGACGACACCCCGGTGCTGCTGGTGGCCTACGACACCGACTACCCGGAACCGCTGCGCAGCAAGCGGCCGGTGCCCGACACGATGGGCGTGGCGCTGGTCATCCGCCCCGGCGCCAGCGCACGCAGCCTGGCGCGCATCACGCTGCAGGGCGGCAACGGCCTGACCACGGCTGCGGCCACGGTGATGAGCGACGCCGGGCTGGAGTTCCTGCGCCAGACCATTCCGGCCGCGCGCGCCTTGCCCCTGCTGCAGGCTCTTGCCCAGCAGCAGGCGGCGGCGCTGGTTCTGGATTACCTGGACGGCACGCAACTGGCGCTGGAAGTCGCGCCGCCATGAACAGACCGCAGACCCTGAACCGGGACGACATCGCCCGCCGCATTCCGCATCAAGGCAGCATGTGCCTGCTCGACACCGTCACGGCCTGGGACGACAGCCACATCCGTTGCCAGGCCAGCAGCCACCGCGCGCCCGACCACCCGCTGCGGGCCCATGGCCGGCTGGGAGCGGCCTGCGGGGTGGAATATGCGGCGCAAGCCATGGCGGTGCACGGCACCCTGATGGCCGAGGCGGCTGCGGGCACTGCCGGCGGCAGCACAGCACCGCGCGCCGGCTACCTGGCCAGCATGCGCAGCGTGAACCTGTACGTCGACCGGCTGGACACGGTGCCCGGCCCCCTGACGGTCAGCGCGGAGCGGATGACCGGGGACGCCAACACCGTGCTGTACAGCTTCACGGTTCAGGCCGGCGCCCAGACCCTGCTCAGCGGGCGCGCGGTTGTCGTGCTCGATGCGGCCCTGCTGCCGAGTCCCGTCAACAGCAGCGGCGGCAGCGCGGGCTGAACCAGCCGGCCCTTCAAGGACACCTTCATGACCCCTCCCCTCAAACGCGCACTTGTCACCGGCGGCAGCGGCGGCATCGGCTCGGCCATCTGCCGGCGCCTGGCGGCCGACGGCTTCAGCGTCATTGTTCATGCCAACAGCCATCTGGCCACGGCGCAGGCCGTGGCGGCCAGCATCGCGGCCGACGGCGGTCAGGCGCAGGCCGTGGCTTTTGATGTCACCGATGCGTCCGCCACGGCGGCGGCGCTCGAGTCCCTGCTCGAACAGGGGCCCATCCAGGTGCTGGTCAACAACGCCGGCATCCACGACGACGCCGTGTTCCCCGGCATGCAGCTGTCCCAATGGCAGCGCGTGCTCGATGTGTCGCTCAACGGCTTTTTCCATGTCACCCAACCCCTGACGCTGCCGATGATACGGACCCGCTGGGGCCGCATCATCACCATCACCTCTGTGGCCGCCGTGGCCGGCAATCGGGGCCAGGTCAACTATTCGGCGGCCAAGGGAGCCCTGCACGCCGCCACCAAATCGCTGGCCCTCGAAGTAGCCAGCCGCGGCATCACGGTCAATGCCGTGGCGCCGGGCATCATTGACACGGCCATGAGCAATAGCAGCTTCAGTGCTGACGTCATCGAACGCATGGTGCCGATGAAGCGGGCCGGCAAGGCCGAAGAAGTGGCTGACCTCGTGGGCTTTTTGGCCTCGGAACGCGCGGCCTACATCAGCGGGCAGATCATTTCCATCAATGGCGGCATGATCTGACCCCCGAACCGGCAGTTATCCGCTTGACTGTTTAAAAAGACGTGTAAAACTGGCTGATCCAGCGTCAACGGCAATCACCTCAAGGGGAGAGCACAACGCACTCCATCAAGCCCCCCGGGGGGCGCCTGGCCGCGTTGCTCCTCCTTGCAGGCATCAGCCTGCGTCATCGTCGCACCTTGCCAACGCACGCCCATGACGGCCCACACCCGGCGCGTCCAACTGCCGTTTCAGGTCTACAGGTAAATGCCCCATGAAGACTTCCGAACCCGTCCCTACGACGCATGCACCCCATATTCCGCTCACTGATTACTACCAGACAGAGCAGGATAGACAAGCCTATTTGCGCAAGATTTTTGACAATACCGCTGCGGATTACGACCGTATCGAGGCGATGTTGGCATGGGGCACTGGTTCCCGTTACCGGCACCAGGCCCTGATCCGGGGCGGTTTGCAAGCGGGCATGAAAGTGCTCGATGTGGGTGTGGGAACCGGCCTGGTTGCGGCGCAGGCCTGCCTCCTGGCCGGCGATCCCGCCTTGGTCACCGGGGTTGATCCCAGCCCCGGCATGATGGCGGCCAGCAAGCTGCCCAAGACCATGGTGCTGATGGAGGGCCGGGCCGAATCATTGCCTTTTCCGGACAACCACTTTGATTTCCTGAGCATGGGCTATGCACTTCGCCACATCAGTGACCTGGGTGTGGCGTTTGCAGAGTTTCAACGGGTATTGAAGCCCGGTGGCCGTCTGTGCATCCTTGAAATAACCCAGGCGAAAAGCGGCTTGGGGCAGTGGCTGCTCAAAACTTACATGCGGGGTGTGATACCGCTGCTGACGCGGTTTATTTCCCGGGAAAAAGATACAGCAACGATCTGGCGTTACTACTGGGACAGCATAGAAGCCTGCGTCCCTCCCGAACAAGTCATGGCCACACTGAGGGCGGCCGGGCTGACGCAGGTCAAGCAACACCTGGAGGTTGGCGTGTTTTCGGAATACCAGGCGATCAAACCCGGGAACGCCAGTTGACGGCCTGCCGCAGGAAGGCAGGCATCATGAGCACTGGCTTTGGGACGAACACCGTCACCAGGAGGGGAAGCGCCAGCCCAGCCTGAACCGTCAGTACTCACTGGCTGCGCTCAACTGCCGCTCCAGCAAAAAACTCCCAGGATTGTTCATGGGCGCCCGAACAAGCGCCTCGCCAGCAACACGGGCAGACGCAGCACAAACCCCAGAAACAGGCGCGAGTGCATCCAGGTCAGCAAGAGGTTGTCGCGCAGGTAATTGAAGTGCGAGACCCCGCCTTCGTCGGCGCGGAAATATTTGACCGTGGCCGGCAGGTTGACCGGCTTGACGCCGCGCCAGCACATGCGCACCACTGCCTCGGGGTCAAAGTCAAAACGGCGCATCCAGCGCTGCCCGTGCATCACCTGGCGCAGCGGCTCGATCGGGTAGACGCGAAAGCCGAACAGCGAATCGCCAATGCCGGCCCACAGGGTTTCCAGGTTGGCCCAACCGTTAGACACCTTGCGGCCGTTGACGCGCAGCCGCGGCGCATCGGCCGCGAACACCGGCACGCCCAGCACCATGGCGGCGGGCTGGGCGGCAGAGGCGGCCATGAAGTCGGGAATCAGGGGCGCCGGGTGCTGGCCATCGGAGTCCATCGTCAACACATGCGTGAAGCCTTGCGCCGCGGCCAGGTCCAGCCCGTGCAGCACGGCAGCGCCCTTGCCGACGTTGTGCGGCAGCACCAGCACCCGCAGGCCTTCATCCTGCGCCGCCATCGCCTGCAGGCCTGCGGCGCTGGCATCGGTGCTGCCATCGACCACGACCCAGACAGGCGTCCACTGCGCGCGTGCCGAACGCACCGTGTCATAGACCTTGGGGCCGGGGTTGTAGCTGGGAATCAGGACAAGGTGCGTGCGGGACGCGCTGGGCAACAAGGCATTCATGGACACGAAAGAAGGGCAAAAGGAGAAAACGAAAGCGGCCCAATTCAGGCCGGCGGTGCCTTGACCGGAAAGTCGGGCAACTGCGCATGCGCCAACTCGGCCTGGAAGTATTGCTCCAGCTCGCTGACAAAACGCGCCGTATGCTGGGGCGGATCAAACCGCTTGCCAAGCCGGACCCGGTAAGTGATGGGCATTTTAGGCGTCCACAGGAGTGACCAGCCTTTACCCAGAAAAGCCGAATCGGTTTCGATAAAAACCGTCTGCACCGGCACGCCGGCATTTTTGGCGATCAGCCCCGTCGTCCCCTGCATCGCACCCACAGGAAACCGGTTGGTGCGCGTGCCCTCCGGAAACAGCAGCAAATGACTACCCTGGCGTAAATCGGCAACGCCCAATTGCACCATGGTACGAATCGGCGTGTTGCGGATGTAGCCGGTCAGCCGGGCCCCCGCGCCGAAGAAGACGCTGTTGACCAGTTCGGCCTTCATGATGCAGGCTGCATTGGGCAGGCGCGACAAAATCATCACCGCATCGAGCAGCGACGGATGGTTGGGCGCAATGACCATGGCCGGCTCACCCCGCAGCGCATCGAGTTCCGACAGGTCGAAGCGGCAGGCGCCCATCAGCGTCAGAACCCGCAGATAGCCCCGGGCTGTTGCAGCGACCAGCTTGCGGCCCAGCCGTTTGCTGAGCACGCGCGGTAACAGGGCGCGCATCGGAAAGGCCAGCAGCGACACGACCAGACAGATCACGCCCAGCAGCACAAAGCCCAGGTGCAGTCTCAGCGTTTGATGCAGGCCCATGCGTCTGGCATGCAGTGCGAGGTGCCGGTCAAGGGCAGCGTTCGGTTTGTGTTCCACCATATAGTCAGTCGCGCGCAGCCTTCAACGGGCGAGCCCCGGGCCGTCCACAACACGGATGTTCGCCTTGCGCAGGCGCATAGCCTGCCACGAGCGCTTGAAGTTCAAGGCCGAGGCAATATAAAAAATGCCCTTGAGCACCGCCAGCGAACCCCAGATCGGCGTTTTGCCAAAAATATCGCCGGCCAGCATCGACAGCAGGGCTTCCTTGACGCGCCACACATTGCTGGGCGCCATAAACATGTCGCGCATGGTCGGGTTGGTCACGCGGTAGATGAACCACGAAAACTCTTTGGGGCCCAGCCGCACCTGCTGGTCAAAATGCGCCAGTGCCGACGCGGCTTTGGCGGGTTCGCGCAGGCAGGTATCGACCGTCTCGGCCCCGACAAAGCCGCCCTGCATCGCCAGCATCACGCCGGACGAAAACACCGGGTCAATGAAGGTGAAGGCATCGCCAATCATCACGTAATTGGGGCCGTGCGTGCGATCGCAGGCGTAGGAGAAATTGCCGGTCGCCTCCACTTCGGAGGCCAGCGTCGCATGGGCCAGCCGCTCGCTCAGGGCCGGGCACATCGCAATCGTGTCGAGGAAAAAATCCCTGACGGGCTTGGTCCGGCTCTTCAAATAATGCGGCCAGACCACCGCACCAATGCTGGTGAAGCCGTCCGCCAACGGGATCAGCCAGAACCAGCCATGCTCGAACCAGAAGATGGTGATGTTGCCTTCGTCCTGGCCCGGATGCCGGATTGCACCGGTGAAGTGCCCATAGAGCGCGGAGCTGTTGTGTTTGGGATTGCGGCGTTTGACGTCGAACTGCTTGCCCAGCAAGGTGTCCCGCCCCGAGGCGTCCACGACAAAGCGGGCACGCCAGTGCTGCGTGCGGCCATCCTCGTGCTGCGCATGCACCGTGGCGCTGCCATGGTCGGCCGCAAACGCGACGTCCTTGACGCGGCAACCTTCAATGACTTCGGCACCCAGGCGGGCGGCATTGCGGATCAGGATTTCGTCGAACTCGGAGCGCCGCACCTGGTAGGAAAACGGCATGGACTTGTCCCAGGCGTCGCCGAACTTGAAGGTCTGGCTCTTGGCCTCATGCCAGGGCGAGACAAATTCGGCGCCCCATTTCTCCATGCCGATGGCCTTGACGGCGTCGGCCACACCGAGTTTTTCAAACAGCGGCAGGTTGGCCGGCAGCAGCGACTCGCCAATGTGAAAGCGCGGGTGATGTTCTTTTTCGAGGACCACGACCTTGTGCCCCCGCTGCGCCAGCAACGCTCCCGCTGTGGCCCCCGCCGGACCACCACCGATCACCAGTACGTCGCATTCGCTCAGGGTTTCCGGGAATGAGGGGGTTGGAGAACTCTGCTCGGTCATGGCGTGTCTTTCGTTGGGTACCGCCAGGCTGCGGCGTTGGGTCCCGGCAGGGTGGTCAGCCCCCGCCCGTCAGGTCGGTGAGCCTGCGGCACGGATGCACATCAACTGCAGAGAATTGACAGAAATCCGGCAACCGGGCCAATTTACCACGCATCCAGCGACCGATTTACCGCACCTCCGGCGTCCGGCATTGGGTAAAGTGTGCGCAACGCACCATGACCCGCCCCTCGCCCGCCCTGGACACCCCGCCACCACTGGCTCTGTGCCTGCAGGGCCAGGCTCGGGACTGGTTGCGGGTGGCCCTGAGCCAGTATGTAACCAATGGTCTCACGGTCTCGCTGGGCTTGGTGCTGTTCATGCCGGCCATCTTCGAGGCTGCCGGCCCGGCCGCGGCCTCTACCGCCGCGGTCGGTGTCTTGGTCACCAGCCTGCGGCAAGCAGCGGCCCGTGCGCTAGCCTGAAGCCCCCCGAAGCCCCCCTGAAGCCGGACCGGGACAGGCCGCATCGATAATGCAGTTTCGAGCACAGTTCGCCGCTATTGCGCATTAACGAGCGTCGACGATTGATATGGCCCACTGAACCGCACGAAATACCACCAAAGCATGAGTGAAACAATCCGGGTGACCCCAGAACACACCAATCCCTCCGGGCCACTTTAGCGCTACGCCCCCATGATGACCCATCATTGCCGTACCCGCATGGATGAAGACTCTCCAGCCCTTTTTAGAATTTTTGCCAGCGAAACTGCTAGCTCACTTTTGAACATCCATCTCACTGGATAATCGGAGTAGCCGCAGGGGTAGCGCGCAAGGTAAATAAGTCGCTCTTTTAAAATCGAAAGACGGCCGTTACATGCTGATACCATCGCCAGTATCTTTCAATCGCCCGCCATACCCAGCATTGGTGCCATGCGAATGGTGTGGTGGAGTTAAAAAATTGTCCGGAGTATTCCCTTGCAGCCTGCAGCAACTACCGTAACTCCGTTTCTAAAGTGGGCTGGGGGGAAAAGGTGGCTTATCGAAAAGCATCCCTATCTACTTGGTGGAAAGTTCACCAGATTCATTGAGCCCTTTGTTGGCGGGGGCGCGGTTTTCTTTAGCCTACAACCCGACTCTGCCATCCTATGTGACAAAAATGAAAAGTTGATTGAGGTTTATGCGACCATCAAATCAAACTGGCAACGCGTGGAAGATCTTCTCGTGGAGCATCAGAACAAGCACTCGCCTGAATATTATTACGAGATAAGGTCCAAAGACTATAGGACGCCTGAGACGCGTACGGCTCAACTAATTTATCTCAATAGGACTTGTTGGAATGGGTTGTACCGTGTCAATAAGAAAGGCGAATTCAATGTTCCGGTCGGAACAAAGCAGACCGTAATTCTTCAAACCGATAACTTTGAAGGTGTGGCATCAATTCTGAAACGGGCCGAGTTGATTTGTGGTGACTTCGACGTTGCTATGAGCAAAGCTGGGGAAAACGATTTTGTATTTGTTGACCCCCCATACACAGTGAAGCACAACTACAACGGCTTCGTAAAGTACAACGAAAATATATTCTCTTGGGACGACCAACTACGGCTGCGGGATGCTGTGAAAGCGGCCATTTCGCGCGGTGCAAAGGTTTTGGTCACGAACGCTTGCCATGAAAGCATTAAGCGGATCTATGCTGGCATTGGAGAAATGTGTACCGTTGATAGAGCAAGCGTAATTGCCGGAAAAGCGTCTGCGCGCGGCAGGTACGAGGAGGTGATCATCAAATGTTTCTGAAAGTTCTTGGTCGTATTCCACTTCTGCAGTGCTTGACTTACTTTCCGGCCCAGGCTCATAAGTCGGCAAGCAAGAAATTTTTCGCTCTACTATTTTTAACCAGTCTGCCGGTCATAGTTGCCGCCATGCTCGCGCCAATCCCGGAGGGTGATGCCGGTGCCTTTGCAAAGCTTCTGATCAAGCTGAAAGACTCAATAACTGTATCTGAGCTTTTCGTTTATTCGGCAGCGTTCCTGACGCCGATTCTCTATCTTCACTATGAACGTTTCAGTGACGTACCCAGATCTCAAATTGCTGAGAAATTGGTAAAGGAAGCTAAGGGCATATTTAGTGGATACGGGCTAGTTGCATTACTGGCCTTGCTTTTTATCGTTTTCACCGCTATAGCATTTAGCAGCACTAAGACCGACGCGGCGTACTTTCAAAAAAGTTTCCTGAACTACTACTTAGTCGAGTACTCACTTGAAGTCTATATTTTTTCGCTTTATTGTTTTTATCTGACCCTGCTAGATGGCGCAAATGCCGGTAACTTTGTCGTAGTAAATCGAAAAAAAGAAGATGACATAGAGATTGAATTCGCGGAGAGATTGAGGAAACGGGAATTAGAAAAATGACGACCAAAATCAAATTGCCAGTGCTGTTGGTGCGGCAGCCGATAGGGGATTTTTATATCGCGTCGATCAGAGCACAGGACCTTATCGATTTGTCTTACTCAGACGTTAGACGCCTTGTTCAAGATGAACGGGACTTGGAGCGCTACCTTGGTATTCAGAGACCACTTAGCAACAAACGCGTAAAAGAAATCCGCGAGTACATCGGCGGCGATGACGCGACATTCCCCACAGCGGTCATCCTCGCAGTCGATGAAAAATGCGCTGAATTTGAGGCGACCGGCTTAAATTGCGGATTTCTTACCTTGAAAGAATTTGAACCAGATCTCGACTCCGAAGAAGCCGTTCCTTACGATCGCATAGCGAAGGTCATAGATGGACAGCATCGAATTGCGGCATTTTTGGATGATGAAAAAGAATGGCAGTATGGATACGGAAAAAACTTTGACATCAACGTTTCGATTTTTATTGGTGCCGACGTTTCGGAGCAAGCAAACATTTTTGCCACCGTCAACCTCGCCCAGACAAAGGTTAGCAAGAACCTTGTTTACGATCTAACAGAACTAGCAAAAACGCCTAGTCCTCACAAGACATGTCACAACGTAGCAGTTGCCCTCGATCGACAACGCTTAAGTCCACTTTACAAAAGGATAAAGCGGCTTGGCACCGCAACACCAGGTCGAAGTAAAGAACCGTTAACCCAAGCTTCATTTGTTGAATCGTTGGTTAAATTCATATCTATTAATCCAGGAAAAGATCGGAATGCGCTCCTCTCTGGAATCAAGATCGACAGAGCCTCTGCAGCAGAGCTTCAAAAATGTCCTTTTAGGAACCTCTTCCTTGATGGCCGGGAGGTAGACATCATTGAAATTATCTACAACTACTTCAAAGCAATTGAAGAGAAGTGGCCACGGTCATGGGGGGAGCCAGACAGAGTCGGGAATTTGTTGCCTCGCTCCAATGCTTTTAAGGCGTTTATGATTTATTTGCGGGAAGATGTTTACCCCGCGTTGGTTCAAGGTAACTTTGGCGCTATTCCGACAACCGAAGATTTTAGAAAGTCGCTTTCCCACATTGAAGCCACGGATACCGACTTCACCAAACGCAACTTTGCACCTGGCAGCGGTGGTCAATCAACATTCTTGAAGATGTTGCGTGGACAAATCAATCTTTATGACATGCTGGAATAGTCGCCCAAGGCAAATAGGAACTTTATAAATTTGACACTACATCCTCATATAGGGCATGTTAGCCTGGGCAACTAGGGTGGCACATCATGATGCATAGCATCTTGTGGAAGCCCTGCATTGTCGTGAGGCCAGCACGATTGAGTACCAAGGTGACCATTGGTGTTCGAACTGAGGAAGTTTGCCACCCCACCAGACCCAGAGCTGTTCACTTCTAGGCAAAAAGGCTACAAAGAGCCTGAGCGGGCGGTATGCCGCGCAGAGCACTGTCTTAGGGAACTGCAGCGCTTGCAGCTAGACCGGGGATATACCGGATGGTTTCTAGGAAGAAGGTGAGTGGGTGTGCAGGGGTTGCCGTTTCGGTGGGTAGGCAATTAGCCCTTCGAACTTTGGGCCTCAGTCGACATTCCCATGCCAAGGAACTCCAATCCCGTCATATGCAAGATAATTGCCTTTGGCAGATAGCCGTGGATCAGACAATCCTGGATATCAACTCCGCGACAAACAGTTTTTCCGTTCTCGTGTCTTCAGTTTTGGCGCTAAATTGGTGGAATTTTGCCAATCAAATTTGCTGAATTGCAACGCGTAAAAGGAAGATAGAGATTGATAGACAAGGTCGTGAAAAGTTGACGAAAAGCGAAAAAACAACCAGCCTACAAAGGGAGAATAGGATAACGTCGCCTCACACGCCCATGATGCAGCAGTACCTTGGCATCAAGGCCGGTTACCCCGACACGCTGGTTTTCTACCGCATGGGTGACTTTTACGAAGTCTTTTTCGCCGATGCCGAAAAAGCCGCGCGCCTGCTCGACATCACGCTGACGCGGCGCGGCCAGTCGGGCGGCGAGCCGGTGGTGATGGCCGGCGTGCCCTTTCATTCGCTGGAAGGCTACCTGGCCAAACTGATCAAGCTCGGCGAGTCCGTCGCCATCTGCAAGCAGGTCGGTGACGTCGCGACATCCAAGGGCCCGGTCGAGCGCAAGGTGGTGCGCGTGGTAACGCCTGGCACGCTGACCGATACCGAGCTGCTGAACGACAAGGCCGAATCGATTTTCTGGCCGTGCACCAAGGCGCGCGCGACACCTGCGGGCTGGCCTGGCTGAGCGCTACGCAGGGTGAAATTCACCTGACCCATTGCACCAATGACGGTGACATCGCCGTGACCTGGGCTCTGGATGGGCACGGCATCCTCATGCGTGCCGAGTGGGACATAGCCAAATACCTCAGAAGCGGGCGGCTGCAGCAGGTGTTGAAAAACTACAGGACGCCGCCGGCCGACATCTACGCCGTGTATCCCCAACGGCATCAACTCGCCAGGCGAGTACGGGTCTTCGTGGATTTTCTTTGTCAGTCGTTCGAACGGAAATCGATCATCCAGACCGTTTGAAGATGAGTGCCTCCATCAGAAGATGTCTGCTGTGGCGCCTGGCGTAGCTGACCTGGTTGGCCTGGTTGGCAACCAGCTGGACACCACTGCAGTGCTGCAACAGCCGCAACTCATTCCACGCCTTTGATAACCTTCATCACCGCAGCATCACGCTGAACCTGCTGCAGTGTGCCTTCGAAGATGATTTCGCCCCGCTCAATGACATAGATTTTTTGCGCAAACGAAGGAAGGTGGTAAAAATTTGACTCGGCCAGCAGTACACCGCGCCCCTGTGCAACGATTTTTTGCAGGCCCTCACTGATGACCGGAATAATGGCTGGCGAGAGGCCTTCGAATGCCTCATCCAGCAGCAGCATTTCCGGGTCCAGTGCCAGAGCGCGAGCGATGGACACCATCTTTCGTTCTCCTCCTGAAAGCTGGTGTCCGCCTCGGTGAAGATACTGAAGCAGCTTGGGGAAGACTTCATAAGCCTTCCGGATCCGCTCCTGTTCCGAGGTGTCGGTTCGACGCGTCCAGGTCGGTAGCGCAATGTTGTCCTCTACCGACAGCTCCCCAAAAACATCGCTGCCCTCGGGGGTGTAGCCCACACCAAGTGCTGCAATCCGGTGGGTATCCAGTCCCTTGATGGATTTGTCCTTCCAGAGAACGTCGCCGCCATGAATCGCCTGGTAACCCATGATCGAGCGCATCGTCGTCGTTTTTCCCGCTCCGTTGCGTCCCACAAGGCACACCAGTTCACCGGCGTTCACCGCCCCGGAGATGCCCCGCAGCACGCTGTTTCCGAAGATGGAAACGCTTAACCCTTTGACTTCCAGCAATCGCATCAGTGCACTCCCTTGCCCACGACAATCCCCAGCACTTCCTCATTACGAAGAAACTCCCCGGTGGGCAGATCCGCAATCTTTCTGCCCGCCATCATCGCCACAATTCGAGATGAATATCTTGCGACCAGATCCATGTCGTGCTCGACCAGCAACGTTGCTTCCACACCCAGCAGATCGGAAGCAGCCAGGAGGGTCTGCATCACGCCATCCTTGTCGGCAGTAGAAACGCCGGCTGTCGGTTCATCAAGTAGCAGCACTTTGGGATGAAGCGCAAGCGCACTCGCTACGTCGAGAAGCTTGCGACGGCCGTGCGGAAGCGAACGCGCTGGCGTGTCGATGGCCGCCTCAAGCCCGAATGCCTTTGCCGTGCGGTTGACGATCTCAGTCACGCCGGCGTTTTTCCCCACATCCGAGAACCACTGCCAGCGAAGATTCAGGTGCGAGCAGGCGGCGACGGACAAGGTCTCCCCGACAGTGAGGTCGGGAAAGACACTGACCAGCTGAAAGGCACGCGCCAGCCCCCTTCTGCCCAACTCGACGGGCCCAATCCCCGCGATATCCTGCCCCCGAAAAGTCACTGAACCGTTGGTGGGACGGAACAACCCCGTCAGAACGTTGACCAGGGTGCTCTTGCCCGCGCCATTGGGACCCACAACGGAGACGAAATCCCCTTTGCTCACTTTCAGGCTGACGTCCTCGAGGGCGACAAAATCACCGTAGTGCTTGGAAACACCAACCGCGTCGAGCAGCCTGGGTGCGGTGCCGATGGTCATCGTTTTGATCTCCATGAAAGGCGCCGGAGGGCGCCCAGCACCCCACCTGGCAACGCGATCACCAGGATGGCGAACGTCAGGCCGAGGAAAAATCGCCAGTACTGGGTGGCAGACATCAACAGGTCCTGCATCAGGATGAAGCCGAACGCTCCGACAACCGGCCCGAAGAACTCCTGATAACCACCCAACACGGCCATGAAGACGATATGCCCTGAATGAGTCCAATAGGCTAGTTCCGGATCGGCCAGGCCAGTGCTGACACTGAGCACCACGCCCCCGACCGCCCCGTAGGCTGCCGATATCACAAAGGCCACCGTCCGGACTGCGCGAATCTTGACCCCGACGTAGGCCGCCTTGCTCGGGTTGTCTCTCGAGGCCATCAGGTGCAATCCGAATGGCGAATGAACGACCCGCCACATCAGCCACGCCAGCACGAGACAGATGACGAGCACGTAGTAGTAGAAGGGCCCGACCAGAAAGGCTGTCTTGTCCAGGTCCTCGAATACCTTGCCGAGGAGCGACGGTCGCGGCACGCGCATGCCGCTTTCTCCACCGGTGATGTCGTAGAACTTGAACAGAAAAGAGTGGAACAGCATACCGAACGACAGCGTCAGCATGCCGAAGAAAATGCCGGTAAACCTGCTGGCAATCAGAGCGATCGGCAACGCAATGACGATCGACGCACAGACGCTGACAAGAAGCATCAACTCCATGGAAGCCACCCCCATCCAGCGAGCGGCGCCGGCCGCGCCATAGGCACCAATTGCGACAAACATCGCATGCCCGAATGAAAGCTGACCGCCGTAGCCGAACAGCAGGTTGAATCCCAAAAGGACGATGGAGTATCCGAAGAAAGGGATCATCAGCGTGAGGTGATAGCTGTCCGCAACCTGTGGAGCAAGGAAGAGAGCAGCCACGAGCACGGCAAAAATGACCTTCGTCCAGCGCCGTGGAGACGCGGTTGGCGCGCCCCAAATGGAGGCAGTGAGAGATTGAAGCATCAGGTGGCTACCTTTCCGAAGAGGCCTGCGGGCTTCCAGACCAGCACGACAAGTACGATTGCGTAGATGGCAAGTATTTCCGCCTCTGGATACACCGTCACCGCTGCCGCCCGCACGAGACCTGCGATTAGCGCACCCACCGCCGCACCTTTCATGCTTCCGAGACCACCGATTACGACGACGGCAAAAGCCTCTACCACGAGTTCGACACCCATTTCCAGTGACGCCGCTGCTGTCGGTGCCACAAGGGCGCCGCCGACAGTACCGAGCATGGTGCCCAGCGTGAAGACAACCAGGTAGACCAATTGCACGTTGACGCCCATCGCGGCACTGGCGTCACGGTTTTCCGCAGTTGCCCGAACAATCTTGCCCCACCGGGTGTGCCCGAGGAAAAATGCCATCGCTGCTGCCAGGCCAATTGCAGCGCCTATAACGCAGGCGTTGTACAGCGGCATGGAAACCTCCCCGATGGCGAGGGTGCCGTACAACATGGAAAGGTTTCCCAGCTGCTGCGGGTTCGCCCCCCAGAAAAACCGGAGGGTGTCCTGGATCATCAGGACCAAGGCGAAAGTAAGAAGCAGCTGGAACGACTCCTGCCGACCATAAATGGTGCGCAGCAGCCTTTCCAACGGGATGCCTACCAGACCGACGGCAAGGCCCGCCCCCAGCAGCGCGAGCGGGAACCAGGGCGGCGGCAAGCCGATGGAAAGAGCCCAGTGCGTAGCCGCTATTCCAGCGTAGGCGCCGAGGGCGTAGATCGAGCCGCAGGCCAGGTTGACGATGCGCTGCACGCCAAAGATGAGCTGCAGACCGGAGGCAACCAGAAAAAGCACGGCGGCATGAAACACGCCGGCCAACAGAATATTGGCGTAGCCACTCATCGAATATCCGCCTAAACCTTGAAGCTCGAAGTCTTCAGCCACTCCCAGAAGTCCGCGCCTGCGGGCTTCTGGATCTGGTCGGAGTACATGCTGTCCACCCGGGCGAGCGTGGTGAAGTCATAGCGGTTGTTGTTGGTGGACAGGCCCTGGTGGTATGTCTGGTTGGCGATGTGGTCGCTTCGCATGCCCCCGCGTCCGCCTAGCGATTGCACTTCGACGCCAGCCATGGACGCGGCAATATCCGTCATTGAGGGCCAGCTCCCCGACTTGGCGGCGAGTGCCTTCTCGACGCCCGCTTTGTAGACCATGAGCGAGAAATACGCGCGGTCGGCCTCCCAGTGAGGATAGTCCTTGAATCTGTTCACGTACCAGTCAACGAATTCGCGCTGAACGGGGCTCGCCTGCGGGTGATCGAAATAGAGCGTGTTGTGCCCGAAAATCACACCCTCGGGCATGGAGTCCTTTTTGAGACCGGTGTGCTGCCATCCGGCGGCGGGCAGGACGAATTTGGTGTTCGACGTCAGCCCGGCGGCATGTGCCTGCTTCATGAAGACGGGCAGATCAGCAAACAGCAAGGATGAGAAAATCAGGTCCGGCTTGGCCGCTTTCAGGACCGCAACGTTGGAGGTCAGATCAAGATTTCCAACCTTGGACCATTGCTCGGACACGACGGTGTGTTCAATGCCGAACTTCTTGAGGAGCGCCTGAAATGCGGCCCAGTTGTTACGGCCGTACGAGTAATCGGGGTTGATACCCGCGATCGTCTTGAACTGCCCCTTGAAATATTTGATGGCCAGAAGCGATGCCATCACAGCCTCGCACTCGTTGTCGTTGCTGCGGAACACGTAGCGCGGATTGGGCATGGTTTCCTTGACACCGTCCTGGGTAGTTCCGTCCCAGAAGATAGTGATCATGCGGCTGTCTTCAGCTGCCGGGGCCAGGGCCAGGCTGACACCGGTGGATACGACGCCCTGAACACAATCCACCTTGTCCTGCAGCACCAGTTTGCGGAAGCGTTCGATCGAGTCTTTAGGGCTCGTCTCCTCTTCAATGACCAACTCGATCTTGCGCCCGCCGATTCCGTTGCCGGCGTTGAGCTTCTCGGCAGTCCATTGCAGTCCTCGGAGCCCGCATTCACCAACCGTGCCCGCAACGCCGCCCCGCGGCGCAATCACGCCGATCTTCAGGGGGCGGTTCTGGGCAAAGGCTGGTGCAATGCCGAATCCGGCAAGCGCACCTGCGCCGATAGCTTTCAAGGTATGTCTGCGGGTATGAGTGTGCATGTCGATCTCCACGTTAATCTCCTGTTGATCGACTTATAATATCCGCCTGATATATCATAACGCATTAGTGCATACCCTATATTGAGGTTCATCAAGCCAGAGTCTGTTAAGCAGGTAGAAGGTTCTGTGGGGTCAGAACAAATCCGCCTGCGTTCTGATCCCGACGTGCCCATGCGACCCGCATTTCGCATTTCGCATCGGTGGCCGCATTTGTCCAGGTGGAGCAGGACGCAAGCCAATAGACCGCCGTGACGAGATACCGCCTTGCCGGCAAACCCCTTGAAGCTGGCGGCGAGCCTCTCTCCAGTAATCCAATCATTGAAACTGAAAGGAAGTCAAAACATGGTCTCTGTTATTTTCGAAGTCTGGCCGCACCCGGCACATCGCGCCGCCTATCTCGACTGGGCTGCTGAACTCAAGAGCGAGCTGCTGAAGATGGATGGCTTTATCTCCATCGAGCGCTTTCAGAGCCTGACCGAGCCGGACAAGCTGCTATCCCTGCAGTTCTGGCGCGATGACGAATCCCTCACGGCCTGGCGCACGCTCGAGGCACACCGGGCAGCCCAACGCGCAGGCCGCGGCAGTATGTTCAGGAATTACCGTCTACGGGTCGCCGAAGTTACCCGCGACTACGGTTTGGCTGAACGCGACGAGGCACCCATCGATTCCCGCCGCGCGCACGGCCAATAACGCAACGTCGTGAAACCCAGGCCGAGGCCCGTCGGAGGGCCTTTCCGGCACAACGGGGCCGCCACCCGTAGTGGCCGGCAACGTGAACATGCGCCCTATGTGATTTCGGTCCGACTGCCGAATTAGCGACCTGGCGCCAGGCAAGCATCGCCAGCGGGATGAAGCAAAAACCCACGAATCGCCGTCTCGAGCTCCGCGATATCCGCCGCATCGGAGTTCGGAGCACCAGCACGGTGTCCCCAAATCGAATACAAGACCGTGGTCCTGGAGTTCGGGAGATGCCTGGCGCATTCCTCGAAATCCTGGGGTGGAAAGATGAGGTCATGGCTTATGGGCATCAGGAAAACCGGAACGGTGATGGCCTCCAGTGCATTTTTCAGATTACCGCCGAATCGCGCGTTCGCCGAGATATCCGCGAATTGCCATGTTCTTATCAAGCTCAGGATATCGTGACGATGAAACTCCAGGAAGGCGGGCAGGATCATCCTGGAGACCCAGTCCATCGGTCTTTCCCCTTTCCAGCTGCCATCGTTGAAAAACTCATGAGACAGTACCCATGCCGCGTAGACCCGGCCAGCATTGCGGAGTGCATCTTTTGCCGAGTCTTCGGAGTTGGCTGCCGCCTCCAGGATCGTTGCCATGCCCTCCAGCAAAACACGGTTATGAGTCGACGTGGCCGGCGTACCGCAGAACGCAAAAATCCTGCCTGTCCTGTCGGGGTAGAGGCACCCCCATTGAAATGCCTGTTGCGCGCCCATGGAGCGCCCGATAACGGCAAAAAGTTTCTCGATGCCCAGTGCCCGTACCAGGTCAGCCTGGGCCACGACATTGTCATGGAGACTGACCGGAACCGGCCGGCCGCCGTGCAGAAGATCAGGATGATTGGAGGGACTTGAGGAACGGCCGTTTCCCAGCGCATTCACCACAATCACGCAGTACTTTTCGGTATCCAGTGCGCGTCCAGGCCCGATGATCCATGAGTTTGCCTTGTGGGTTGCGCCAAACCAGGTGGGAAACAAAATGGCATTGGTTCGCTCATGATTGAGCTGGCCGTGCATGGCGTATTCAAGGCGCAACGCGCGCACGGTAGTGCCGCATTGAAGCGCGAAAGTATCTATGAGATGGCGGGCTTGTTGTTCCATTTAGCTTACCCGCCCCTGAAGCCAATTTCTCGAGCACACATGCCGTCAAGCACCCGGGATGAGTTGGATAGCGGCTACGGCGACAGGCCAGATCCTGCGAGGCTTATGCGACCAAGCGCTGTTCGTCAGGAGTCAGCTGTGGTCCGTCAAGCGTCACGCGCGAGTCATCGCGCCGGAAGCGTTCGATGATGGGTTTCAACTCCGCCCTGACATGCTTCTCGCTGTAGCCATTAAAGAGATGCCCGAGCAGCCCGCGATCAAGGTCACTCGATTTCATCAACCAGTCAGCGAATGGGACGGTCAAATTCATGTTGCGATGCATCATGATTCCCTGATTGTGGTGTGCCTTGTGGTGCCGACGGATCGTATTGATCAAGGGGATGCCGGCAACCCAACGGTTCTCTGGAACGTGGCAGCAATAGTGAAACGTCTCGTAGACCATGTAGTGACCAATCATCGTCATGAATACGATGTAGCCCGCATCCGCATTCCATAGCCTTGCCGTGATCCAGCCGAGGATTGTTCCGGCTACCGCAAGGACCGAAAGCACGCGCCATGGAAAGAACACGATGCGAAATTCCTGGTGTGACAGGGCCGAATCGATCTCGTAGTCCGCGTCGGTGAAATACTGGTGATGCTCGCGGGTGTGCCGCTCGTAGATTGCCCGCAACGCGAACACATCGATTCGCCGATGCATCACATAACGGTGCATGGCCCATTCCACCATGTTGCCCCCGAGGGCCACGGGAATGATCAGAAGCCACTCCCAGGTAGGTGAACGAAGCTGACTGGCGCAGTACCACAGGGCCGACACCCCTACCGCGTACATGAACAGGACGTGAACAAAACCGTGATACCACGGCTCAATGCCCGCCCGGTATTGCAGTCTGAACTGACGCTGCCTGTCGCTCATCTGACGTTGTTTGATGGTGTTCACAGAATCTCCTAACAAGTGAAAGCTGCTGGTCGAATGCCTGATGGACTGGTAATATATCACTCACATATCTTTTTTGTCAATGGAGACTGAAATGCCTGCGAACCCCGCTCAGCCCGATATCAATCCCATCTTTTTTTGCTCCCCCACCCGAATCATGTTTGGCGCCGGCGTGCGTACCGAACTGCCGCCACTCCTTGCGCAATTGGGCTACCAGCGTGCAGCGATCGTCACCGACCGGTTCTTCTCCGCGCCAGGTCGCGCCGCCTCGGAACTGGTTGATGGGTTGAAAAGGGTTGGCATCAGTTCGGTCATGTTTGACGGCGGCCTGCCCGATCCTTCCCTGGAACTATGCGATCGGGCCAGTGCGCACTTGCGGGAGCAGGGAGCAGTTGACTGCGTGATTGCCGTTGGAGGGGGAAGCAACATTGATCTCGCCAAGGTAATGACGCTTACGTTGACCAGCCATCACGCCGCGGCACATTACGTCGGAAAGCCGAGGCTGGATACGAAGCCGCTGCCGCTCATCGCGATGCCAACCACGGCTGGCACGGCTTCTGAAATCACCCCGGGCGCGATTCTTGTTTCGGGAGATGGGCAGACCAAGGTTGCGGTGATGGATAACGAGTTGCGGGCTCGCATCGCTGTTATCGATCCCGAACTCACGCTGTCATGCCCGCCCCGCGTGACCGCTGATGCAGGTGTGGATGCGCTGACCCATGCCATTGAATCGTTCATCACGATGGACGCCAGCGATTTCAACCGCGAAGGACAGGCTGACCCGGGTTATTCAGGCCGCAATGCCCTCACCCGCATCTTTGCGCGGGAAGCCATTCGCTTGTGCTTCGCCCACCTGCAAAGAGCTTACCGGTGCCCGGACGACATTCAGGCGCGCACCGGCATGGCGCTCGCAAGCTTGTACGCAGGCATGTCCTATGGGAATGCAGGACTTCACGCTGTCCACGCATTGGCGTATGGCGTAGCCGCGCTCACGCATGAGTCGCATGGCACCACCAACGCGGTCATGCTGCCATATGTAATGGCGGAACTTGCCGCTGATCGGATGGAGGACCTGTGCGAAATCGCCCGGATGGCAAACGTCCATCACGAGCCGCACAGTTCGCTGAAAGGAGCGGCGGCGGGCGCCCACCATGTAAGAGAGCTGATCAGGTCAGTCGGCATTGCAACCACGCTCGCCGAGCTCGGAGTCACCGCTCCAGACCTGGGTCGCGTTGCGGCGGCGGGAATTGCCGTCACCCGCCTCACCAAAGCCTTTCCCGGTGGACAGGCAGAGCGGCGGTACCTGGAGATTGTTCATGCCGCCTTTCAGGGCACGCTTCCCGATGCCTGATAGCTCAGGTGTATGGAGTGCGTATGGAGTGTGTATGGAGATGAGATACTAGTCATATCGACAGGAGGTATTTTGGCAACAAGCAAAAAAATTCGGCCAACACCCCGCTCCCGTTCCGACAGGGCGCCCGCTGGCGGAAATGATCTGAGTCTCACGGAGCAGGCCTACAGCCAGCTTGAAGAGATGATTGTCACCCTCAAGCTGGCACCCGGAAAGCTCGTGACCGAAGCTGAATTGTCTGAATTGCTGGGTATTGGGCGAACCCCCATCCGGGAGGCCCTGCAACGGCTGGCGGCTCAGCGGCTGGTCCGTGTCGTGCCGCGCCGCGGCATCGCGATCTCGGACATAGACGTGAAAGCGCAGTTGCGGCTTCTGGAGGTCAGGCGAGAGCTGGAGCGGCTCATGTGTCGAAATGCAGCTCGCAGGGCATCCGCTGAAGAAAGAGCCGAGCTTGGCCGGCTTGCCGCGGCCTTCAAGGAGTGCGCAAAAACCGGGGATGCGGAAAAGTTCATGCGCATCGACAGGGCGTTTAATGAACTCTGTCTCGTGGCGGCCCGCAATGAGTTCACCACCAGTGCAATGAGCCTGATGAATTCACTCTCCAGGCGCTTCTGGTTTCTTCATTATCGTCAGGCCGCGGACCTTCCACTTACGGCGCGTTTGCATGCCGCCCTGGCTCATGCGATCGCCATCGGAGACGAGGAAGCTGCTGCACAGGCTTGCGACAAGCTGCTGGATACGATCCATCAATTCACCCGCGCGACCGTTAGTACCGATTTTTAACCACCGAATGTCCTCGCGTCGCGAAGAGGCATCAACCAACCCTCCGTCGCCTAGCCCGGATATTTCACCAGTGTGCTGATCGTGCGGTTGTTGCGGCTGGTTGAGGTTCTTGAGTCTGTTTGGATGGGATTGCGACGTACTGGATGAGGTCCAGGCGAATTTCGGGCGCAGGGCCCCCTTACCCCCGTTGTTTGTCAGCGTGCCGGGGACAGCACTGGATGAGATTTATGGGGCCAAGGCCTGTGCTGCGGTGATGAAGACGTGCTTGAGCGGGTGTTGTGAAGCCAGCAGCACCCGCACACGGCGGGTATTGCGCACGATGGCTGCGCCGATCTTGAGCAGCTTGATGCGGATCGTTGCGGTGCAGGCGCCAGGTTAGAAAGTCGCTGGCGTATTCACCCAAAAGATTCTTGCAGCGACCTTGCCGACATTGCGATACCCATGAGGCGTCTGACTGGAAAAATAAAACGCGTCCCCAGCCTGGATCAGGTGACGCTCACTCCCCAGTACCAGCTCAAGGCTGCCCTCCAGAACAAAGCCAACTTCTTCCCCTACATGCTCTATCAAGCCATCGCTCGCTTCGCCTGGCGGAACGATGTGAATATTGGCCTGCAACAGGCCACCCCGCTTGGGAAGCGTGATGCGCTCGAGGGAAATTTCCCCGGCCTTGATCACGGGGCGCTCGCCACTGAGCCGGATGGGACCCTCCCTGGGCGCTTCTTCCGTCGTCAAAGCAGCAATGTTTGTGTCCAGCGTGACCGCAATTCGATGCAGCATGGCCAGTGAAGGAGAGGCCTGTCCGCTTTCAATTTTTGAGATCAGGCTTTCTGAACATTGCGACTTCTGAGCCACCTGCGTCATGGTCAGACCGGCAACCAGGCGGGCATGCCTCAACCGGACACCCAGCATGGAGGGTGGTTTGACGGCAGCGTCTTCCGGGGTCGGCGCAGCAACGATATTTGATTTCACGAGCATCTCCATCTGTTTTCCCGAGGGTCAGGCATTGGCCAGCGACGTCACAGCATAAGCCAGCGCCTGAACACCCAGAAACAGCTCATGAGGCGCGGTTTCCTCCGCAGCATTGTGACTGATCCCCCCCTTGCTCGGAACAAAAATCATCGCTGTCGGGCAATGCTCCGCGAGATACATGGCGTCATGAAAGGCGCCGGACGTCATCCGCAAGGGCGCAGCGAGCGAAGCGTTGCTGCAAGCGCGCGTGCAGGCCTGCTCAATCAGCTCCAGCATCGCTGCAGGGAAATGCGTCGGGGGGCGCGAAAAAAGGGACTCGAATTCAATCTGCCCTGCCCAGGAATAGGCTTGGGTGATCTGTTTCAAAGCCGCTTCGAACTGACCCAACACCTGCTCATCGACACAGCGAACATCGACGGTGAACTCCACAGCACCGGGAATCGTGTTGATGGAATTCGGACTCACCTGCCATCGGCCCAGCGTCAGCCGCAATTTGTCCCCAGCCTCCATCGCCTGATAGGCATACAGCTGCTGCGCCAGCCCGACGGCAGCGGCCATGGCATCGGCGCGCTCGCCCATGGGCATGGTGCCCGCATGGCCGGCAGTGCCAGTCACCTGGATGCGATACCAGCGTACGCTCTGGATGCCTGTGACGACGCCCAGCGGAACAAGGGCACGCTCCAGCACAGGGCCTTGCTCGATATGCAGCTCTACGCAAGCAGACATTGGTTCGGCCATTGCCCGACGGGGAACATCCGGTACAGCCTGCAAGGCCAGGTCCAACGCGTCCCCAAAACTCACACCCCGGGCATCGACAGATTTTCGATAGGTGGGCAGACAACTCGGGGCGACAAAGGCGCTGGAGCCCATGGCACCCGGACCGAAGCGGCACCCCTCTTCGTTGGTCCACGCAACGACCTCGACAGGCCGCAGGGTCTCGATGCCCGCATCGTTCAACGCAGCTATCACCTCCAGGCCTGCAAGCACGCCATAGGCCCCGTCCAGCTTGCCACCGACGGGCTGGGTATCGGCATGGCTTCCGGTCAGAACCGGCGGCAAATCGGATGTTCCCGGACGACGAAAAAAAAGATTGGCGCAGTCATCGATCGTTACCGAGCACCCGCGCGAACGGGCCAGATCGATCAAATAGCGGCGCGCCTGGAGATCGATGTCGGTCAGGGTCTCGCGAGAAACACCTCCGTCCGCCCGTCCGCCAAAGGCCGCAAGCTCGGCAATGACCGACAGCAGGCGATCATGTTGCACATGGTCCTGCGCACGTTCGCAGGCCGTCGTCTGGTCTCGTTTTTCTGGTTTAGTCACATTCAATTCTTTATCCATGTTCAGCTCAGACTGAGCTCCAGCGTATGCGCTGCGCTCAATGTCAGCGCATCAGCCCATCGCGGGCCTATGACCGTGACGCCTACGGGCATACCGTGCTCCCCCGTCCCGGCCGGCACATGCACACAGGGATTCCCCAGCAGCGTCCAGAGACGGTTGAAGATGGGATTACCCGTGGCGCCCAAGCCTGCAGGCGCCTCGCCTTCGGCGCTGGGAGCCAGCAGCACATCCACCGACTCGAACACGGTGTCCAGCGCCCGTCGCGCAGCAATAGCCAGCAACTGCGCAGCGGCGAAGTCGGCCCCGTGCAGCGACTGTCCCAACGCCAGGAGTTGCGCAAAGGCCGGGCTGAACTGTGCCGCGTGCCGCTGACGCTCCGGCGCAAACGCAGCCGCGGCTTCATAAGCCATTATCTGAATTTGCGCCTGCGTCAAGGCATCGCACGAAGCCGGCAAAACAAGGTCATGAACATGTGCTCCAGCCTTTTCGAACTGGCGTGCGGAATGCTCAAGCACGCGGCGTGTAGCGTCCGAGGCCAGATCCCAATGGGCGGTACGGCAAATGCCCACGCGAAGGGCAGATTGCCGCTGCGGGTCCAGTTTGACACGGGTCAACGCGCCAACAAAAAATGCGGCATCATCCACCGAGCGTGCGAACGCGCCTATCGTGTCGAGACTGGGCGCGAGCGGCTTGACGCCGGCCAGCGGCAATGTCCCGTGGGTGGGCTTGTAGCCAATCACGCCACAGTAGGCCGCCGGCCGCACGATGGAGCCAGCCGTCTGGGTTCCGAGTGCCAGTGGCACCATGTTCGCAGCCACCGCCGCGGCGGACCCGCTGGAAGATCCGCCCGGCGTGCGCGGCGCATCTGCTGGCGCGCGGGGATTGCATGTCACTCCAGGCTGAAAGGTTGCAAACTCGGTGGTAACAGTTTTGCCCAACACCACCATCCCGGCATCCCGGCAGGCGGCCACGCATGCGGCATCGAACTTCGGACGGTGCCCCGCATAAATAGGCGAACCATAGGAGGTTGGCATGTCGACCGTATCCATCAGGTCTTTCACCCCGACGGGGACGCCTCGCAGCAGTGCGTTGCTGCTGTGGCTGTGGCGGTCCAGTGCACGCGCGCTTTGCAGCGCCATGTCGGCGTCAAAGAACTGCCATGCCTTGACCGAAAGTTCGCAAGACTGGATCTGTTCGATGTAGGCCCGCGTCACGGCTTCAGCCGTCAATTCCCCGCGCGAAACCCTGGCGGCGAGGTCCCGCGCAGACAGCGTCAGAATGTTATGCATATCACTGACTCAGCCGAAATATGCGGAACGCACTTCGTCGTTCTCGGACAGCGCTTGTGCCGAACCGGAGGCGACGACCTTGCCCTGCGAAAGAACATATCCGTAGTGCGCGATCGCCAGCGTCTGACGGGCGTTCTGCTCCACCAGCAGAACCGTGACCCCGAGATCATTGATCTGCTTGATCACCTTGAAGTTTTCTTTCACATACAAAGGCGACAAACCAAGCGAAGGCTCATCAATCAGCAGCAGCTTGGGTTCAGCCATCAGGCCGCGACCGATCGACACCATGGCCTGCTCGCCGCCCGACATGGTCCCGGCAAGCTGCGCCGACCGCTCCTTCAGACGGGGGAATATCTCGTAAACCCGCGCCAGTCGCTCCCCAATCCGAGTAGGGGATGACTCCAGAAAAGCGCCAAGTGCCAGGTTTTCCCCGACCGTCATGCGCGGAAAGACTTTGCGGCCTTCCGGAATGCAGGCGATGCCGCTGGCGATGATTTTGTGCGTTTTCTCCCCGGCAAGGTTGCGCCCATCCCACCAGATTTCACCCTGACGCGGAGGCGTCAGACCGAGAATCGAACGGATCAGCGTACTCTTTCCTGCCCCGTTTGAGCCCAAAATGCAGGTGATCTTGCCCGGCTCCACCTCGATCGACACATCATGCAGGACATTGACCTTGTCAAAGCCGGTAGTAAGATTCTTGACACTGAGTTTGCTCATGCGGCTTCTCCGAGATAAGCGGTCTGCACATGTGGATCGGCTGTGATCTCGACATAGCTTCCTTCGGCGATCTTCTTGCCGTAGTTCAGGACGACGCAGCGGTCAGTGATTCTTTCGATCACGTTCATTTCATGCTCAATCAGGACGACAGAGAGCTTGTCCAGCTTTCCTCGTACCTGCAAGATATCCTGCATCAACTCGTCTGTTTCATCATGTGTCATGCCCGCGGATGGTTCGTCCAGAAGCAACAAGCGCGGCCGACTCAGCAGCGCGCGACAAACCTCGATGCGTCGGCGGTCTATCATCGTGAAGCTTTCGACCGGCTCGAACAGCCGCCCGACCAGCGGGGGGCTGAATATCTCCAGCAAGGACTTCACTTTCTCGACGTAAGCCTCGTACTCGGCCCGAAACGCCTTGCGCCGCAACAGATTGAAGATCAGACCGTGCTGCATGTGCTGATAATCGCCAATGACAATGTTGTCGAAAACCGTGAGGGACAGCGAAAGACGGGAGCGCTGGAAGGTACGGGCGACGCCACTGCGGTAAATCTGCTGCGGCGTCTTGCCAAGAATGTTTTCACCGCCAAGGGAAATGCTGCCGCTGCTGGCTTTGTACAGCCCGGTCAACACATTGAAGAAAGTCGTCTTGCCAGAGCCGTTCGGACCCAGCAGGCCAAGTATTTCTCCCTCATGCACAGTCATGGACAGTTCATCGAGCGCCGTCAGGCCACCAAAACGCATGGTCAGCCTGTCAACCGAGATCAGGGACTGGCCGGCCATCATGAACCCTTCCTGGCGAAGAAAATCCGTGTCTTGCGCGGCAGCAGCCCCTGCGACCTAAACAGCAAAATCACAATCACCAGCGCCGCATACAAGAGGAAACGGTATTCCTGAATGACTTGAAGTTTTTCAGGAAGAATCAGCACAATAATCGCGGCCGGAATCAAGCCGGCAATATTGCCCAGGCCACCCAAAATGACAATCGAGAGCATCAGCAGCGAGTCGCCAAAAGTGAAGTTGTTGGGCGCGACAAATGCAATGATCATCCCGTAAAGAGCGCCGGCGATACCCGCGAAAAAGTTGCCCATGGTGAAGGCGATGACCTTCCAGCGAACGATGTGCAGGCCGAAGGTGGATGCCGCTGTTTCATCGGTTCGCACCACGTCCATGCTCAGGCCGACCCAGGACCGCTCCAGTGCGTTGACCAGGGCATAGACCCCCGCGAACATGGCAAGACTGAGCAATGCGTAGGTGACATAGAAAGAGATCTCCAGGCCGAACAGGCTGAAGCCCTCGTTCAACGACAAGCCGAACAACTTCATTCCAGGCACCTGCAAGCCTTGCGGCCCACCCAGCACATCGTTGACCTCGATGAAGGTCTTGAACAGGATACCGAACGCGATGGTGACCAGCGCCGCATAGTGGCCGCGCGTTCGCAACACCGGCAGAATCAGCAGCGAACCGATGACGGCGGCACTCAGGCCAGAGATCAGGATGACGAGGGCGTGGGGAATGGCCGTGTGGGATGCGAGCACGGCCGTGGCGTAACTGCCAATGCCAAAAAATGCGGCCCCGGCAAAGTTGGCCACGCCCGAGTATCCGAATTGCACCGTCAAACCGAGACAGGCCGTGGAGTACAGCAACACGCCGCACAGCATCAACAACACGAAGTGTGAGCTGTGGAAAGCCGCTATCAAGGCCACACCGCAGCCAACGGCCAACCATCGGGACAGGCCCGGGCGCCGCGCGGCCGACTGCTCGACCAGCAGCGTCACACCGAATCGGCGACTCAAAATTACAGCCACGATTGCGGCAACCAGCAAAATGGCAATGCCGATTTGACTCTCTGCATGCAGGAAAAACCACACATATACGGTCAGGACAAGCGCCGCGACGCTGAGCATCAAGGCAGATCTCGCGGGAGTCATGGATTCTTGTTGTTTCATGGTACTAAACTCGCTCGCTCGACTTTTCGGCGATCAGACCAGTCGGTTTCCAGGCCATAAAAATGATGACGGCGGCGAAGGCAAAAACATCCTTGTAAGAGCTTGGAATGTCGGGAATCAGTGTGGGCAACATGGCGCTGCCAATCACCTGCAAAGCAGCGAAAAGAAATCCCCCAATGATGGCGCCATAGATATTGCCCAGCCCACCCAGAATGGCGGCGGCAAACCCGATCACCCCCAGCAGCAAACCGACATTGAAGTTGACTTCGTTGTAGTACAGGCCATTCATCACACCGGCGAGCGCAGCCAGGCCAGACCCCAGTGCAAATGTAATCAGCACAACCGCCTCGAAGTTGATGCCCATCAACCGCGCTGTCTCTCCGTCTTGCGCCACAGCACGAATCGCCATGCCGAGTTTGGTGCGCGTGATGAGAAGGTGTACCCCGGCAATGGCGAGCAGGCCGCTGGCCAGCAAAATGAGGTTGTCAATTCGCAACGAAAGCCCACCCAGTTCCACCATGGAGGTAGGCAGCAATGCGGGAAACGGTTTTGGGTTGGAGCCGTCAGGATAGAACAGACGAACCGCCTCGCGCATCACGGTGCCGAGCATAAGCGTCGCCAGCAGCGTGTTGAGCGGTGGCGCATGACGCAGCGGCAGGATCAGGAACTTGGCAATTCCCGCCCCCAGCAAACCAGTGACGGCGACAGCAAAAACAACCACCGCGAGCAACTGTAGCGCCGGAGAAGCCAGCCCGATGTTCATCATCACGATGGACACCGTGAGCCCGGCGAAGGCCCCCACCATCAAGGTATCACCGTGCGAGAACTTGATAACGTCCAGAACCCCGAAAAACAGGGTAAAGCCAACGGCGACCATGGCGTAAATCACGCCCAGCATCAGGCCATTGAAGATGTATTGACTAACTTCACTCATCAGGTTTCCTGAAACGATTGAGGGTTACCCTCCCGCGTCGCCGATGGCGTGCAGGAGGGCATCTTGGGGATTACAAACCGGCCAGCTTGTGCTTGCCCTTGCCGTAGCTGCTGTCTTCCCAAACCACCCATGCACCGTTTTCCACCACGTACTTGGTGATGAGCGGCACGATGTTCTGGCGATGATCGTCAAAGGTCACCTTGCCAACAATGGTGTCCGCATCCTTGGTCCTGTTCAGAACGTCACGCACTTTTTTGCGATCCGGCCCGACCTTCTCGACGGCATCCATGATCAGATTGGCTGCGGCAAATGCAAAGGGACCATAAGCCTCTGCCGATTCACCGTATTTTTGCTGCGCGTATTTGCTGATGAAGAAAAGCCCGCCTGGCAGCTTCTCCCATGGCGCCCCTTCGATAAACGAAAGCGTGCCTTCAGCCAGCTCCTTGCCAGCACCCTGAATATAGGCATCGGACTTTATCCCGGAGGTACCCTGGAATTGAGCCTTGATGCCCAGCTTCTCCATCTGCGTCCGAATCCGTACCCCGAGCGGCGTCAGTCCGCCGAAGTAAATGACGTCGGGATTCAACTCACGAATCTTGGTCAGTTCGGTGGTGAAATCCTGTTGGTCCGCCGTCACACCGAAGGTGCCCAGGACCGTACCGCCACCTTTTTTCAGGAATTCGCTGAAGTATTTGTTGTGTCCTTTGCCGTAGTCCGTTGTGTCATGAATAATGGCCCATTTTTTGTAGCCCAGTCCGGCCATGAACTTGTAGGCGACCTCGTTCTGATTGATCATCGTGCCGTTGACACGATGAACTTCCTGGAAGTTGTTGCCGTAGGTGACCTCGGGCAGAACCGCACCCCACACCACAGCCGGCATGCCAAAACGGTTGTACACGCCCGCCGTGGCCATGGCGACTGCCGAGCAATAGTGTGTGACGCCCGCCACGATATTTTTGTCTGCGGCCACCTTGGTCGCCACCTGCACACCCACATTGGGCTTGCACTCGTCGTCCTGCGCCACCAATTCATAGGTGTATTTGGATTTGGGGTCCTGATTGCGCAGGCGCACTGCCAAGTCTGCTGAATTGCGCCCCCCCAGACCCATATTGGAGACCCCACCGGTCAACGGACCGACAAAGGCGATTTTCACCACTTCTTTAGCCATGACTGGACTGGCCAGGAGAGCCAGACTCAGACATGTCGTCAACAACGCCGTTCCTGCCAATATCGTGTTCCGCCTACGCATAGTCGCTTCCTTTCGGGTGAATTGATGAACTTGAATTAAGTGACATGATTCTGGTTGCCAGTCTATTGAATAGAATTCAAGTCACTTGAATACTCGCAAGCATGCTTTATGCCAGACATTGCCCACACTCACCACGAGAGGAAACCCGCATGAGGCCTCTTCAGAAAGCAGGGGCCAGCTGAATGTTGGATAGGGACTGCTGTGTTGCAGGCCCCAAGTCAATGAGCAAACCCAAGCGAATCGCCGGCTCGACGCACCACCACAGTGCACAAGAGCACTTCCACGTTGGTGCCGCTCATTAATCACGGCCGCTGAGCTGAGGCGCCAGGCATCCATGGTGCTTACACCATGGGCCCTGTTTTCCAGACTCGAGGCCACCCGCGCCAACCTTGACCCGGCCCCGTCAGCACCGCCGTCCTTTTGCAACAGAGGCAACCCATTCGGTGTTGATAGACTTGAACCAATGACCGACCCAGCCAAGACCCATACGCCCATGATGCAGCAGTACCTCGCCATCAAGGCCGAGTACCCCGACACGCTGGTCTTCTACCGCATGGGTGACTTTTACGAGGTCTTTTTCGCCGATGCCGAAAAAGCCGCGCGCCTGCTCGACATCACGCTGACGCGGCGCGGTCAGTCGGGCGGCGAGCCGGTGGTGATGGCCGGCGTTCCCTTTCACTCGCTGGAAGGCTACTTGGCCAAGCTGATCAAGCTCGGCGAGTCGGTGGCGATTTGCGAGCAGGTCGGCGACGTCGCGACGTCCAAGGGGCCGGTCGAGCGCAAGGTGGTGCGCGTGGTGACGCCGGGCACGCTCACCGATACCGAACTGCTGAACGACAAGGCCGAATCGATTTTGCTGGCCGTGCACCAGGGCGCGCGCAACACCTGCGGGCTGGCCTGGCTGAGCGTTACGCAGGGAGAGATACACCTGGCGCATTGCGCGAATGATGAACTGGAAACCTGGCTGGCGCGCGTCAACCCCAGCGAGCTGCTCTACAACGTCGACGTCACCCCGGCGTTTGAGCAGCGCCTGAAAACCCAGCGCTGTGCGGCCAGCGCCCGCCCGGCCTGGCAGTTTGACGGGGCGCTGGGTGCGCGCCGCCTGCTGGAGCAGCTCAAGGTAGCTTCGCTGGCCTCATGGAACGCAGAAGCGCTGAATGAAGCCCATGCCGCCGCCTCGGCGCTGCTGGGCTATGCCGAACATACGCAGGGCCGCGCGCTGCCCCATGTGCAGGGCCTGCAGGTGGTGCGTTCGGGCGAGCTGATCGAGCTGCCGCAAAGCACGCGCCGCAACCTCGAACTGACGCAAACCCTGCGCGGCGAAGACTCGCCGACACTGTTTTCGCTGCTGGACACCTGCAGCACCGGCATGGGCAGCCGCGCCCTGAAAAGCTGGCTGCTGAGCCCGCGCCGCGACCGCGCGCAGGCGCAGGCCCGGCTTGAAGCAATTGCGCATTTACGCAGCGGCCCACAGCAAACCCTGCGCGCCAGGCTCAAGGGCTGCAGCGATGTCGAACGCATCACCGCCCGCCTCGCGCTGCGGCAGGTCAGGCCGCGCGAGCTGGTGGCGCTGCGCCAGACCCTGGACAAGCTGCAGCAACAATCAGAGCGCGCCGCCGGCGAGAGCATTGGGCTACCGGAACTGTTGACCCGGATTTTCGAGGATCTGCAGCCCCCGCCAGGATGCACCGAATTGCTGGGCCGCTATGTGCTCGACGAGCCGGCCGCGCTGATTCGCGACGGCGGCGTCATCAACCACGGCTGCGACGCCGACCTCGACGAACTGCGCGCCATCCAGACCAACTGCGACGGTTTTCTGCTCGAGCTGGAAGGCCGTGAAAGGGCCCGCACCGGCATTGCCAACCTGCGCGTGCAGTTCAACAAGGTGCACGGTTTCTACATTGAGGTCACACAGGGCCAGCTCGACAAGGTGCCCGACGACTACCGCCGCCGCCAGACCCTGAAGAATGCCGAACGCTACATCACGCCCGAACTCAAGGCCTTTGAAGACAAGGCCCTGTCGGCGCAGGAGCGCGCACTCGCACGCGAGAAGTGGCTGTACGAGCAGCTGCTCGACCAGCTGCAGGCCTTCATTCCCGCGCTGAGCCGGCTGGCGCGCGCCCTCGCCTCGCTTGACGCCCTGTGCGCGCTGGCCGAGCGCTCGCTCACGCTGAACTGGGCCGCCCCGGTGTTTGTCAAAGAGCCCTGCATCGACATCACCCAGGGCCGCCATCCGGTGGTTGAAGCGCGGCTGGCGGAAACCGGTGGCGGCTCCTTCATCGCCAACGATTGCAGCCTGAGCGGCAAACACCGCATGCAGGTCATCACCGGCCCCAACATGGGCGGCAAGTCCACCTATATGCGCCAGGTCGCGCTGATCGTGCTGCTGGCCAGCGTGGGCTCCTACGTGCCGGCCGCTCGTTGCCGGCTCGGGCCCATAGACGCCATCCACACCCGCATCGGCGCCGCCGACGACGTGGCCAACGCGCAATCCACCTTCATGCTTGAGATGACCGAGGCGGCGCAGATCCTGCACACCGCCACGCCGCATTCGCTGGTGCTGATGGATGAAATCGGCCGCGGCACCTCCACCTTTGACGGCCTGGCGCTCGCCGGCGGGATTGCCGCCTACCTGCACAACAAGACCCAGGCCTTCACCCTGTTTGCCACGCATTATTTTGAGCTGACCGAATTCCCCGCGCAGCACCATGGCGCCATCAATGTCCATGTCAGCGCCGTGGAATCGGGGGCGAACATCGTGTTTCTGCACCACATCGAACCCGGTCCGGCCAGCAAAAGCTACGGAATTGCCGTGGCAAAACTCGCCGGCGTGCCCAGCGCGGTGGTCACCCATGCCCGCCACGCGCTGAGTGCGCTGGAAACGCAGCAGACCGAAACCCGCGCCCAGGTGGACCTGTTTGCCGCCCCGCCCGAAGCAGCCGCGCCCGTGCAAACAGCGCTTGACAGGGCATTGGATACGATAGACCCTGACACCCTGAGCCCCCGTGAGGCGCTGGATGCGCTCTACCAGCTGAAAAAGCTGTCGGCGCTGGCTTGAATGCGAAATAGCAAACCCCATTACCGAACTGCCATGACTTATTGCACTGCCATCAAACTGAATGCCGGTCTGGTCTTTTTGTCGGATTCCCGCACCAATGCCGGACTCGACCACATCAGCACCTTCCGCAAGATGATCGTCTACGAAAAGGCCGGCGACCGTTTCATGGTGCTGCTGACCGCCGGCAACCTCTCCATCTCGCAGTCGGTGCGCGAGATTCTCCAGATCGAGCACCTGAAGGACCCGGAAACCGGCGAATCCATCACCATCTGGAACGCCAAGAGCATGTTCGATGCCGCCCGCGTGCTGGGCTCGGCGATACGCCGCGTCTATGACCGCGATGCCGACGCGCTGCGAAAGGCGGATGTCGATTTCAATGTCTCGCTGATCTTCGGCGGCCAGATTCGCGGTGAAGGCATGCGCCTGTTCCAGATGTACTCGGCCGGCAACTTCATTGAAGCGACGGGTGAAACGCCCTACTTCCAGGTGGGCGAATCGAAATACGGCAAGCCCGTGCTCGACCGCGTCATCACCCCCGAGACGCCGCTGGCCGAAGCCGCCAAATGCGCGCTGGTGTCGATGGACTCGACCATGAAATCCAATCTCTCGGTGGGCATGCCACTGGACCTGGTGGTGTACGAGGTGGACACCTTCCAGAGCGACAAGGTGGTGTGCATCGACAGCAGCAACCCCTATTACTCGATGCTGCACAACAATTGGGGCAGACGGTTGCGCGAGGTGTTCGACAGCATTGAAGACCCAGTATGGGACGACGCGCACACCGACATCCCGCTGAAAATGCCGGCAAACCGCCACGAACCGCTCAAGAAAATCAGCAGTCCCAGCGAAAAGCTGATTTAAATCCGTGCCGTCTTCTACCTCCTCGACCTCGTCTACCTTCCCTGCCAAACCCCTGGTCATCTTCTCGCACGGCAACAGCTTTCCCGCCAGCACCTACAGCGTGCTGTTCAAGAGCCTCAAGGCCCGCGGCTTTCAGGTCAAGGCGATTGAGAAATTCGGCCATGACCCGCGCTACCCGGTCACCAGCAACTGGCCTCATCTGGTACAACAGCTTGCCGACTTCACCAGCCAGGAGGTCGAAAAGTCCGGCCAGCCCGCTTTCCTGGTCGGCCACTCGCTGGGTGGCTTTTTAAGCCTGATGTGCGCGACCCAAAACCCGGTGCTGGGCGGCCTGCCGGTGCGCGGCGTGCTGATGCTGGACTCACCGATCCTGGGAGGCTGGCGCGCTACCGCGCTCAGCGTGGCCAAGCGCGCCCAGCTGGTGGGCTCCATCTCGCCCGGTGCCATCAGCCGCAGGCGCAAACATCAATGGCTGGGGCGCGACGAAGTGCTGGCGCATTTCCGCAGCAAGAAAGCCTTTGCCCAGTGGGATGAACAGGTGCTGATTGACTACATCGAGCACGGCACACACGATGCCGACACGGACACCGGCAGCCAGCGCCTGCTGAGCTTTGACCGCGATGTGGAAACCAGCATTTACAACACCCTGCCCGACAACCTGGAGCGCCTGCTGAAAGCAAATCCGCTCAAATGCCCGGTGGCGTTCATTGGCGGGCGGCAGTCAGCCGAGATGAAACAGGTCGGGATGGCCATGACGGAGAAGGTGACGAAGGGGCGGATCATGATGCTGGATGGCAGCCACCTGTTTCCTATGGAGAAGCCGTTGGCGACTGCTGCGGCCGTCGAGGCGGCTCTGCGGAATTTTCTGGATTAATGTCGATGCTTGGCCTTTTACTGCGTTCAGGGGCCGGGACTCGCCCCGGCGGGCGACTCACTTTCTCTTGCTTCGCCAAGAGAAAGTAAGCAAAGAGAAGGCGACCCGCAGTCTGGGTCCCGGCGCTGCGCTTCGGGCAACCTGTGCTGCTCGATTACGGCGGCGGTCCGCAGAACTCGCCTGCGGCTCAAACAACTGCGGCCCCTTTAGGCCGCCTCCATCTGCGCTGCTCGGCCCAGCCAGGACGGGTGGGGAGCGGGTACCAATACCGAATACACAACGAAAAATACCAAGACAAACAAGGACACGCCGCGGCGTGTCCTTGTGGATTTATGTATTCGGTATTTGGCTGTAGGTATTTCTTTCTCTCCACCCCTTGTATGCTTAAAAATTAGCGATTCAGACATGTTGATGTGCTTTGTTTTGGGAAGTTATTCACAGCCTGTTTGCCCCTTGAGCATGTAGCTCGTACAGAAGCTTTTGGCGTGGATCACTTGCCGCTCGTTGTAAGCCCGAACAGTTGCTAGTTGGCCATATTGATTTTTTGGACCCCGTATTTGCAAGGATGGGATTTATGAGTGCTACTTCAGAACAAATATTCATTGGTATCGATGTCTCCAAAGCAACGCTTGATCTGGCCGTTCGCGGTCAAGCCAAAGCACAGCAGTTTGTCAATACTGATGCAGGCGTTGGCGCCTTGATAGACAGCCTGGCAACGCGTAAGGATAGTGTGGCGGTAGTCTTGATGGAGGCCACGGGAGGCCTGGAGCGGCTGGCGGCAACGGCGCTGTGCCTGGCCGGTTATGCCGTCATGGTGGTCAACCCCAGGCAGGCCCATGACTTTGCCAAGGCGCTTGGATTTTTGAGCAAGACCGACAAGAGCGATGCCCAGGCGCTGGCCCAGTTCGCCCACACCCTTTACAGCAGTGACAAGCGGGACAAGTTGCTGCTCAAGTTGCCAACAGTGCAGCAGGACATGCTCGCGGCAATGGTCACCCGGCGCTCCCAGCTCGTGGTGATGCGCGTGGCGGAGGGTAACCGGCTGGCAAGCAGCCATCCGACGCAGAAAAAAAGCATTCAGGCTGTACTCAAGGTCATTGACCGTCAGGTCAAGGAGCTTGATGCAGACATTGCAGGCAGTCTGGGCAAGCATTTCAAGGAAAAGCTCGATTTGCTCAAAGGTATGAAAGGTGTGGGGATCTCGACCCAGGCTGCCTTGATGGCATCGTTGCCAGAGTTGGGCAGTTTGAGTGCGCGCGAGATTGGCAAGCTGGTAGGGGTGGCACCGCTTAACTGCGATAGTGGCACGATGAAGGGCAAAAGAGTCACTTGGGGTGGGCGTGCTGACATGCGCTCGGCCCTGTACATGGCCAGCCTGAGTGCGGTGCGTCATGACCCGTTGATCAAGGCTTTTTATCAGCGCTTGCGTGCGGCAGGCAAGCCTGCGAAGGTGGCGTTGGTGGCCTGCATGCACAAGCTGTTGACGATCATGAATGCCATCATCAAGTCGGGCAAGCCCTGGCAGGCGGGCTATGGTTGTCCACAGGCTGGAGACGCTTGAAATTTCATTCAAAATCGTTTGACTTTGAACACAGTTGCTTCTGTCTGCGCCGAGGAGCGCAGGGCCAGGCGAATCAGGGATCGCGATTGTCTGAGCCGCAGGCGAGTTCGAGCGAGACCCCGACTGGACCGAGCACCACAGGCTGCCCGCAGCGAAGCGAAGGGTCGCAGACAGCAGGGTCGCCTTTTCTTTTGCTTACTTTTCTTTTGGCGAAGCAAAAGAAAAGTGAGTAGCCGCCGGGCTACCCCCGGCCAGCACCCCTCAACAAAACCAACTACCCCAACCCAAAAAGCCGCCCTACAAAATATCCGCAGCAGAAAGCTCTGGCGTCTCCGCAATCCGCGCCGAAATCGCACGGCATGCCTCCAGCAGTGGCGCCACATAAGCCTGCTCGGGGTTGTCCTTCTGCCGAAAGATCAGCGTGCTGACGCTGATCGCCGCCACCGGCACGCCGCGACTGCCCAGGATGGCCGCGCCGAAACAAAAAATACCGGCTTCGTTTTCTTCGCTGTCCACCGACCAGCCCCGCTCCCGCGTAACCCGCAGTTGCGCCTGCAGATCCGCCAACTCGGTCACCGTGCTGGGTGTATAGCGCGGCATGGGTAAATTCTCGAGCAATGGGTTCAGCGTGGCAGCGTCCAGTGCGGCCATGTAGGCCTTGCCGACGGCCGTGGAATGCAGCGACACGCTGGTGCCTATGCGCGAGGCCATGCGCACCGCGCTCGGACTTTCCAGCTTTTCGATGTACACCATGGTGGTGCCGTTGGGCACCGCCAGGTGGACGGTTTCCCCTGTGATATCGCGCAGGCGCTTGAGTTCGTCCACCGCCGCCAGCCGGAGTTCTGAACGGCCCCAGCTGCGGCTGGCCAGCTGGATCAGCCGCGGGCCCAACGCAAGGGACGCGCTGCGCGTGTTCTCGACCAGCAGCCGCTCGGCCAGCAGGGCGGCAACAATTCGATGCACCGTCGGGCGCGGATAACCGCTGGCCCGCATCAGCGCAGCGACGTTGAGCGGCTCGGTCGAATCAGCCACCAGCTGCAGCACGTGCATGAACTTCGAAAACGACGCCGTGCCCGCCACTTGGGCCAGGGCAGGCTTGGTTACAGCGGAAGGTGGTCGGGAAGCGGGCATGGGCAGGGCGATGTGCGGTGAGGGCTGATGAGCAAAAAAGGATTATCCCTGCTGGCCCGGCCCGCAATTCATCAGGACACCAGGTAGCCCCCGTCGACCGGCAGGATCACGCCGGTCATGAACGCCGCCGCCGGCGTGCACAGGAACATGGCGGCCTGGGCCACATCGGCCGGCGTGCCCCAGCGGCCCAGCGGCGTGCGCGCCAGGATCGGGCCGGCGCGTGCCGGGTCGTCCTGCAGCGCCTGCGTGAGCGGTGTGGCAATCCAGCCGGGCGCGATGGCGTTGACACGGATGCCGTCTGCAGCATAGGCAATGGCCAGCGACTTGGTGAGCTGCGCCACTCCGCCCTTGCTGGCCGCATAGCCCGGCACGAGGCCGCCGCCAAAAAAGCTCAGCATGGAGGCGGTGTTGACGATGCAGCCGCGACTGGCTTTGAGCCGCTCGCGCGTCGCGGTGCAGACCCGCATGGTGCCGGTCAGGTTCACGGCCAGCACCTGCTCGAACACGTCCAGGTCGTGCTCGGCGCCGCGCTTGATGATGCCTGCGCAGTTGAAGACGATGTCGAGCTGGTCCATGCCGGCCAGCGCCGCGTCCAGGCTCTGCGCCGACGTCACATCGGCCTGCCGCACGGCGACCGCCGCGTCCAGCGTGCCGTCGCCCGGCCCCAGCCCGAGAGCCGTGACCTCGGCGCCCAGCGCTGCGAGGTGGTTGGCAATCACGGCGCCTATGCCCTGTGTTGCACCGGCGACCAGCGCCCGCTTGCCTTTGAAGAGTTCTGCCTGATAAGTCATGAGGATTCCTGGGTTGTCGAATAGGTGTAAAAGCGGCCTCGCCAGCGCAGGACAGCCACCGTTACGCTATCAAAATAATAGCTGCACGCACCCTTCCTGCCTGGACTGCATGCCTTTTTTCTCAAGATTTTGGTAACTACTCAGAGGCTGAGAGTTTTTCGAAGCGACGGCATTTCCTCCCTCGCCCCTTTGGGGAGAGGGTTGGGGTGAGGGGCTGTGCTCCAGTGTTGTGGCCACTCGCCGGCCCTCACCCCCGCCCTCTCCCAGAGGGAGAGGGAGTGAAATCGAAAAACTCTCACTCTCTCAGTCCTTCCTGTCTTGAACAGCGATGCTTCCCCCGTTTTACTCCTTCCCGCCTTTGGGGCTTAGGCCCGCGGCTCCAAGTCCGCCTGCGCGGACTTGGGCGGGGCGAAGCGTCGCAGTGTCTCACTGCAACACGTGAGGCTGGGATGGGGGCCGCGACCGATGCAAAAGACAGCAGCTTTTTATACGCCGCAGGCCCTCACCCCAACCCTCTCCCAAAGGGCGAGGGAGCAAGAAAAGCGTATCGCAATGGCGCTGCTGACCTGCAGCTGCCGCGCCACCTCGGCACCAACGCCGCTGGCACCGCCCGTGACCACCGCCACGCTGCCCGCAAAGTCGTACTGCGCTGTTGCGTAAGCCATGCTCAGCGGATGAACTGCTTGGTGTAGTCAGCGCCCAGCCCGACGCTCTCGAAATGCTTGTTGCACATCTCGATCTTGGTGAACACGTCTTCGTAGCCCATGCCTTTGCCCCAGGGGTCGGTGTAGTACATGACGCCATTGACCTGGAAGTAGGTGATCATTTCTTCCACGTCTTCAGGCACGTAGAGCGTGTGGGTCTCGCCCGGCGGCTCAAACACATAGCTGCCTTCGGTGGCCTCCCAGTCGTGCTCCAGGTAACGCCAGCGGCCCTTGAGCACAAAGCCGTGCACGGCCTGCGGATGGCGGTGGCGGCTGAGCACGCCGGACTTGCGCACGCGCAGCAAATTCATCCAGTAGCCCTGGCTGGCATTCAGGCACAGCGGGCGGAACCACACGTTTTCAGCTTGCGGAACCCACAGCCGCTCATCGGTCGGAATGGCGTGCTGGACCACGATCTCCGGCAAGGCAGCCGCCGGGTTCGGGAATTGATAGGGCATCAGGGGGGACGGGTCGGTCGTATCAATGGGCATGCAAGTCTCCTAAATATCCATATTGTGGACATACTGACTATATAGTGGTCATTTTACCGGCGACATGGCGCATCAATTCAAGGGTTTACTCTGAATTTTGAAAAGTGCACGGCAGCCAAGAGCGCGGCAGCCGCAAGCGGCGCGGAGATCCCCAATCCCAACCCCAATCCCTGCCCCAAAGAAAAACGGGCCCTGCCATTGCTGGCGGGCCCGTCAAAAAAACGAGGGGAGCGGTGTGGAATGCTCAGGGGGTCCAGGTCACCACACCGCTCCACGCGGTGGCCAGCACGACCACGCCAAAGGCAATGCGGTACCAGGCAAAAGGTATAAAGCTGTGGCTGGAGATGTAGCGCAACAGCCAGCGAATGCACAGCCACGCGCTGACAAACGAAAACACCAGCCCCACCATGAACAAGGGCACATCAGCCACGGACAGCAGCGCACGCTCCTTGTACAGGCTGTAGACGCCCGCGCCAATCAGCGTGGGAATGGCGAGGTAAAAAGAAAAGTCGGTAGCGGCCTTGCGCGACAGCCCCAGCAACATGCCGCCAATGATGGTGGCGCCGCTGCGGCTGGTGCCCGGGATCATGGCCAGGCACTGCACCAGGCCGACCTTGAGCGCATCCATCACCGTCATGGCCTCGACTTCATGAATGCGCGCGACGGCCGGATTGCGCTCCTGGCGCTTTTCCGCCCACAGGATGATGAAGCCGCCAATGACAAAGGTGCTGGCCACCACCACTGGCGTAAACAGATGTGCCTGAATGGCCTTGCCAAACAGCAGGCCCAACACCACGGCCGGCACAAAAGCCACCAGCACGTTCAGCGCAAATTGCTGCGCCTGCTTTTCAGTCGGAAGCGCCACCAGCGTGTCGCGGATTTTTTGCCAGTACACCAAAATGACGGCAAAGATGGCGCCGGTCTGTATGGCGATGTCAAACACCTTGGCCTTGTCGTCATCAAAACCCAGCAATGCACCCGCAAGGATGAGGTGTCCAGTGGAAGAAATGGGAAGAAACTCGGTTAAACCTTCAACGACCCCCATGATGGCGGCTTTGATCAACAGTGCAATGTCCACTCAGGCTCCTGAAATTTGGGCTTGATTATCGCCCGCCATCCTGAGCGAGGGCTTAAGCTTTCCTGAGGGCCATTGCGGTTAAGCTGAACACATCATGCCCGAGCCCACACCCGCAACATCGCGTAACACGCCACCACAAAATGTCAGCCAGACCACGCCCGCCAGCGTGCTTGAATTCTGGCTGGCCGACGGCCTGGAAGGCGGCACGGCAGGCGGCTGGCCCACACAGGACCTCGGCAAACGCTGGTTTGGCGGCGGCGCCGCACTGGATGAGGAAATCAGGACGCGCTTTGGCGCGCAGGTTGTGCAGGCGATAAGTGGCGGGCTGCAGGACTGGGAGCAACAGCCCTTGCACCGGCTGGCCCTGGTGATATTGCTCGACCAGTTCACCCGCAACGTGTTTCGCGCAAGCGCCCAGGCCTTTGCGGGCGATGCACGCGCCCAGCAACTGGTGCTGGATACGCTGGCCCATCAGACCGACCAGCAACTGCCCTGGGTCGCCCGCGTGTTCACCTACATGCCGCTGATGCACGCGGAAGACCTGGCCCTGCAGGATGAATGCGTCGCCCGCTTTTCACGGCTGGTGGCAGAGGCGCCCGGCAGGCTGAAGCAGCGCCTGCAGGGCAACCTCGACTATGCCCGCCAACACCATGCCATCATTGCCCGCTTTGGCCGCTTTCCCTACCGCAACGCGGCTTTGGGGCGCGTCAACACACCCGAGGAAGAAGACTTCCTGCGCAAGGGCCCACGCTTCGGGCAATAGCGGCTCCCGGGCTTTTTACAAGCGCCTGTTTTGTTGTGAGCGCTTGTTGTTGTTTGTTGTTATAGGCATCAAGGCATAAGCGGGCATCAGCGCCTGCATCCCGCAACGGCTTAGCGCTGCGTCCTACAGTTTCTTACATGGTTTCAGGTTGTACTTGGGAACAGGTGACAGCGAACGCGCAGCGCGCCGAGCATCACTTCGGTTGAGTACTGAGTGAGCGCGCCCCAGGAGTAGCAGCCTTGGTAGCGGCCTTTGTTTCGGCTTGCACACTCCGGTCTGCGCTCCACTTCTGCTGCATCACGTACGCCAGCAAAAAGTCTGAAAATCCCTGGGCCGCCGGTGACAGCGGGCGGTCTTTCTTGGTCAGCAGGTAAAACTTCCGTCTGAGCGTGGGCGCCTGCAGCAAACGGGTTTGCAGCCCGTAAAGATTGAGTAGCGACGTGGCATACGGCAGGCAGGTCGTCACCCCCAGTCCGGCACTCACCATGCTGAGCGCCGTGGTCATGAAGGTGACTTCCATGCCGGGACTCAGCGTCAGGTTGCCGGATGCGGCCTGCAGATCCGCGCTTAGCCTCTGCGTGTATTCCCCCTGCAGGGAAATCAGCGGATATCGGGAAATATCTGTCCAGGTCACGCGCTTCAATTTACCCAGCGGATGATCGGGCGGAAATACCGCGACAAACGGTATTTCAAACAGGCTGTGCGTTGCGATTTCAGGTGACACCTCCCGTTCCGGCCCAATGGCGAAATCGACTTCGCCACTATGCACTTTGGACTGCACCGCCTCCACCGCACAGTCCGAAAGGCGAATCTGCACCGCCGGGTATTTGCTGTTGAATGCCGCAATGGCGTCGGGCATCAGCGTACAGGCCATCAGCTGCGGAGCAGCGACCCGGACAACGCCGCTCTTCAAGGCCTTCAGGTCATGGATCGCGTGGTACGCCTCGTCAAGGTCCTGCAGGATACGGGTGGCCAGAGGCAAGAACTCGCCGCCGACCTCAGACAGCTGCACTTTGCGCGTGCTGCGGTAAACCACCTGCACGCCCAGCACGTGCTCCAGCTCCTTGATCAGCCCGCTCAGTGCCGACTGGGTAATGTGAAGCGTGGCGGCTGCCTCGGTAAAGCTCGCGGACTTCGCAACAGCCACAAAGGCACGTAATTGACGCAGGGTCACATTCATCGGATTAATCGGATTACGTAATAAGTTGATATGAAAAAGTTGATTGAATAATAAGCCAGATTGTCTTCTACTCGCATCGCGTACGAAACGCCTCTCTCAATCTCACTCAATATTTCAAACGCCCTGCAGGAGACAACCATGCCTTATCTCAATTTCGGGAGCCGCCTCGCCATGCTGCTAACCGCCATCGCGGTGTCCGTCAGCGCCCAGGCCCAGGCCCCGACCCAGAGCTTCCCCAGCAAGCCCGTGAAATGGATCGTGGGTTATCCCGCCGGGGGCGGCTCGGACTTCCTGGCGCGCACCGTGGCGGCCCAGATGTCTGTGCAACTGGGCCAACCGGTGATCATCGATAACCGGGCTGGCGCCGGCGCCATCATTGGCGCCGAAGCTACAGCCAGATCGCCGGGCGATGGCTACACCCTCTTCACCGCCGATAACGGTGTGCTGATCTACAACCCGGCGCTCTACAAGCGCCTGCCATACGATCCCGAGCGTGACTTCGCGCCCCTCGGCCTGATGGCGCGGACACCGCTGCTGATTGTTGCCGCACCCAATGCCGGGATCCGGAATGCCCGGGAGCTGATGGACGTGCTCAAGAAAAATCCCGGCAAGCTGAACTATGGTTCACCCGGAAACGGCAGCCCTCACCACCTGGCCATGGAACTCTTCAAAACGCGAACAGCGGCTTTCGCGGTGCACGTTCCATACCGAGGGGCTGCGCCCGCCATGCAGGACGTCATGGGTGGCCAGATACCCCTGATGATTGTGGACACGTCGACCGGCATGAGCGCCATCAAGGCCGGCAAGCTGGTACCGCTGGTGGCGTTTTCAGCAAAACGTGTTTCACAGCTGCCCGACGTACCCACCATGATCGAGTTGGGCTACAAGGATGTTGAAGCCTATGCATGGCAGGGCATGGTGGTTCCCGCCAGCACGCCAAACGACATTCGGCAAAAGCTTTCGCAGGAAATGCAGGCGGCCGTCAATAACCCAGGCGTCCGCAAGAAACTCGAGGAGGCCGCCTGCGAATCCGTGCCCGGTGACGCAACCTTGATGTCGGTGTACACCCTCGCCGAAACCAAAAAATGGCACAAGCTGATCCGCGAGCGCGGCATCACCCTCGAACAGTAGACGGCCCCCTCACCTTATTCACGAAACGCAATGGAGACATCAATGACGCACAACAACTCTGCACTCAACCCTGCACTCAACTCAGCGCTCAGTCTCATGCTGGGCCGTACCCTGCTTGGCGCCCTGTTCCTCATCTCCGGTCTCGCCAAAATCGGGCGGTTCGCCGGTATCGCTGCTTTTATGACATCCAAAGGCCTGCCTGCCGCCGAAATGCTGCTCATGGCCACCATTGCGCTGGAGGTGGCCGGTGGCCTTGCCCTGATTGCGGGCTGGCGTGTCCGGTATGCGGCATGGGCCTTGCTGGTATTCACAGGCCTGGCAGCCGTGATCTTTCATGCCTTCTGGGCCGCGGAAGCCCCTGCCTACCAGAACCAGCTGAATCACTTTCTGAAGAACGTCGCCATCATGGGGGGTCTGCTCTGCGTTGGCGCTGCGGGCGCCGGGTCGTGGAGCTTTGATGGGCGCAGGCCGACAAAGGCATGAATGCCTGCACCGACTTCGGCTGCACCCATAAAAAAGCCTGCACGAAGCAGGCTTTTTTGATTCAGTCTTGATCCGGTTCTGATTCAGGCCGGATCAACACCGGCATTAACGCTGGTAGTAAACCGGGGCATAACCCTGCCGGTAACCATAGCCACCCCGGTAGCCACGATCGTCGTCGTGGTCACGGCCGTGCTTTTTATGCCAGCCGTGGCGATTGCCGGGTTGCACATAAACCACTTGCGGCGGGCCGTAGTACGGGCGGGGCTGCACGAACACCGGTGCGGGCTGGTAATAAACCGGTGCAGGCCGGACATACACCGGCGCCGGCTGGTAATAAACCGGTGCAGGCTGCACATACACGGGCGCCGGCGTGTACACCGGGTAGGCGTTGCCCACGTTCACCGATACGCCGGGTGAGCCAACGCCCACTGACCAGTACACGTCGTCCCGGGCCTGGGCAGCCCCGGCAAATCCCAGGGCGGCCACCGCCAGGGCGGCAGCGGCGCCGGCCGTGGCTACGGAGCGGTTTGTCTTGATGGCTGTCTTCATTGTCTTTCTCCTTAAGGGGCATGGAATGCCCATGTGTTTATTAAACGCTGGATACCGGTAACGGCTTACCGCATGCACAGTTAAGAGCGTAGCCAAACGTAACGTCTTGCCCAACCGCCTAAAATCATTCGCATGACCTCCCCCGCCCCCTCCAAAGCTGGCCCCAAGGGCACTGCTGCCGCAGCCCCCGCCGACAAAGAAAACCACAAGCCCAGCAACTTTTTGCGCCAGATCATCGAAAAAGACCTGGCTGAAGGCACGTATGCCACCCGCCGCTGGGGCGGCAGCCCTGGCGATGCCGCCCACCACGCCAGCGGCCAGCCCGACCCGGCCCGGGTGCGCCTGCGCTTTCCGCCCGAGCCCAACGGCTACCTGCACATCGGCCACGCCAAGAGCATTTACCTGAACTTTGGCCTGGCGCGCGACTACGGCGGCGTGTGCCACCTGCGCTTTGACGACACCAACCCCGAAAAAGAAGACACCGAATACGTCAGCAGCATCATTGAAGCGGTGAAGTGGCTGGGTTTTGACTGGGAAAACAACGGCCCATCCGGCAACGAGTGCAACCTCTATCAGGCCAGCGACTATTTCGACTTCATGTACCGCGCCGCCGAATACCTGATCGAATCCGGCAACGCCTATGTAGACGAGCAAACCGCCGAGGAAATGCGCCTCAGCCGCGGCGACTTCGGCCACCCCGGCACCAACAGCCCCTTTCGCAGCCGCACGCCAGAGCAAAACCTGGCGCGCTTTCGCGAAATGCGTGACGGCCTGCATGAAGACGGCTCCATGGTGCTGCGCGCCAAGATCGACATGGCCAGCCCCAACATCAATATGCGCGACCCGGCCATTTACCGCATTCGCCGCGCCCACCACCACAACACCGGCGACAAATGGTGCATCTACCCCATGTACACCTTTGCGCACCCCATCGAGGACGCACTGGAGCAGATCACCCACAGCATCTGCACGCTGGAGTTTGAAGACCAGCGCCCGTTTTACGACTGGCTGCTCGACCGCCTGTGCGAAGGCGGCCTGGTTGCCACGCCGCACCCGCACCAGTACGAATTTGCCCGCCTCAACCTCACCTATGTGCTGACCAGCAAACGCAAGCTGGCGCAACTGGTGTACGACCACAAGGTCACCGGCTGGGACGACCCCCGCATGCCAACCATCGTCGGCCTGCGCCGCCGCGGCTACACCCCCGAAGCGCTGCACCTGTTCGCCGAACGCATTGGCGTGACCAAGAGCGACAGCTGGATTGACTACAGCACGCTGGAAGGCGCACTGCGCGACACACTGGACCCCATCGCCCCCCGCGCCATGGCCGTGCTCGACCCCGTCAAGTTGGTGCTGACCAATTGGGACACGGTCATGGGCGCAGGCAAGCTCGACGACTGCAGCGCCCCCGTGCACCCGCACCACCCCGAGCTGGGCAAGCGCAGTTTCAAAATCGGCAAAGAAGTGTGGATTGAACGCACCGACTTTGAAGAGACACCCCCCAAAGGCTTCTTCCGCCTGTTCCCGGGCAACAAGGTGCGCCTCAAATACGGCCACGTCATCGAATGCACAGGAGCTACCCGCGACGCCAACGGCCAGGTCACCGAAGTACAGGCCACGCTGATCCCCGACACCAAGAGCGGCACCCCCGGCTCGGACGCCATCAAGGTCAAGGGCGTGATCACCTGGGTAGGCGTGAATGATGCGGTGCAGGCCGAAGTGCGCCTCTATGACCGCCTCTTCAAGGAAGCCCACCCCGGTACGGGCGAGAAGGACTTTATGGAAGAGCTGAATCCGGACAGCCTGAAGGTGGTGACGGCGTATGTGGAGCCTTCATTGGCCAGCGCGCCTGCTGGCCAGCGCTTCCAGTTTGAGCGGCATGGGTACTTTGTCACAGACATTGTTGACCACAAGCCGGGGAAAACCGTGTTCAATCGGGTGACGGGGATGAAAGATAGCTGGGGAAAGTAGCGTGATTGTCGATACGCAGTTGCCTACAAATGAACTTTTCCCTGTAACGAATCATGCACAACCCGTTTTACGCTGGGCCGGCAGCAAGCGTCGCATCACCCCCATTCTTTCAGCTTATGCCCCCCCGAAATACGAACGCTACTTCGAACCTTTTGTAGGCTCGGGAGCACTCTTCTTCTGCTTAAGGCCGCCGCTAGCTTTCATTGGAGACGTTAACCCGGAAGTCACGTCAACGTATCAGGCTCTAAAAGATGCCCCCTCGCAGGTAGCCCAACACCTTACAGAAATTCCTAAAACGAAAGACGCTTACCTACTGCTGCGTCAACTCCGTCCGGCTGATCTGACAACAGCGCAGCGAGCAGCGAGACTAATTTTCCTAATGAAAAGTTGCTTTAATGGCGTATACCGCACAAATGCGTCCGGACAATTCAATGTGCCATTCGGGTCCACTATCTACAAACTACCAACGTCAGAAGAACTTCAAAGTGTTTCCGACGCTTTGAAATTAACGCAGGTTAGAACGGGCGACTATAAAAGTTGGCTTGATATCGCAGGCGTGGGAGATTTCATATATTTGGATCCACCTTATAGTTGCAGCTCAAGATATAGGGGAGAGTATGGCTATGACGCTATCTTCGGAGACGTGCAACTAGAAGAGTTGTTAACCTGTTGCAAAGCACTTCAGAATCGGGGGGCAAAAGTCATGCTTTCGTACAAGAATAACAAACAAGTCGTGAATGCACTAAAGGATTGGCGCATTTTGAATCTCGCTGTACCTAGAAGCGTTAATGCGAATAGTATGGGCCGAACACCAGCCGCCGAAATACTAGCAATGAATTACTAAAACACTGACGGGAGATGAGATGAAGTTACGTATTGCCGTGCTAAGCGACTTGCATGCCACCGGCCATGCCGAAAATAATCCATCATCCTCTTACATGCGTGCGCATCCCCGAGCAGAAGATCCAGACCTTTTCTCGGACCTCAAGGAAACCATTGCACGTGAATGCTTAACCGTAGACTTGCTAGTCTGCCCCGGAGATATATGCGATAAAGGCGATCAGATTGGCTTTACATAGTGCACCTCTTGGCTCCCACCTACCAGTTACCGCTTAGAACCGGAAAGTCTCGAGGGTTGCAGTCAATTCTCAATAAATCATATATCCGACCTGGTTCGAAATTCTTTGGAACTCAGCAAGCTAGGCGCACCTCTGCTGCATCACTTGCTGACGAATCTCAGGAGGGGTTGTTTTAATGGATAAGTCCGATTTCGACCTTGCCGAGATCAATCTCGAGCAAGTTGTGAAGATTGACTACGATTTAGTTGTTTATGCGCTCGGCTATGAAAGCCGCGCAACCAAACTTCTTGAACTGGTGGGACAAAGGAAAAATCGAGCTGTTGCGTTCGGCTTCAACTATGGTCAAGGCATCTCATTTGAAAAGAACACAGAGGCATTCTCTCGACAAGAAGTTAAGCAAGTTAAAGAGCTGAGCGATTCACAATTTCAAGCTGAGTTTGAACGTGAACTAAAGGATGCAATAACGAACAAATCAGATGGACATATCTTTAGACTGCTTGTCGATATTTCTTGCTTCAATCGCTTTCGCTTGGCGTCAGTTGTTTCATCGATAGCGAAATTCGCAGAGCATCGCCCTATTGCGGTAGATTTCTTCTACTCAATCGCGAAATTCAATGCTCCGCCAATAGGTCACATCACCAACTCGATCGTTGATGCTGTTCATCCATCTTTTGCTGGATGGTCTCGTATTCCAGCAAATCCGACCGCAGCGGTCATCGGTTTAGGTTATGAACAAGGACAAGCGCTAGGGGTAGTCGAGTATCTTCAGGCAAATCCAGTGTGGGTTTTCCCCCCGCAATCTGGAGAGCTGCGCTATTTCGACGCAGTCAATCAGGCTAATAGCCTCCTGTTAGATGAGCTGCCTAAGGGAAAAAATGTGCCATATAAAGTTGAGCAGCCCCTTGATACTTTTCGGGCAGTAGAAGGACTAACTAGGGGTCTACTACTTGACTACAACGTTGTCCTTGTTCCATTCGGGCCTAAAATTTTTGTGCTTATCGCTCTGCTCGCAGCGTGGCGGCACCGATCAATTGCTGTTTGGCGCGTAAGTCCAGGTACGGCCATTGAGCCAACTGAGCGAGAAGCAAGTGAGCATTACTCGCTAATTCGCGTTAATGCCAACTCAGGATTGTTAAAACTTTAAAAAACTTTTCAAAAACTGAAGTGAACGGCTCTAAATTTACTTGCATGAAATAAATGAGTGTCTTACCTCCCGCTGTCTAAAGTGGTTGGTGCGCGCATTTTTGTCGATGTGATGCTCGATTTTGACTTTCTGGGGGTCGGCTGCTTCAGCTTGTAGTCCACCTTCAACCCATCTCCACAGCCCTCTTCAACCTGCCCAACGCCTGCTCCCACTGCTGCGCAATCAACTCCAGTGAGCGACGCGCCTCATCAAGCTGCCGCGGGTCAAACTGCCACAAACGCTCCCGCCCCACCTTCACGTGATGCACCAGCCCCGCATCGGCCAACACATGCAGGTGCTTGGTCACAGCCTGGCGGGTGATGTCGGTGGTGGAGGTCAGTTGGGCAATCGACACGGCGCCGCCCACGCACAGCACGGCCACCAGGCGCAAGCGGGTTTCATCGCCCAGCGCGGCGAACACGCCTGCGGGGCCGGGTTGCAGAAGACTGAGGAAACAAATTGCAACCGGATTGCAGAGACTTGGTGTTTAACGCATCATCAACGCTTACCGCGCTGGACGTCGCACAAAGTCGTTTTTGCCTACACAGGGCGGTCAGTGCTGCGTGTCAAATGAGAGCCTCGGCTTAAAGCCTGCCGTCCACGTTCGTTAACCCCTGCAGGAGATTGCCATGCCCCAGTTCGCCATGATTACCGGTGACGTGACCTACACACCGGGTGACGGTGCGCCCATTGAAATCCCGCAGGTGCGCGTGGAAGTCGCGCTGGAGCCCGACAGCGCCACCCTGAGCTGGGACGCGGGTGACGGCGTGGCCGCCGTGACGGCCATTCCGCGGGAGCAGTTTGATGACTACGTGCAGGACGGAAAAATCACCTGGATTCCGGAATAAGCAAGCGCCATATCCGCCGGATATTTCCGCCTTCCCCCGCCGCTACACCCTGCTGGCCTGGCCCGCTTCACGCCTTGCCACTACTCAGGTACTTCTTCAACGGCTCCCAGTAATTGGCATGCCAGCCGGTCTCCAGGTGCTCGTCCGTGCCCTCCGGAAAGCCGGCATGGTCGAAGAGAAGCAAGGAGTAATTGGGGTCAGACTCCAATTAATTCTGGATGAGCTGAAGCGGCAGTCGGTGAAGGCGGCAAGCTGAATTTTTTTGTAGCTTCTGGCATAGATCCCACGAAGGCTAGAGGCCTAAATGGCTAGCAAAAGAGGTTCACCCCATTCAATTGGCGAAAGGACTGGTGCACCACTGCTGTTCACACGGCACGCCATCATGATTGCCATCCATTTCAACGCCTGGGCAACTCCTCAGGAATAGCTTCGCTTCTTTGCACGAAGTCATTTGTGAGCAATATTTTCGGCCATCGCATTGAAAGCCACCAGGCGCAGGCATCACGAAACCACTTTGAGGAGCCTCTTGGCTCTGCGCCACCCGGTTGGCGTATTGGGTGTATCCGTACCAGCCCAACGCCGCCACGATGACCATGGCGATCAAGCTGCCGCCAATGCCTGACTTGTAAGGAGCGTTCGAAGATCGCCTCACATTGGATCTGGCCGCATATGCTGCTGTTGGCTGGGAAGCCCCGCGCCGGTGTATCCGCACGGCGCACTTCTTTCCATCGCGGTCGGGTTCCACTTCAAATGAAAGTGGTTCACCTACGGCAGGCAAGCGGCCATCGCGCGGAAAAGCAGAGATATGAACAAAGATCTCTTGCCCACCTTGGTCAGCAACGATGAAGCCGAGACCGCGTTCAGCGTTCCACTTCTTGAGGGTTCCATCAAACCGCATGGTCAATTTACTCACTCCCGTTTCACTTAACCACTGGCTAAGTTCTATTTGTATTTGTTCGCGAGATTCTAGAGGCGAAGGTGCTCCCGCCGCCGTTGCCTACAAAGTGGAGCGCCCGAACAGCACGCACCGGAGTAACTGGGGAAGAATGGGCCGGAAATCGGAGTCAGACTCCAGTCAACGGCGAGTCAAGGTGAGTTCAACCGACATTCCGGGTGCCCTTACATACCGGATATTGAGTACAACCCCAAAACTCCCCACCTGCGTTACCCCCGCGCTTCGCAACCCGCTTTTTCATGGCTGCACCGCAAGCAGGACACGCGAGTGTCGCGCTAGGTAACGGCACAGGCGCATCAAACGCTCGCCGCGGTGGCTCGTTGACAGTGCGCCGTGCCGCCTTGGCTTGCGCAAGCAAGCCAAGCAAACGCGAGCCATCGATGAGTGTGATATTTCGGCCCGCAGCGAATGCCGTTGCATCTTCAGTGAACATGCCAGAAGTCACAACAAAGCCCCCGGCCGCGCCTTTGGCAGCCATCACGCCGTAAAGCTCGCGCACCACTGTCACGCTGACTTTGAATGCCTTCCACTGCTTGCATTGAACCAGGAATTTTTCTGTTCCTTTGCTCAGCACAAGATCAATTCCGCCATCAGGCCCTGATCCACCCATCTCAACGACTCGGTAGCCTTGAAGACGAAACGCCTCACCAACAAGCATTTCGAACTCACGCCACGACATTTCGTCAAGAGCATCGGCAGATTTGCTTTGGGAGACATTTGCAGCAAGCGTTTGCCGTCGTTGTCGCCTTAAAAAAGAGCCCAGCGCGCCCAATAGGCAAACGATCGGGACGAAGAACTGCCCGATTGATGCCAGACCCGTGATCACGGAGCCAACGGCCACGGCTGCCATCTGTCCTGGTTGAAGGTTTTGTATGGGCGTGGGTTTGGCCATCTGATGCAAGAAAACATAGCTGCCCAAGGCGAGCGCCACACCAACCCACCACGGCAGCATGGCTACCAAATCCAGCCAGTCCTCCAACGGGCTTGTCTTTTTTCTTCGCGCCATTTGCTCCCTCTCCTTTTATGTTTAAAAACTAAGACTTACCCGCACCAGCCGTCCAGAAAACGGCACTCCACTCCAGCGGATTCAAGCTGCGTTCGCGGTTGTATTCCAGATGACCGTTGGGCATGGGCCAGCGCAAAACCGGGCCACCAAGGCGTGACACGACGCCAGCACGGTTGGCCTTTCCATATTGCGCTCCCAGCTGGTCGCGCCAGGAGCCATGGACCCACCACGGCACTTGCACCACGGCGTGGCTCAAATGGCCTTTCTTGAAGAAGATGACTAACGTGAATGCAGGCAAGCCGTCGGCTTTGTCGATGTTTGTGTAGCAAAGCCTGTCCCCCAAGCCTGTCGTGGCCAGTGGCTCGTTGTGGCATTTGAAGGGAACACCATCGAAATGTTTTCGAATCGCCGCCTCGTCCATGTCGCCGGAAAGTTCACCAAGCCGCATCTGCACTTGCGGCGATGTCTCGCGAAAGTAGGTGCTGTAGATATGCATGCGGTCCTGGTTGCCCAGGAGCACCAACGCCACTACACACAAAAACACGGCCAAAGTGATCTTGGTCCACTTGCCCAGTGGTTCGTTCATTGCTTCCCCTCCCCTTGTTGGCGCATCGGTGGTCGTGCGCGTCTTTGTCCTGAGCTTAGCGCGTTCCTGGGGAGGAATTGGAGTCAGGCTCCAGGTTAACCTGCGGAACCCCTTCCCTCAACTTCGCGAGCAGCGGGTATTGGAACCTGACCCTCATGGCAAAAGTCAGCTTTGCGCAAGGGCGTGGCAACCCCGCCCCTGGCTGCGCGAGAGCTCGCGGGGATCCCGCGTCGTGCGCGCATTGGCGCTACTTGGCCAGCTCCTTGATCTTGTCGACGACCTCCGGATTGGCGAGGGTGGACACGTCGCCAGGATCCAGGTGATTCGAGATCGCCGCGAGCACGCGGCGCATGATCTTTCCCGAGCGGGTCTTGGGCATATCGGGAACGACAATCACTCGGCGAGGCCGCGCGATGGCGCCGATCTCGGACACGACCGATGCCGAGACCCTGTTCGCGATCTCCTCGGAAGGCGCCAGTCCCGGCTTCAACGCAACATAGAGGTCGGGCACCTTGCCCTTGATCGGGTCGGCGACTGGAACCACGGCCGCTTCGACGACCTCGGGCACGAGCAGCGCGGCCGATTCGATTTCCTTGGTGCCCAGGCGATGGCCGGCGACGTTGATCACGTCGTCGATGCGGCCGAGGATCCGGTAGTAACCGTCGGCCGCCTGCACCGCGCCATCACCCGCCATGTAGGGCCAGTCGCGCCAGTCTTTGCTCTTGGGATCTGCGCAATAGCGCGCGTAGTACTGGCGCACGTAGCGCTCGGGGTCTTTCCAGATGGTCTGGAAACCACCGGGCCAGGGGTTGCGGATGCAGATGTTGCCCGCCTTGCCCGAACCGCTCACAAGCTCCTTGCCCTCGTCGTCGTAGATCACCGGATGAATGCCTGGAATCGCGGGGCCCGTGCTGCCGGGCTTCATCTTGTGGATCGCCGGCACCGTGCTGCAAAGGAATCCGCCGTTTTCGGTCTGCCACCAGGTGTCCACGATCACTGCTTCGCCCTTGCCGACCATGCGGTGGTACCACTTCCAGACTTCGGGCTCGATCGGCTCGCCCACGGTCGTCATGTGTTTGAAGTGGTGGTTGTACTTGGCGGGCTCGTCGGGTCCGTCGCGCCGTAGCGCGCGGATCGCGGTGGGCGACGTGTGGAAGATATTGACGTCGAGGTTTTCAGCGATACGCCAGGGCCGTCCGGCGTCCGGATAGGTTGGCACACCTTCGTACACCACCGAAGAAGCGGCGAGCGCCAGCGGGCCGTAGACGATGTAGGAATGGCCTGTGATCCAGCCGATGTCGGCCATGCACCAGTACACGTCCTCGGGGTGGATGTCCTGGATGAACTTCGATGTCCAGGTGACGTAGGCGAGGTAGCCGCCGATGCCGTGCTGGCAGCCTTTGGGCCGCCCCGTCGTGCCGCTCGTGTACATCAGGAAAAGCGGCGCCTCTGCCGGCATCTGCACGGGCTCGACACGCTTGCCACGGAACTGCTTGAGGACGTCGTTGATGACGAAGTCGCGTCCTTCCACGAGCTTCGTGGGGCTGGAGTTTTTGCCCGGGTAGCGCTGCCAGATCAGCACCTTGTCGACCTGTTGGCCGTGGCTGGCGGCCTCCATGACCGCGATGTCGGCTTTCTCCTTATGGTCCAGCAGATTGCCGGCGCGGTGATAGGCGTCCATGGTGATCAACACGCGGCTCTCGGAATCCGCGACGCGGTCGGCGCAGGCCTTGCCGCTGAATCCGCTGAACACCTGCGAGTGAATCACGCCGAGCCGCGCGCAGGCAAGCATGGTGATGGGCAGCTCCGCCACCATCGGCATATGCAAGGTCACCCGGTCGCCCGCCTTCAGGCCGCAGAAGTCACGCAACAAGGCCGCGAACTCGTTGACGCGCACGAAAAGCTCCTGGTAGGTGAGGTGCTGTGGCGCCTCGTCCTCCGGCTCGGGCACAAAATGGATCGCCGTCTTGTTCTTGTGCTGGCCAAGGTGGCGGTCCACGCAGTTGTAGCAAGCGTTGATCTTGCCGCCGACGAACCAGCGCCAGAACGGGGGATTGCTGGTGTCGAGCGTCGTCTCCCAGTACTTGTACCAGTCCAGCAGGTCCGCGAACTCCTTGAAGCACTCGGGAAACTTGTCGAGGGCAAAACGCGCGAAGATGCCCGCGTCCGTCAAATTGGCCTGCGCGATGAAGGGGTTGGACGGCGAGAAGTAGCCCTCCTCCGGCCAATGCACCGCGATCTGGGCCTCGGAGATCTCGGAGATATCGGCACTCTGCTGCTCGGTGGCGTGGCGCGGCAACTTGTCTTTTGACATGACCGTTCCTCCTTGATTTTCCGTGACTCCGATGCAGGCACTCGGCGCGCCTTGGTGCCGCCGTCAAGCGCAACGAGCGAACTGCGTTTGTCGCAATAATCAATATTAGTCCGGGGCGGGTGAATTGCCAAGAAGCGCGCCCCCCGACCCCGCTGAGACTTGCTTTTGGGCCGGTCATGACCTAGACTTTTTAGATGGCGCAACGAAAGGAGAATCTGTCATGGATCTTCTCGTGGAACGTGTGGATGTTTGGGCGGCGACCATTGAAGACCGGCCCGGCGGCCTTGCGGATGTGCTGGCTACGCTGCGGGATGCGGGGGCAGACCTGCAATCCATCATTGCCCGGCGAACCCCGGAACAACCAGGCAAAGGAGTCGTGTTCGTCACACCGCTGCAAGGTGACAGGGAAATCCGTGCGGCCGCGCAAGTGGGTTTCAACGTGACCGCAAGCCTTCACTCCGTTCGGGTCATGGGCCCGGACCGGCCGGGCATCGCCGCGGAGTTGACCCAGAAGCTTGCCGACGCGCGAATTGACCTGCGCGGATTCTCGGCCTCCGTGATCGGCACACAGTTTGTGGCCTACGTGGCGGTGGACTCGCTGGACGATGCCAGCAAGGCGATAGAGATCCTGCAAAAGGCCTGAACCACCCTGTCGCGCGGGTGTCGTGGCGCTGGTGAGTAATTGGGGTCAGATTCTCATGGCACAAGGATAAGCCCTCACTTGATGCGAATGGCTTGGCGAACGGCGTGTGCTTTTGGACGCCGATCTGGCGAAGCCTGCTAGTGCAGTGTTGCATGCTTGATGGGACCCATAAAAGCGATGGATTTTGCGTCAGGGCAAGGCGCAAACCACAGCGATACCCGCAGGTATCGCGCGGATTTGCAACGCCGCCATGGCGCAAAAGACGCGGTTTTATGTTCCAGATAGCGTGCAACACTGCACCAGGTGCACACCCACCTGCTCGACGAGTGAGTCAAACGCCATGCAGAACGCCGCGCGATGAGCGGGACAAGCGGGATAAGCGGGATGGCACTGCCCGCCGCGATGTTTTCATTGGGAGTATGCTTTACAGAAGACACCCGGCTCGCCCACACCGGGACACGGAGGTCTGCATCATGGACGTGCGTGACGGCTTCATCGGCAGCATAGGCAACACACCACTGATCCGGCTGGCAAGGCTGAGCGCCGAGACCGGCTGCGAGATCCTCGGCAAGGCGGAGTTCCTGAACCCGGGCGGCTCGGTCAAGGACCGCGCGGCGCTCTACATCATCCAGGACGCCGAGCGGCGCGGTGCGCTGAAGCCCGGCGGCACGGTGGTGGAAGGCACCGCCGGCAATACCGGCATCGGGCTCGCCCATATCTGCGCGGCGCGCGGCTACCGCTGCGTGATCGTCATCCCCGAGACGCAGTCGCAGGAAAAGATGGATCTGCTGCGCGTGCTGGGCGCCGAGGTACGGCCGGTGCCCGCCGTGCCGTACAAGGACCCCAACAACTACCAGAAGATCGCCTCCCGCCTGGCGCAGGAGATGGACAACGCAATCTGGGCCAACCAGTTCGACAACCTCGTCAACCGCCAGGCCCACTACGAAACCACCGGGCCGGAGATCTGGCGCGACACGGCCGGCAAGGTGGACGCCTTTACCTGCTCCACCGGCACGGGCGGCACGCTGGCCGGCGTGGCGCGCTTTCTCAAGGAACAAAACCCTGCTGTGCGCAGCGTGCTGGCCGACCCCTACGGCAGCGCCCTGTACAGCTTTGTGAAGACCGGCCAGCTCACGGCGGATGGCAACTCCATCACCGAAGGCATTGGCTCCAGCCGCGTGACCGCAAACCTGGAGGGCACGCCCATCGACGATGCCGTGCGAATCAATGACCAGGACTGCGTCACCATGGTCTACCGCCTGCTGCGCGAAGAGGGCCTGTTCGTGGGCGGCTCCACGGGCATCAACGTGGCGGCCGCCGCGTGGCTGGCCCGCCAGATGGGACCGGGCCACACCATCGTCACCCTGCTGTGCGACCGCGGCGGGCTGTATTCAAGCCGGCTGTTCAATCTCGCCTGGCTGATGGAAAAGGGATTGGCGCCGCAGTGATCCAGTGATTGAGGGAATCAGGGGGGCAAACTCCAATCACCTGAAACATCACCTGAAACGTCTCACCGATGCTCTATATCTTCCCGGCTGCCAGTTCAAGCAGACTCCGGCTGGTTTGGCTGGTTTGGCTCCTTCACCCTCTGGGGGAAGGAGCAAAAACGGGCAGCCTGAGCCTTCAGAAGGCTGGCACGGACTTGTGCCTAACGACCATGCGCTCACCCCATTTGAAGCCAGAAATTGGAGCCAACTTCCAGCCAAGCGCACGCTCCGCTTCCAGCTGCAAGCCGGCCTTGCTCCCAACCCGGCTGGGCTCACCTCTCTAGCCCGTTAGGTCGCACTCACTAGGGAAAACCCGCATCATGGCGCTACTTTTCTAATTTTCCAGCTTCAACCCACCCCAAGGAAACACCATGAGCGCTAAAAATCTGTCCATCGTTGCCAGCAACCTGATCGAGTCTTATGGCAATACGGCCAAAAACGTGATTGATGCCTACCGCGCTGGCGGCGAGCGTGTGGTCAGCCTGCTGGAGCAGCGCTGGAACCGCGCGCTGGAAGAGTCGCGCCCGCAACTTACGGCCGAAACGGTCGAAAACGCATCGGCTGCGCAGCTGGCTTTCAGCGCCTGCTACACCAAGGGCTTGAGCCTGACAACCAACGGCGCACAACAAGTGGTGAGCCAATTGGTCAAGGTACTGGAAGATGGCGTGGAGCGCCTGGCCGCCAACGCCAGTGCGTTTGAGGAAAAAACCGGTATGAGCGCGCTGAACGTGCTGGCCCAGGCCACGGTGCCGGGCGCCGAGGCGCTGACCAGGCTGGCAACGCAGATCGAGCAGAAGACGGCGGAACTGGCCAGCAAGATTGCGGGTGGCGGCGTGGTGACTGCCAAAGTCAAGCGAACGTCTGCCTTCAAGCAGCGGCGCACCGCCAAAGCGGCCTGACGCGGCCTGAGCCAGCGAAATCGGGCCAGACCCGGGCCGGACTCGGGCCAAACTCCCGTTCGTTGCCAGCGCTCACCGGCGTCAATTAACCCAGGTATTTCTTCAGCGGTTCCCAGTAATTGCTGTGCCAGCCGGTCTCCAGGTGCTCGCCCGTGCCGTCCGGAAAGCCGGCATGGTCGAAGACAAGCAGGGTGCCCGTGCCCTGCGCCTTGAACACGAAGCTGACCACGGAATAAACGCCGGCGTCCCAATTGGCCACCCGCCAGGCCTGGACGATGCGCTCGTTTGCCATCAGTTCCACATGGCGCCCCACAATCATGCCGCCAAAGCATGAAAAGACGCCGCCTGCCTCACGGCTGATCTCGGCCGGCACACCGGTGAGTGCGCTGAACTGCTGGCTGTCGGTCAGCGCGCTGTAGACGCGCTGCGGGCTGGCTGCGATGACGATTTCCTGATGGATGACATGAGACATGGCCGCACTCCAATCCGGTCTGTCGATTGTGGGGGGCGTCGCAGGCTTGTCAAGCTGTCAGCCGTGCCTGGCGCGTAGTGCGTAGCGCGTAGTGCGTAGTGCGTAGTGCGTAGTGCCGTAGTGCGTAACGCGTCCGCTGCCCGGTTTTCTCCACGGCGGCGGCGCAAGGGCTACCATTCACCATCGCTCCTGTCACGCATTCGTCCTGCCGCAACGCCCGCCCATGCCCCAACCCGAATTCAGCCCCGCTGCCGACCGCAACAAGCAGCCCATCTTCAATATGCTGCGCGAAGTGCTGCCGGAGCGCGGCCATGCGCTGGAGATTGCCTCGGGCACTGGCCAGCACGTGGCCTGGTTTGCCGCTGGCCTGCCGCACTGGACATGGCAGCCCACCGACGCACGGCCCGGCGCGCTGGACTCCATTGCAGCTTATGTGGAGCAGCAGGGCCTGACGCAGGTACGCCCGCCCTTGCTGCTGGATGTGATGGCGCCGCACTGGTTGCCAGACGACGCGAAGTTCGACCTGATTTACTGCGCCAACATGCTGCACATCGCCCCCTGGGCCACCTGCTCCGCATTGATGCAGGGAAGTGCGCGGCACCTGGCACCGGGCGGTGTGTTGATTACCTACGGGCCCTATCTGGAAGATGACGTGCAGACCTCGGAGGGCAACCTGGCGTTTGACCAAAGCCTGCGCGCGCAGGATCCCGCCTGGGGCATCCGCCGGCGTGAAGACGTGGAGCAGGAGGCTGCGCGCGCCGGGCTGAAGTTATCGTCGCGGCACGCCATGCCCGCGAATAATCTGTTGCTGGTGTGGGCCAGGGCCTGAAACCGGGGGGCGGATGCTGCGCCCATAACAAACCCCGCCGCAAACCAGGCCGCTCAGCTACCCGTCAAAGCCGCATAGGCCGCCCGCGTATCGGGCCCCACAGCCCCCAGCACCTGCGCATGCGTCGTCTTGTGCCGCGCCATCAGCCGCGCTGACGCCACCGCCTTCGAGTTGCAAAACCAGTGGCAGGTGTGCTGCATCAAAAACAGCTCGGCCGACAGCGTGAAGGCCTTGTCCCGGGGTGTGCGGTTCAGCGCGTTGCTGGTGGCTTGCATGAGGCCGTGCGCGTGGATGGCGAGGACTTTGCGCAGGTCGAACGTGGCCTGCGGGAACAACTTCGCAGCGTAGGGAAAGGGCAGCGCGAGCGTACTGACGCGGGTATCTGCTGCATCCAGCTTTGCAAACTCGGCACAGAACTTGTTGAATTGCAGGCACAACTGGGTTTCCGTGGTGTCGAGGTAGCGCCAGATCTGCTCGCGTCGCTCCAGGTCGCTCTCACCCAGCGCACGCAGGTAGCCCTCTGCCAGGGTCTCCATCAGTTTTTCAATCTGGTAATTGCCCAGGTGGCTTGCCAGCAAAACAATGCGTTTGCGTTGCTCGCTTTTTTTGAGCAGGAAAGAGGCCACTGTCAGCAGCAGCACCAGCGGAAGAATTTCCATCGAGAGATCAGTTTCCTGTGTGAATGGGTAAAAAACAAAGATAAAGGCGGCAGGATGAAACCTTTTGAGGTTCAGCACAAACAGGGCCAGGGCCCACATTTCCCGGGCGGTCTAGCTTAAACCACCGGGCAGGCCCCCTTCCGATGCAGGGGAATGTTTTGTGTAAAGGCGCGGGCAGCGTATTGCCACCATCGGCCATTGGCTGCGTGAGCACTCACAACCAGCGCTTGACGCGAGTCTGATAGTCCACGTACTGACTGCCAAACAGGGTGGCCAGCGCCCTTTCTTCGGGCTTGATCTGAAAACGGGTGAGGTAGAGCACAAATACCGGCAATCCCAGCAAGGCCCAGACGGATGACAAATAGGTGGCCCAGGCCAGCAGCATGAACACCAGGCCCACATACATCGGGTTTCGCGTCAGCCGGTAAACGCCCGAGCTGACCAGCCGGGAGGATGTGTCGGGCCGCAAGGGGTTGACGGTGGTCTTTGCACGCCGGAAGGCCAGGATGCCGGACAACTCAAAGCCGGCGCCAATCAGCACCAGCGCCACCACCATGGCCGTGCGCAAAGCCGCAGGCCCTTCGATGCCCGGTGCCATCAGCGATACGCCCCACATGGCACTCCCCACCAAAATGGCTACCAGGGGTGGCGGGATCTTGAGTTCAAGGTTGGGCATATGAATACGAAGGAGCAATTTACCCAGCACAAGAGTCTGCCAGGAGCACCATCTTCGCCCATTTTTGTCACAAAGAGGACGCAAAAAACGGGAATGGACGCAAAGCCCCAATCCGGCGAATTGCCATGGTGCGGCAGCCCGCCCCACGCCTCTTCTTTTCTCCCCCCTTTTTCCTGCTTCCTACTTCCTGCTTCCTGCTCTCCCCACCCCTCGGCTTCCAGTGACAGCAAAAAACATGCTGTTGGCAGGCAATTAGCGCGCCATCTCCTGCGCAACGCGCCGCTCGACCTCGCTCAGGCCAAAGCTGGTGAGGTCCAGGTCCTGCAGGTAAGTCAGCAGACGTGTGGTGGCCGAGCCAAGCTCGGTCTTCAGTTCACCCAGGAAGGGGCTGGACGCAAAGATGGAAAGCGAGCGGAAGCTATCTTGCTGGGCATACGGCTCCAGGTAGTCCGCCAGCTCGCGCGCAAAGCGCAGGTTTTCCTTGTGCTTGGCATCCATTCGCGGCTGATAAGCCGTGCCGCCAGCGCCATGGTCAGAGTTTTCACGCCCCATCCGGTCGTCGGCCAACTCGCTGACCTTGCTGCGGCCTTGCGGATGGTCAAAGCTTTTGAGCACCACCATCGGGCTGCCGCGCTCGTGCAACAGCAGGCGGGCGTGGGTGGCGTTGGCAATCAATATCCATTCTGGTTTCATGATCGTGTCCGTCAAGGTTAGGGGCAGCGCCCCGGGTTGTCATTCGTTTTACGATAGCGCAGGTCAACGTGAGCGCGTTTGATGCGCATCAAGAAGACCTGCGGGCGCGGCAGAGGCAGGGCGAGGTCCGGGTCAGCGCGCCACCAGCACGGGTACCGGCGACTCGGCCACCACCCGGTTGGCCACGCTACCCAGCACCAGGCGGCCGAAGCTGGAGCGCCCGTGCGAGCCGACCACGATGAGGTCGGCGCCCTCGTTTTCGGCGGTCAGCAAAATGCCGCGCGCAGATCCGACTTCCTCCACCATGCGAGCCTCCACCGCCACCTGGGCACCGCCCCGCCCGGCCAGCTCCATCACCCTGGCGTGGGCTTCTGCGGCCTGGGCCTGCGCGGCCGCCATGTAGGCGTTAAAGCCGTAAGGGTTCGTTTCGCCCAGGCTCAGGTAAGGATAGGGGTCGATGACAAACACCGCCGTGAGCCTGGCGCCGTGCGTGCGCGCAAGACCAATAGCCAGTTCGGCGGCATGCTCCGAGGCGGCGGAGCCGTCAGTAGCCAGAAGAATGTGTTTGAACATGGTGGGCCTCGCTCAAAAATGCCGGCTGGCAACGCCCGGTCGGTGCATTGATCATGTAACCGGGCGGTAGAGGCGCATTTGATCCGCGTCAAAGCCGCTGCAAATCGCGGGCGGTGGCCGGCAGGACGGGTGCCGGCGCCAGCCGAATCAACGGGAAAATGCTTGAAATGCCCCGCCACGGCCCCAAGGTGCACCCTTATGACTGAATCACTCCACATTGTTTGCCCGCACTGCCACACCACCAACCGCGTCCGGGCAGACCAGCTTGGCAGTGCGCCCGACTGCGGCAGCTGCAAGAAGGCGCTGTTCACCGCCCATTCCACCGCGCTGGACGAAGCCGCCTTTGACAAACACATCGGCCGCAACCACATTCCGGTGCTGGTGGACTTCTGGGCGCCGTGGTGCGGGCCCTGCCGCCAGATGGCGCCGGCCTACGAACAGGTGGCCGCGCAGCTGGAGCCCCGGGTGCGCGTGGCCAAGGTAGACACCGAAGCCGTGCCCAACCTGGGGGCACGTTTCAACATTCGCAGCATTCCCACGCTGGCGCTGTTTCAGAACGGTCGCGAGGTGGCGCGCCAGGCCGGCGCCATGGGCGCGGCAGACATCGTGCGCTGGGTGCAGTCCAAGCTGCGCTGATGGGGGTCTGCCCAGAAATGCTATTTTTTCAATAGCACTTCACCCTTTGCTTGATTGGACTGCCGGCACTTTTTATTCATAAAACTGCCAACCCAGCTCACCACCTTTTACCGCCTTTCGCCGATGTTGGCCGCTGTTGGCCCGCTGACGCCGGACATCTGGCCAGACCACGAAGACCACGCGGCGCAGCAAGGCCGCCGCTGGCTCCTTACCAGGGAGCACAACCCTGCCGCGCTAGCCCGCCACCGGGCGCCACGCGGGGCCTGTGCACCGCCGTTACCCCTCCTCACCTCTGCTTCGCCCGACACCCACTCAAGGGTATTCCCCCATCAACTAACTCCTATAGAGGACTATAGTTCTCGCCATGGAAGCACCCCACCATCTGGCCCTGGTAGACAACTCCCCCGGTCTGCGCCGTTACGCGGCGCTGGCCAACGCGCTGCGCGTGCGGGTGGTGGCGGGCGAATGGCCGCCGGGCAGCGCCCTGCCGGCCGAAACCCTGCTGGCGACAGAGCACCAGGTGGCGCTGGGCACCATGCGGCGCGCGCTGGAGCTGCTGGTGGAACAGGGGCTGATAGAGCGCATCCACGGCAAGGGCACGTTTGTGCGCCATGGCATTGCGGGGGGATCGATGCTGCGCTTCTTCCGCTTTGGCGGCGGCAGCAACGAAATACCGCATTCGCGCATTCTGGGGCGGCACTGCGTGGCCGCCACCACGGCCGTCGCGCGCGAGCTGGGCGTGGGCCCGGGCGAGTCGGTGCTGCGCCTGCACCGCCTGCGCCTGCTGGCGGGCCAGCCCTGCCTGCTGGAAGAGATGTGGCTTCCGCTGGACCTGTTTGCCCCCCTGGCCGATGACGACCTGGCGCAGTGGGACGACCTGCTCTACCCCATGTTTGCCCGCCGCTGCGGCGTGCACGTGCACCGCGCGGTGGACCAGATCGGCTTTGGCGTGCTGACGGGCCCGCAGGCCAGGCACCTGGCGCTGCCCGCAGGCCACCCCTGCGTGACAGTGGAGCGCAGCGCGTTCGACCTGACGGGCCGTTGCGTGGAGTGGCGCACCACGCGGGGCGATGCCCACGCCTTTCACTACACCGTGACCATCACCTGAACAAGCCACCTGAACAAGCCACCCAAACAAATCGCTTCAGCAAATCGCTTCAACAAACCGCTTCGACAAATCATTTGCGCAAGACCGCAAAACACAGGAGAACACAGGCCATGAACACTCGTCACCCAACAACCCTCGCAGCCGGGGGCTGCCTCTCGCGCCGTGGCCTGCTCGTGCAGGCGGCAGCTGCCGCGCTGGCGGCGCCCTGGGTGGCCAACAGCCATGCGGCGGCCAATGTGGCGGGCGGCCGGCCCATCACGCTGGTGGTCTCGTACCCCGCAGGCGGCGGCGCAGACCTGATTGCGCGCATCATCGCGCCGCGCATGGCCGATGCGCTGGGCCAGAGCGTGGTCGTGGACAACAAACCCGGCGCGAGCGGGCAGCTGGCGGCATCACAGGTAGCGCGCGCCACGGCGGACGGCACCACGCTGCTGCTGGATGCATCGTCCTTCGCGGTGAACCCGTCGCTGTTTCCCAAGCTGCCGTACGACAGCGCCAAGGCCTTCACGCCGCTGGCGGTGCTGGCCACCTTTCCGAACGTGCTGGTGTGCACGCCCGGCTTTTCTGCCAGGTCGGTCAAGGACGTGATCCAGCTGGCCAGGGCCCGGCCGGGCGAGGTGACATATGCCTCGTCGGGAAACGGCTCGGCGCAACACCTGGCGGGCGCCATGTTCGAAGGCCGCGCAGGCGTGCAGCTGCTGCACATTCCCTACCGTGGCGGCGGCCCGGCCCTCAATGACGTGATGGGCGGACAGGTGCCGCTGTTCTTCGCCAACGTGGCGTCGTCGCTGGGGCATATCCAGGCGGGCAAGCTGCGGCCGCTGGCGGTGACCAGCGCGGTGCGAGCCCGCTCGCTGCCCGATGTGCCCACCATGGCGGAGGCCGGATTGGCCGGCTTCGAGGTGCTGGAGTGGAACCCGCTGCTGGCCCCTGCAGGCCTGCCGGCGGACGCAAAGGCCACGCTGGTGGCCGCCATTCGCAAGGCACTGGCCGACCCCGAGGTGCTGGGCCGCGTGCGCCAATTGGGCGGTGACGTGTTTGCCGATACCTCGCAGCAAAGCGCCGGCAAGTTCATCGCGGCCCAGCAGGAACAATGGGCGCGTGTGGTGCGCGAGCGCAAGATCTCGGTGGGCTGATGACTGAAAGGAAACACCCCCTGAGTCGCTTCGCGCCTTCCCCCTCGAGGGGGACGACGCCAATGGCCGGGCGAAGCCCGTTCCATGGCGTCCGCTGGGCTGAGTCGCGCCAGTTTCGTGGGCTACGGGTGGCGCGCAGCGCGGTGGACAACTGAGATGGCTTTGACCCCCGCCCCCTTCGGCTCCGCCCTGCCATCAGGGTGGGACGCGCATGTGCACGTGTTCGACAGTGCCGCGCCCGCTCGGGCCGGCCACTACCAGCCGGTGCACCGGCCACTGGCTGACATCGAGGCGCTGGCGGCTGCGCACGGCGTGGGCCACCTGGTGCTGGTGCAACCCAGCGTGTACGGCACCGACAACCGCGTGCTGCTCGATGCCCTGGCCCAGACGCCCGGCCGCCACCGTGGCGTGGTGGTGCTGGACGTGGGCGTGCCCGATGCCGAGCTGGACCGCATGCACGCGCTGGGCGTGCGCGGGGTGCGCTTCAACCTGGTGTCCCCGGTGGGCAACGGGCCAGAGGCCATGAAAGCGCTGGCACCGCGCCTGGCAGAGCGCGGCTGGCATGTGCAGTGGTACGCCAACCCGGGCGACCTGGCCACCATTGCCCAGCTGCATCAGGGCAGCGCCGTGGCCTGCGTGCTGGACCACCTGGCCGGGCTGCATACCCTGCTGCCTGGGCAGGACCTGGCCTGGCAGGGGCTGACCCGGCTGGCCGGGCAAGGCGCGTGGGTCAAGCTGTCGGGCTGGTACCGGCTGCTGGCCAGCGCTCCGTATGGCCTGCTGCACCCGGCCATCACCCGCGTGGCAGCGCAGATGGGCGAGCGCCTGGTGTGGGGGTCTGACTGGCCGCACACGTTCTTTGCGTCCGGCGCGCTGCCCAGCTATGCCAGCGTGTGGGAGCCGGTGGTGAACGCACTGGGCCACGGCGCGGCACTGCGCATTCGGGATGCGGGAGCCCGGCTCTACGCCTGAGAGAAGGCCTGTTCAGCATCGCCCGAAAGGCGGGCGGACAAGCGGGCGGGCGGGCGGGCGAGCGGTGTTGCCGCACTGGCTGCTCAACAGCCATGGGGCACGTTTCAACATGCGCAGCATTCCCACGGACCCGGCATTGCGTCAGGGCGATATGCCCACCGACTCATCCGTGGCCAGGTAGCGCTTGAGCAAGTCAAAAAAGCTGTCATAAAACGCATCCGACGTGATGGTCTGGCTGCCTACCCTGACCATCGCATCATTGCTCGAACTGAAGGGCAGCGAGAGCGAGCCGATCGCCCCCACACCCACGCTGGCGGAGTTGTTGCTCTTCTTCAGTGCGTAGCTGTCCTGCAGTGCGGTGACAAAACCCAGGCTGATTTTTCCGTCAAGGCTCTCGGACGCGCAGACCACGCGGATCATCATCTGCAGGTGAGCTTCCGGCTCGGGCTGAAAGCTCTTCTGGCCTTCCACCAGGTCGGTCCTGAAGGTGTTGACGATGTAACCCTGGCTCAACAAAGCCCGCCGCGCAGCCTCGCAGGTCTGCGCAGGCGTGGCGTCAAACAGCCGGGAGTATGTCGCGGTGGAGCCAAACTTTTCCTGCAGCGGAAAGGCCTTCACGTTGCTGCCGCATCCGGCCAGCAAGGCTAGCGGCGCTAACAGGGCCAACAGGCTGCAAAGGCCCAGCCACGACGAAAATGGACGGTAATTCAGGCAAGACGGTTTCACAGGCAAGGCACTCCGGGCATCAACATCGCTTCAGGTTTGTCAGGCACTGCCAGCATAAGCCGGCTGACCTGCAGGGCCAGTCTATTTCAAGAATACGAATAGGATCGCTGACGCCCCCCAGCACCCTAACCCCATGGGCCCCACCCGGATGAGCGGTTTACGCTGAGACTGTCGTAGGACGTGTCCAGCAACTTCTGGTCGCACCAGCCTGGCGCTATTATTTCAATAGCGACATACCATCGTACCTGCTGGGCCAAGCCTGCTTTTGCTTCAGAAATCGCTACAGTAGGCCTGATGCGGCCCTGCTACATCGATTACAAACGCAAACACCGCGCCCGGGGCCTGGCCGCCGGCGCGCTGGCCGCCTTGCTGGTGCTGGCCGCCTGCACCGAGCCGCCCAGCTGGCAAAAGCTGCTGGCGGCAAAGATCAGCCAGCAGTACCCCGGCTACACCGTGCAGCCGACGCCGGACGGCCAGTTGAAGGTGGAGCGGCCGGGGCTGGCCACCGTGCCGGTGGATGTGGACGCGATTGCCCGCTTTTGCCAGCGTGGGCCGCAGGACTGCAACTACGCGACCGACCAGATGCTGCTGGCGCTGCGCTAGTGTGGTGCGCTCGAAGTTCTAGAACTTATGGGGGCGCCGGCAGTGGTGGCGTTTGCGGGTGTCGAACTCACGCTCCCGGCCAGTTGCTGCCGGTGGCGACCGGCGACTGTCGGGCGACCACCCAGTGCAGTCACGGCCGACCTGGCCTGCGCGTCCACCTCGGCGTACAAATGCGCTTCGGGTCCGCGGCCAACCAGCTATGCCGTCAGAGATTGGCCGCTCGGGGACATCCGTCCCGCGGCGCGTCGCGTCGAGGCGAACGCACTCGTGCCCAGCCACCGCCATAGGTCTTCCGCGTCGCGCTTCGCCCCATCAACACGGATCTCGCGCGACTGAAGGGCCTGCTGAGGCGTGCGGTCACCCGCCCACACTTCGGTCAAAGCGCGCACGGAAGCATCCACAACGAGCGTCAGCTCGCGCCCTGGGTCGTCGCGACACAGGTCGGCCACGCCTTCCTCCACTACGAGCCACCAAGCGCGCTCGCGAGCCCGTGCGTCGCGGAACTGGAAGTGGATGACCACGGGCCTGGACGGGAACTCCTGGATGCACGCGAATCGGCGCATATCCCACATGAGCAAGCCCGCATCCAGTTCATCGTCGCGCAGGCGGCTGCCAATCCACTGCGCACCCCAATGGCCAAGCGCCATGACAATGGGTCGAAGTTCCTCGCCAGCCTCTGTGAGGCTGTATTCCCAAACCTTGCCGACGGCGTCGCGGCGCACGACACCGAACTCCTCGAGACGATGAAGCCGCTGCGTCAGCAGGCTGGTGGACATTCGCGGTACGCCGCGATGCAGGTCGTTGAAGCGCTTGCTGCCGCACAGCAACTCGCGCACAACCAGCGGCGTCCATCGCTCGCACAACACCTCGGCACCCCTTGCAACGGTGCAGAACTGACCGTAGGTGTTTTCCATCGCATCGTCTCCGGAGCGTAAACGCTTCAGATTCTGGACTGGTCTGGGCGCCAAGTCCAGCGCAAACTGTCCATGTCGGGCAACGCCTGCCCAAGAAGGAGAAAGACGCCATGACGAAGATTGCCATCATTCAGCGCCCGCCGGTCTTGCTCGACCGTGGCGCCACCATCACAAGGGCAGTGCAATGGGTCGCCGAAGCAGCAGCGGCAGGGGCGTCGCTGATCGTCTTTCCCGAGTCGTTCATTCCGGGTTACCCGTCCTGGATATGGCGACTCGCGGCAGGAAGGGATGGCGCCGTCATGGGCCAATTGCACGCCCGCTTGCTCGCCAACGCGGTTGACCTCGGTGGCGGCGACTTGGCCGAACTGTGCGAGGCCGCCCGCGCCCATAACGTGACGATCGTGTGCGGCATCAATGAGCGAGATCGGGAGCGTGGCGGCGGGACGCTCTACAACACCGTCGTTACCATTGGTGCCGACGGCAGGGTGCAGAACCGGCACCGCAAGTTGATGCCAACCAACCCTGAACGCATGGTTCATGGCTTGGGCGACGCGTCCGGGTTGCGCGTGGTCGACACGCCTGCCGGCCGGATCGGCTGCCTCATCTGCTGGGAGAACTACATGCCGTTGGCGCGCTACGCGCTCTACGCCCAGGGCGTGGAGATCTACATCGCGCCCACCTACGACAGCGGGGACGCCTGGATCGGCACGATGCGCCATATCGCGCTCGAAGGTCGGTGCTGGGTGGTCGGTAGCGGCACGGCGTTGCGTGCCAGTGACATTCCGCAGGACTTCCCGGCCCGCGCAGAGCTGTTCCCCGATCCCGAGGAATGGATCAACGACGGCGATTCGGTGGTTGTCGATCCCATGGGGAAGGTCGTCGCGGGCCCATTGCGCCGAGAGGCCGGCATCTTGTATGCAGAGATCGATACGGCGCGCGTCGCGCCGTCACGCCGAACGCTCGACGTCACCGGGCACTACGCGCGCCCGGACATCTTCGAGCTACAGGTGCGCCGCACGCCGGTGACACCCGTGCGCTACGTTGACGGGTAAGCGCCGCGCGCCCAGTGATTGCAGGACCAACCGACCCGTTCCGTCGCTCGAACACTTGCCAGGATGGCGGCCGGCAACCGGCAGTAAGACCCAAAATTTCATCACTCTTCCTGGAGATGACTCATGGCTATCAAACTCACACGACTGGACGGCGGGACAGTGGACCTTTCGCCGGAGGTCCTGCAGTCGTTCAAGGCCGCATTCAAAGGCCAGGTGCTGACTGCGGATGACCCGGAATACGAGGAGTCGCGCAAGATCTGGAACGCGATGATCGATCGTCGCCCTGGCCTGGTGGCTCGTTGCACCGGGACGGTCGATGTCGTGCAGGCCGTTCGGTTCGCGCGTCATCACGGGCTTCTCAGTTCCGTGCGCGGCGGCGGTCACAATATCGCAGGGCTTGCGGTCTGCGAGGGCGGCCTCATGATCGACATGTCGCTGCTGAGAGGCGTTTGGGTCGATCCAGTGCACCGCACGGCTCGCGCGCAAGCCGGCTGCACACTGGCCGACGTCGACCGCGAGACACAGCTGCACGGGCTCGCAGCCGTGCTCGGTTTTGTTTCTGCCACCGGGATTGCAGGCCTCACCGTCGGCGGCGGATTTGGCTACCTCACGCGTCGCCACGGCTGGACCTGCGACAACGTGGTCTCGATGGAAGTGGTGACCGCCGGCGGCGACGTCTTGCGTGTGTCTGCGGACGAGAATGAGGACCTGTTCTGGGCGCTGCGTGGCGGCAGCGGCAACTTCGGAATCGTCACATCCTTTGAGTACCGACTCTTTGCCGTCGGCCCCGAAATCCTGGGAGGCGCGATCGCATGGCACGGCGACGACGCCAAGCAAGTTCTCGACGCCTACCGTGAGTTCAGCGCCGGGGCGCCGCGCGAACTGACCAGCGTGGCTGTTCTGCGGATTGCGCCGCCGGCACCTTGGCTCCCGAAGGATGTGCACGGCAAGCCGATCGTCGCCATCTTCGTCTGCTACTCCGGCAAGGTCGAAGACGGAGAAGCATTGATCGCGCCGCTGCGCGGGCTTGGTCGGCCAGTGGCCGATATCATGACGCGTCGGCCCTATACGCAGATGCAGAGTCTGCTTGATGCCACACAGCCCAAAGGACGGCGCTACTACTGGAAGTCACACTACCTGCCAGGTATCGATCGTCAGACCATTGACGTCGCCGTGGAGCATGCGGGCCGAATTCGATCGCCCCATTCGGCCATCCTCCTGTTCCAGATACAGGGTGCGCTGGGCGAGCTGCCTGCCGGGTACTCGCCGGCAGGCAATCGAGACGCAGCCTATGTGCTGAACATCGCTGGCTCCTGGGAGAAGCCGGGCGATGACGACATCAATATCAAGTGGGCGCGGGACTGCTTCGAAGCGACGCGCTCCTGCTCGACAGGCGGGGCATACATCAACTTCCTTACTGAGGACGAGGGCCAGGACCGCATCGAGGCCGCGTACGGCCGATCCAACCTGGACAGACTCGCGGCGCTCAAGCGCAAGTACGACCCCGAAAACTTCTTCCGCCACACAAAGAGTGTCTCTGGTTGAACTGACCGACTTGATCGACGTTCTGCTTGTGTTGCGCGCGGCACACGACAGCGATGCCGCGTTTGAATGTGACGTGCCCGGAGCGTGAAGTGCGGAGTGTGTACCGACAAACCAAGGAGCGGTGCACTCGACGGCGGGCGAAGCGCAGACAACCCGGACCGTCGGCGACATGTTCTGCGATGTCGGCTTTGCCGCGCTGGAAGTCGACTTCCAACCGTCTCCTGAGGGTCGTAATTGACTGTTCGACCCGACGCCGGAAATCCGACCATTCTTGCCAAGTCTGACGCGGCAGCGGGGCCTGTCAGCGTCATTCCGGGAGCGCCGGCTGATCAGCGACGAGGCCCACGGGCCTCGCCAGATAAGTACAGAACAGAGTGGTGCACCACACTAGCTGCCGACGCAGGGCTGTATTGAAGCGCGACGGATCAAATATCCTGTGGCCCTCTTGTGGCTCCCAAAAAACATGGACTGCCGTCCTGTTTAATGCCTGAAAAAACTGCCTGAAAGAAGAAAGCCAGTCAGCTCGACCCTCTCGGGCCAGGCTGCCTGGCTTGATGGCTTCATGCCTTCGACTTGAGACACATCAAGCGCTGCGCGTGCGCGCGCCTGATGCCTTCTCAGTGCTTCCTAACCGCGTTCACGGCGGTTGTGCATCATGCGCTCCACCTCCTGGCGCAGCGCGGTCAGTTCACTGCGCAGCTGGCGGCGTTCCTGCTGGGTCACCACACCGTCAGACTTGAAGGCGGCCTCATGGCGTGCAATGCGGCGCTCGCGGCTGTACAGCCTGTCGGCTTCACGCCGGGTGATGCGGCCGGTGCGCACGCCCTCGTCAATGCGCTCGCCGATATTGATCTGGCGATTGTCGATGCCGGGGGTATTGCCGGGATAGCCGGGGTAGCCGGGGTAGCCGGGCTGGCCCACCACGTCGCGGTTGGCAATCAGGCGTTCGACTTCAGCGCTCAGGAAGCTGAGGTCGGCCCGCAGTTGCTGGCGCTCCTGGGGTGAGGCGTCGCCGTTGGCCTTGAACTGGTTTTCGCGCATCTGGATCTCGCGGTCACGGCGGTAAAGCGCCTGCGCCTCCGACGGCGTGATGCGGCCCGAGGCCAGACCTTCCTGGATGCGCGTGCTGATCGCCGCCTGCGTCTGGTCAATGCCGGGCGTGTAGGTCGTTTGCGCCATCGCCGGGGCGACGCCCAGGCCGGCAAACATGGCGGACGCCAATAGTGAGGCGGTTAAAAGTTTTGATTTCATGGGGTCTCCTGCTTTGGATTGGATAACCAACAACTCAAGAGCCATTTGCAGAAGCTGGAATGTCATTCCGGCGTCGGCAAGCGCTTTTTTGGAGCTGCTTTCTGAATCGCTATTTTCCGGGTCTGTGCCCGGCGTCTTTGATTCAGTACGTTCATTGTTGGCCTGCCTCTGTGAACGCCGTGTAAGGAGAACGGAGATTTACCCGGTATTTACCTCGCGACTTCAGTGGTATCGAAATGCGCTTTTGGCCATTAAGGTAGACCAAAAGATGTGCGGCCCGCGCTTGCAGGAGCGGAGATTGGCGAGCCGGCGGCCGGTCAGACGGGCGGATCCGCCTCGCGCGCTGCCTTGAGCTCGCGCAACTCGTCGTGCAGGCTTTTCACCTCGACGCGCAGTGCGCCGATGGCGTGCATGAGGTCGCGTTCGATTTGCCGCTCTTCGGTTTCAACAAACATGGCCGCCACGGAGGCCGTCACCAGCGACAACACGGCCAGGCCCAGCAGCACCACCAGCACCGCAAACGCGCGCGACAGATGGGTACTGGGAACAATGTCGCCGTAGCCGACGGTAGCGGCCGTGGTGAAGGCCAGCCACAGCCCATCACTCAAGGTGACGGCGCGCGGCTCGATGACCCAGAAGCCCACGCCGCCCAGGCCCAGAATCAGCAGGCACAGCACCAGCGAGTACATCACGCCGCGGCGGGTGACAAGACGTTTGCGTTGCTGCCATTTCATCATGGGGGCACTGTACCGCAGCACCGGCTGCCCCCGTGTTGCGCTGGATCAAGGGCGCTAGCGCCAATACCGTTCAGTCAAGCCCTTGCCTCTGGGTTGTCATCCCGGACCCCGGATCAAGTCCGGGGCAGGCCCGATCCGGGATCCATGGATTGCGGGTCAGGCCCGCCATGACAAGTCAACGTTTTTGTCATTCCGGCTCAGGGTGAATAACTTGACTGAACGGTATTGGCGCTAGCGCGCCACCCCCAGCAGCTGCTCCAGCAACTGTGGCTGCTCGCGCAACTGCCGCGCGGTGCCGGCATGCACCACGGTGCCGCGGTCGAGCACGGCAGCGCTGTCGGAGATTGCCAGGATGGCCTGCGGATGCTGCTCGACGATGATGGCCGACAAGCCCTCTTCGCGCGTGATGCGGCGAATGGCCCGCAGCAGCTCTTCCACAATGATGGGCGCCAGGCCTTCGAGCGGCTCGTCGAGCAGCAGCAGGCGCGGGTTGAGCACCAGCGCGCGGCCCACCGCCAGCATCTGCTGCTCGCCACCCGACAACTGCGTGCCCAGGTTGGTCTTGCGTTCGGCCAGGCGCGGAAACATCTCGTACACCCGCTCCGGCGTCCAGCGCCCCGGCCGCGCCACGGCGGTCAGGTTTTCATGCACTGTCAGCGACTTGAAGATGTTGCGCTCCTGCGGCACCCAGCCTATGCCCGCAGCCGCGCGCTCGTGCGAGGCCAGCTTGTGCAAGGCCAGCCCGCCCAGTGTGATGCTGCCGCCGTGCTGGCGCGTGGCGCCGGCCAGCGTGTTGATCAGCGTGGTCTTGCCGGTACCGTTGCGCCCCAGCAGCGCCAGTGTCTTGCCTTCGTCCAGCGCCAGCGAAATGTTGTTGAGCACAATCGCCTCGCCGTAGCCGGCGCTCAGCTGTTCGACCTTCAGCAGTTCAGTCATGGTGAGCCTCCTCGCCGTGGCCCAGGTACACCGCCTTGACTTCGGGGTCGTTCGCAATCTGTTCCGGATCGCCTTCGGTGAGCACCGTGCCATTGACCAGCACCGTCATGCGCGTGGCAAAGCTGAACACCAGGTCCATGTCGTGTTCGATCAGCAGCACCGACACGTCGGCCGGCAGGGCCGCGACGGTTTGCAGCAGTTCCTCGCGCTCGCCGGCCGGCACACCGGCCACGGGCTCGTCGAGCAGCAGCACACGCGGCTCGCAGGCCAGCGCAATCGCGATTTCCAGCAGGCGGCGCTTGCCGTAGGCCAGCACGCGGGTGGGCTGGTTCATCACCTCTAGCAGGTGGAACTGCTCAAGCAGCTGCTCGCAGCGCGCGGCCACCGCATCGCTGCGGCCCAGCGACTGCCACCAGCGGGCACCTAGGCCGCGCTGCTGCGAGACCGTCAGCGCCAAAGTCTGCAGCGGCGTCAGCGAATCGAACAACTGGTTGATCTGAAACGTGCGCACCATGCCGCGCTGCACGCGCTGGTGGGGGGCCAGCTGGGTGATGTCCTGCCCGAGCAGCGTGATGCGCCCTTCGGTGGGTTGCAGCACGCCCGTCAGCAGGTTGATCAGCGTGGTCTTGCCGGCGCCGTTGGGGCCGATGAGCGCATGGCGCGCACCCTTTTGTAGGTTCAGCGTGACGTTGTTGGTGGCCGTGATGCCGCCAAAGCGCATCACCAGGCCGCTGGCCGACAGCACGGTCTGATCGACCTGACCGGTCGGAGGGGGCTGATCGGTTCTCATGCCTTGGCCCTCCTGAACCAGGTCCAGGGCCGCAGCAGGCGCTCGCGCCCGACCAGCACCAGCACCACAAGGAACAGGCCAATCCAGAACGTCCAGTACTGCGGGGTGATGGCCGACAGGATGTCCTGCATCAGCTTGAACACCACCGCACCGGCAATACCGCCGTACAGCCAGCCGACGCCGCCCACCACCAGCACCAGCATCACGTCGGCCGAGCGGTGAAAGTCAAACACGTCCAGCGAGGCAAAGCCGGTGGTCTGCGCCAGCAGGCCGCCGGCCGCACCGGCAACCCCGGCCGACACCGTGTAGATCACGGCCAGGCGCGCATGCACCGGAATGCCGATGGCCATCGCGCGCAGCCGGTTGTCGCGAATCGCCATCAGGGTGGCGCCAAACGGCGAATGCACCAGGCGCCGGGCGAGCAAAAAGAGAATCAGGCCGACGCACAGCGAGTAATACGCGGCGGTGCGGCCCGACAGGTCAAACTCGAAGCGGCCCAGCAGCGGCCCCATCAGCACGCCCTGCAGGCCGTCGGCCCCGCCGGTGAGCCAGTCAAGCTTGTTGGCCAGCTCCAGCAGGATCAGGCCCATGCCCAGCGTGACCATCAGGCGCGTCAGGTCGCTGCCGCGCATGATGGTCAGGCTGCAGGCGGCGCCCATCAGCGTGGACACCGCAATCGCCACCGCCAGCCCGACCAGCGGATCGGGCATGACCAGTTTGGCAAACAGCGCGGCGGCATAAGCGCCCAGGCCAAAAAACGCCGCGTGCCCCAGCGACACAATGCCGGTGAAGCCCAGGATCAGGTCCAGCGAGATGGCAAACAGCGCGACGATGGCGATTTCATTGATGATCAGCGCATGGCTGGACAGCAGCAGCGGCGAGGCAAACGCCAGCAGCCACAGCACCGGCTCCCAGGGTTTCCAGCGCGAGGCATTCAGCAGGGACTGCCGGACCGGCAGGAGTGGTTTGTTGTTCATCACTTGCCGCCTTTGCGCACAAACAGGCCTTGCGGACGCCAGATCAGGATGGCGATCATCAGGCTGTAGACGATGAAGGCGCCGAGTTTGGGGATGTAGTACTTGCCGGCCACATCGGCAATGCCCAGCAGCAGCGCGGCCAGCAGCGGCCCGGTGATGGACGAGGTGCCGCCGACGGCAACGACGATCAAAAAGTAAATCATGAATTTCAGCGGAAAGGTCGGGTCCAGCCCCAGCACTTCGGCGCCCAGCGCGCCGCCCAGGCCGGCCAGCCCCGAGCCGACCGCGAAGGTGGACAGGAACACCACATTGACATTGATGCCCAGGCCGGCGGCCACGCGCTGGTCATCCACCGACGCGCGCAGGCGGCTGCCAAAGCGCGTGCGCGCCAGCACATACTGCAGCGCCAGCGTGAGCGCCGCACACACGGCCACGATGAACAGGCGGTAGTGGCCCATGCCCAGAATCCACGAGCCGCTGCCGATTTCGGTGCGGCCACGCAGCCAGTCAGGCAACTGGATGATCTGCTGGGTCGAGCCCATGAAGTAGTCCATGCTGGCCACCGCCATGAAGGTCAGGCCAATGGAAAACAGCACTTGGTCCAGGTGCGGCCTGGCGTACATCGGCCGGTACAGCGTGCGTTCCAGTACACCGCCCAGCAGCGCCGCGCCCGCAAAAGCCAACGGCAGGCACAGCAAAAAGGGCATGCCCAGCCGCTGCATCAGCAGCACGGTGATGTAGCCGCCCACCATGGCAAACGCGCCGTGCGCCAGGTTGATGAAATTCATCAGCCCCATGGTGACGGCCAGACCGACTGCGAGCACAAACAGCAGCATGCCGTAGGCGATGCCGTCGAAGAGGATGGTGAGCATCAGTGATGGTAGTTAGTCAAGAAGTCGGGATCATGGATTGCGGGCTCGACCCGCAATGACAAGCAACCAAAATAGCTGTCATGCCGGGCTTGACCCGGCATCCATCCTGGCGTGTACACGGCGATGGATTGCGGGTCAGACCCCAATGACATACCCGTTTTACCTGGCCTTGCCCGGGTCTTTCACATCCTTGATGGTTTCGAATTCGACGTTGTAGAGCTGGCCGCCGACTTTCTCGACCTTGCGGATGTAGACGTTTTGCACAATGTCACGCGATTGCGCGTCGACAAAGATCGGGCCGCGCGGGCTCTCGAACACCTGGCCCTTCATGGCAGCAAGCAAGGCCTCGCCGCCGCCGGCGCCCTTGGTGGTTTTCAGGGCTTCGTAGATCACGCGCATGCCGTCATAGCCGCCCACGGCCATGAAATTGGGCCGCAGTCCCTTGTTGGCCTTGCCGAAGGCTTCGACAAACTTCTGGTTCAACGGTGATTTGTGGGCCGCCGAATAGTGGTGCGAGGTCACCACCCCCACGGCCACCTCGCCCATGTCGTTCAGGATGTCGTCATCGGTCACGTCGCCGGTGGCGATCAGCTTGATGCCGGCCTTGTCCAGGCCGCGCTCGGCAAACTGCTTCATCAGCGCCGAGCCGGCACCGGAGGGCACAAAGGCAAACACCGCATCGGGCTTGGCATCACGCACTTTCTGCAGGAAGGGCGCGAAGTCGGGGTTGCGCAGCGGCACGCGCACGGCGTCCACCACCGTGCCGCCGTTGAAGGTGAAGCGGTCCTTGAAGGTGCGCTCGGCATCAATGCCGGGCCCATAGTCCGACACCAGGCTCACGACCTTCTTGATGCCGTTCCTGGGTGCCCAGTCGGCCACCCCAATGGTGACCTGCGGCAGCGTGAAGCTGGTGCGCACGATGTAGGGCGAAGCCTGGGTGATGCTGGAGGTGGCCGCCGCCATCACCACCATCGGTGTTTTGGACTGCGTGGCCAGCGGGGCCGTGGCCAGTGCCAGCGGCGTCAGGCCGAAGCCGGCCAGCACATTGACCTTGTCGTTGACGATCATTTCCTGCGCCAGGCGCTTGGTGACGTCGGGTGTTCCGGTGTCGTCCTTGATGATCAGCTCGACCTTCTTGCCGGCGACGGTGTCGCCGTTCTGCGCCATGTAGAGCTTGGCTGCCGCTTCAATCTGCCGGCCCGTGGAAGCGAAGGGCCCCGTCATCGGCAGGAGCAGGCCTATCCTGAACTTGTTGTCCTGCGCGAGAGCTTGCGCGCCGGCGAGCGCCACGGTGGCCATCACGGCTGCCTGGATAAAGGTTCTTTTGTTCATGGATGTCTCCTGGTAATTAATGCGAACTCAATCGAACGGGATCAAAACGGGATAAAAGCGGATTCGAAAACGGTATCGGGAGTGCAGTGTTAGGGCCCTCAGGCCTCTGGTCTATAGGAAGAATCCAGGGTCAGCGAGCCGACCACCCGTGATACGCAGGTACAGATGCGCGTGTTCTGCTGCTTTTCGTGCTCGCTCAAAAACACATCGCGGTGATCGATCTCGCCGTCCAGCGCGAGGACATCCATCGCGCACAGGCCGCACTCGCCGCGGCGGCAATCAAAAATGCTTTCCACGCCGGCGCTCTCCAGAGCGTCCAGCAGCGTGGTGTCGGCCGGCACCATGATGTCGACCTGATGGCGCGGCACCCGCACCCTGAAGGCCTGGGCAGCAAAACGGCCGCTGCTGCCAAAGGTTTCAAAGCGAAGGTCGGCCAGCGGGCGACCGGCCTGGGCCCAGCTTTTCCTGACGGCCTCCAGCATGGACACCGGGCCGCAGGTATACAGCTGCCCGCCCGCGGGCAAGGCGCCAATGGCGGCGGCCAGGTCCATGCTTTCGCCGCGCCCGGCCACGAAGGTCTGCAGGGCATCGCCCAACGCCTCGCGCAGCAGCGGCAAAAACGCCAGTTCCTCTTGCGTGCGCGCACCGTAGAGCATGCGCAGCGTGGCGCCCGACTTCTGGCACTGCCCCTGAAGCTGCTGGGCCATCATCACCAGCGGCGTGATGCCTATGCCGCCGGCCACGATCAGATAGTGCGGCGCCGACAGGTCCAGCTGAAAATGGTTTTGCGGATCGCTGATCTGCAGCCGGTCACCCACGGCCAGCCGCCACATGGCCAGCGAGCCGCCCCGGCCGTCGTCCATGCGTTTGACGGCAATGCGATAGCTCACGCCATCGGGCAGGCCCACCAGCGAATAGGAGCGGGTCTGCACCTTGCCGTTGACCAGCACCTGCAGCTGCAAATGCGAGCCGGCCTGCCACGGCGCAGCGGAGCCCTCTGCCGGACGGATTTCGAATTCGCGCACGGTGGGCGTGGCGTCGCGGACGGCGGCAACGGTGGCGGGTTGCCAGGTCTGGGTACTTTTCATGTTCTGGGAATCAGGTGGTCAGAAGTGGTCAGAGGTGGTCAGCCGCGCCGGCGGATCAGCTTCATGGCTTTCATCGAGGCCGGCATGGCCGAGCCCTGGCCCGACAGCGCACGGCGCAGGTTGCGCTGCGCCAGGCGCGAGTGCTCGCGCATCAGGGCTTCGGCGCGCGTGCCCTCGCCGCGCTCAATGGCATCGAGTACCTGCCAGTGCTGGTCCTGCGCCACCACCAGCATGTCGCGCGCCTGCGGCGAGTTGGACTGCACCACGACAAAGGCCGAAGCCGACGCAAACGGCAGGCTGACCACACGCTCCAGCTGTTTCACGGTGACCGGGCTGTCGGCCATCTCATAGAGCAGCGTGTGAAAGCGTTCGTTCAAATCCACATAGGCGGAAAAAGCCTCGTCGCTCAGCGCGGGCTGGGCCAGCACCGCATCCACCTGCTTGAGGCAGTCTTTGGCCTCGCCCATCACCACCGCCGGCGCGCCCCGCTCGGCCGCCAGCCGCACCAGCAAGCCTTCCAGCGTGCCGCGCAGCTCAATGGCGTCTGCAATGTCGCGCTCGGAAAAGGTCCGGACCGCATAACCGCCGTTGGGCAACGCTTCGAGCAGGCCCTCCTGCTCCAGCCGCATCAGCGCCGCGCGTATCGGCGTGCGCGACACACCGAGGCGCTCGACAATCGCCAGTTCGGCAATGCGGGTGCCGCCGGCCAGTTCGCCCGAGAGGATCAGCTCGCGCAGCTTCAGCAGCGCCCGTACCTGTGCACTTTCAGTGCCAATTTGGCCCTCAGCCCCTGCTGTGTCGACGTCAATAGCTCTATTTTTGATAGCACTCATACGCTGTCATGCCGGGCTTGACCCGGCATCCAGGCTGTCAGGCCAACGCGGCAGGCGTGGCATGGATTGCGGGTCAGGCCCGCAATGACAGAGAGGTTCATGCCGCACTCCTGATGGGGATCACTGCCGAAGGTCGCGCCTCTTTGCTGATCATCTTGTCGATCAGCTTGCGGGCCCACATCGAGCCGGCGTCGATGTTGAGGTTGTAGAACTGGTGGTCCGGGTGTTCGTCCATGGCGATCTGCTGCGCTTCCAGCACATGCTCGTCTTCGCGGAAGATGCTGGCCACGCCCTCGCGCAACTGATGCGTGAGGCGCTGCTCGCCCAGACAGTAGTTGCGGGCGAAGGCCCAGAAGTAGTGGCAAGTGCCGTCGGTCTCGGGCGTGATGGTATTGAGCACAAAGCCGTTGACGCCCCTGCTGCGGTTGCTCAAGCACGCATCGCCTGCATTGCCGCCGGGCGGCACGGCGCCGGTGCCGGCCTCGGCCACACCCACGTCAATCGTCACGGTGCAGGGCGCTTCAAATTTGATGACCTGCCAGCGGTCCACTGGGCCCTGGTAACCCAGGGAGTGATTGATCTGCCCGGCCCAGAAAGGCGGCGCGTCAATATTTTCCATCCAGCGCGTCACGGTGGCCGTGCGGTCGCCGTGCGTGGCTACGAAGGGCGCCTCGGCCACCGCACGCTGGCCAATGCTGGAGCTGTGCACAAAGGTCTCATGCGTGAGGTCCATCAGGTTGTCCACCACCAGGCGGTAGTCGCATTTCACCTTGATCATTTTTCCGTCGCCCGCCCATTCGGCATCGTCGTTCCAGTGCAGGTCGGGCACCAACGCCGGGTCGGCCTTGGCCGGATCACCCGGCCAGACCCAGACAAAGCGGTGTTTTTCGAGCACCGGGTAAGCCCGCACACAGGCCGAAGGGTTCAGTGTTTCCTGGCTCGGCATGTGGGTGCAGCGCCCCTGGGCGTTGTAGACCAGGCCGTGGTAGCCGCAGGTGAGCTCATCGCCGTCGAGGCGGCCCATGGACAGCGGCAGCAGCCGGTGCCAGCAGGCGTCTTCCAGCGCGGCCACTGTGCCGTCGGTCTTGCGGAACATCACCAGTTTTTGCTTGCAGATGGTGCGTGGCAACAGCGCACGCACGACTTCCACGTCATAGGCCGCGGCGTACCAAGCGTTGAGCGGAAAGGAGGGTTTTTCGGCTTTCATGGATACGCACTGTATACATAAAAGACGAAAAATCAACTGGAAATAGCCATTTCTAGGTGTTTTCACCAGTTTTTGTATTCATTGAAAGAGTTGATCAATGCCTTAACATGCAAGTTAATCACCGCCTCAACCAAGGACTCCGTATGAGCAACACGAGCAACACCGCCCCTCACCTGCCCGCGCGCTATGACCACGTGGGCAGTTTTTTGCGCCCGAAATATTTGCTGGAAGCCCGCGAACAAAAAGCCCAGGGCCAGATCACGCCCGAGCAGTTGCGCCAGGTGGAAGACCGGGCCATCACCGAGATTGTGAGATTCCAGGAAGACGTGGGCCTGAAAAGCATCACCGACGGCGAGTTTCGCCGCACCTACTTTCACATTGACTTTCTGGAGCAGATCGGCGGCGTGAAAACCGACATCCCGGTGACCGTGATCCGGCCCGACGGCTCGCAGGAGCTGGCCCCGCCGGTGATGCGCGTGATTGACAAGGTGCGCCACGTCAAGGACATCCAGCTGGCCGACTTCCAGTACCTCAAGAGCCAGGTATCGGCAGGCAATACGCCCAAGGTGACCATTCCGTCACCGACCATGCTGCACTTTCGCGGCGGCCGGGCCGGCATCAGCAAGGAGCACTACCCCGAGCTGGACCCGCAGTTCTACCAGGACGTGGCCAACGCCTACGGTGACGAGCTGCGCTCGCTGGCCGCCGCCGGCTGCACCTATGTGCAGATGGACGACACCAACCTGGCCTACCTGTGCGACGAAAAAATGCGCGAAGCCGCACGCCAGCGCGGCGACGACCCCAATGAGCTGCCGCACCGCTACGCCAAATTCATCAACCTCGTTGTCGCGCAAAAGCCGCCCGGCATGCTGCTGGCCATGCACCTGTGCCGTGGCAACTTCAAGAGCACGCACGCGGCATCGGGCAATTACGAGCCGGTGGCCGAGGCGCTGCTGAAAGAAATGAACCTCGACGCCTACTTCATGGAGTACGACGACGCGCGCAGCGGCGACTTCAAACCGCTGCGTTACCTGCCCAAGGGAAAGACCGTGGTGCTGGGACTCGTCACCACCAAGTTTGGCTCGCTGGAAGACAAGGACGACCTGAAACGCCGCATTGAAGCCGCGGCCCGCTACGCGCCGCTGGAGCAGCTGGCGCTGTCACCGCAGTGCGGCTTCAGCAGCACCGTGCACGGCAATGACATTGCCGTTGAGGCGCAGCGCGCCAAGCTGCGGCTGGTGGTGGAAACGGCGCAGGAGGTTTGGGGAACGGCCTGAAGCATCACCACCGCAGGCCATGACACGAGCCGGCGCGGTCGGTGGCCAGCGCGTGGCGCCGCGGCTTCACGACACAAAAGCCGACGGCACGGGGGCTTCGCCAATGGCCTGGCGCAGGATGGCCCAGTGCATGGCTTCGTCGCCCAGAATACTGGCGGCCGCCTTGGACAAGTCGCGGTTGGCAAACAGGGGCACGGCCCCCAGGTAGGCACTCACGGCGCCCTGCTCCAGCTGGGCGGCGAACTTGAGCACATCCAGCTCTGTTTTCAGCTGGTCCACCGGAAAGTTGTATTTGGTTTTGGCGATGACGGGTTTGCCGCCCAGCTTTTCGACCGTGCCGGAGAGCAGCGCCACATGCGCTTTATGGTGTCCCTGAAACGTGACGGCGAGATCGAGCACGGGCTTGGTGAGCAGCTTGCTTTCTGCGCCCAGCTGATAGGCCGCGATGGCCTCCAGTTCGGCGCCGATGGCGGTGTTGAGAATTTGCACGTCGCCGGCTTTGGAGCCGCCCGCCTTGGCGGCCAGCGCGTCATTGCCTGCAAGCAGCGCAATCGCTGCCCCCGACAAGACCAGACCGCCGGAGCGGCCCAAAAAAAGTCGCCGTGCAGCGATGGGCGTGGACATTTGAAAAAACGACATGGCAATCTCCAGTGGACAAAAACGGTTCACAAATAACGGACTTCACGGATCACGGGCGAGAGGATTCACGCTCGTGGGCAATCTTTGCCAGCACGCCCGCCACAATGCGGTCGCAGCGCGCGCCGGCAAATGAAAAGGCGTCACCAACGGCCATGTCGATGTCGCGTGACAGGCCTTCGCGCAACATGCTGCGGGCACGAAAAAACCGGGTCCGCACCGTCGCTTCGGGTATGCCCAGCACCAGTGCAACTTCTTCCACACTCATCTCCTCAACCCCCCTGAGCATGAACACGGTGCGAAAGGCATCGGGCAAGGTGTCAATCCGGGCTTCAATCTGCTGGCGTATCTGCGCACGCATGACGGATGGCTCCGGCTGGTCATTCGGGTTGGCTTGCATCTGCATCTCCGGGGTTTCGTCATCGGCATCCACGCTGGCGCTCAGCGGCACGACGCGGGCAGTCTGCGCACCATTGCGCCGCAGCCGCCCCAGTGCCTCGTTGGCGACGATGCGCACCAGCCAGGTGGAAAGCCTGGCCTCGGCGCGAAAGGTGGCCAGCGCACGCCAGGCGCGCAAATAAGCCTCCTGCAAGGCGTCTTGCGTGTCGTCTTCGCTTTTGAGGATGCTGCGCGCCGTGCGAAAGAGCAAACGGTTGTAGCGCCGCATGATCTGGGCAAACGCCAGATCGTTACCGGCTATGGACAGGCTGACCAGCTCTGCGTCCGAACTGACGTCGGACGGCACGGTGGGCACTGATTGCAAGGTGTTCATATCTGCTCCTGTCTCTGTCCATTGGATGGTCATGGTGCCTGCGGCGTTCCGGATTTTTCTCTGTCAGTCGACGAGGCAAAAGAAAAAAAGACATCGCCCGGCCAGTCCTCGTTCGCCACGGCGCAAGCGACTCCGAATACTCAGTGCCCGTAAAACCTCAGTACCCGTAAAACTCTTCGCTGCGAATGTCGTCGTCATTGACACCGACTCGATTCAACATGTCGCACACGGCAGCGACCAGGCCGGGTGGTCCCGCCACATAGAAAACGGGTTTCAGAAAACCGCTCATGGTTTTTCTCAACAGATCTTCGGTGACGTGGCTGGTTTGTCCTTGCCACGGCATAAGGGACTTGCCCATCTCCGTCATGGTCGGCAACAGGCGGAAATTGACGTTCTGCCGCTCGAGGTCCTGCAGTTCCAGAAGAAAGGCCGCATCTTCTGGGCGCCGATTGGAATAGAGCAGAACCATCTCCTGTGGCAGCCGATCATGCGTTGCCTGGCGCAACATGCTCATGAACGGGGTAATGCCAATGCCACCCGCGATGAATATCGCCTGTCTTGTGCGCTCGCTATGCAGGGTGAGGGAACCGAAAGGCCCTTCAATGTCCACCAGCCCGCCAATGGGCAACATCTTGAGCGCCCGCTTGAATGCGCTGTCGCGCATGCGTGTCGCGATCACCAGTTCGTGCTCAAACGGCGCACTCACAAGGGAAAAGGTATGCCGCTGGTTTTGCCCGCCGGGCGCCACCGCAGCTGGAAGAATCAGATCAATCGCCTGGCCGGCCTTGAAAGCAAAACCATCCGGCCGCTGAAAATAAAACGCCATCGTGCCGCCAGCAACTTCCTCGCGCGCTTGCAGCAACACTTGCCAGGTGCTCATGCTCATGCCTTGCCTCCATCCGGTGAACGATGCCCCTGCGGCTGCGCTGGCCGCTTGTCGACGGCACGGGCCGTGCACGCCGGATCGTTACCGGCTACGGACAGGCTGACCAGCTCTGCGTGCGAACGGGCTTCTGTGGGCATGGAGCGCGGCGCTGGTGAGGTGTTCATGGCTGTTCCTGTCCATTGGATGACCAGGCGGCCGTTGGCGTTCCGGTTTTTTCCGGCGCAGCCTTATTCGATTTCCAATGCGATGCGAGATAGCAACGGAATTACCCCCCGCTTCTGTGGGCCACCCTGTGGATAAGGTCACTAACAACCCGGCAACACCGCGCCAGTACTGGCTTGCAACGCGGTGCTCAGAAATTGATCAGCCCTGCATCAAATGCCAGAGCCGGGACGGTGACAGCGGCATCTGCAACTGACGGGCCTGCGCCGCCATGCCGCTGCGCGCCAGCGCGTCGGCCACGGCATTGACCACCGTGGGCCCGGCGCCTATGGTGCCCAGTTCGCCCACGCCTTTGACGCCCAGCGGGTTGTTCAGGCAGGGGGTGGAGGGGTCCAGTTCGGTTTTGAAGTCCGGCGCATTGTCAGCGCGCGGGGCGGCGTAGTCCATCAGGCTGCCCTGTTGTTCGAACCGGGCAAGTACTGCTTCCAACATCCATTTCTCTCCACAATTTCCATGTGGAGCAGAAGATTACCGCTGTCTCTGGAGCAAGACCTTGAAAGGGGTGGCTCTTAGAACCTGTTTACGATCTAAACGGGGCCGCGCAAGCACCTTTCGGGATGGGATGCAAGGCGCGGTGCGCCGCCCATAGCTTGGGCTATGGGCAAGCGCCGCAACGCTGCAGACCGCCCGAGAAGGCGCTTGCCCTTCGGGTTGGGGTGAAATCGGGCGATTGAGCCACCCGGGCCCTTGCATGGGCATTAGCCCATACGGCGGACTCGGGCGCCCCACTCATCCCGATTGCACCCCAACGCGGCCCCGTTTAGATCGTAAACAGGTTCTTAGGCCGTCCTGAACGGTGATCAAGGCAAACCGCGGTCAGATTTCTGCTAAACCCGCAACGTCTTCAGGGGTACCAGATGAGTTCCACGAAAGCCCTATTGCGGAGCCCGCAGGCCTACAATGTTATTCCCCCGGCCCAGATCCCGGTTCCGGGCGTGCGCTGATTCATTCGCGTGCCCGACCGGGGACATGCCCTGCTTCGAAGCCGTCATCCTGTTCTTTCTCGCCGGGACCGTCGAGATCGGCAACGAATGGTCTCGCGGACGGAAAGAAGCTTGATGGCGCCTCAACACGAGGGCCCCATGCAGCAAGGGTAATCAGCCCATGAACGTAGACTCGCCTTCCCGCGCAGTGTCCGACGAGGCTGTGTTGCGGATCGTGCGGGAAGTCTTGACCGAACTCCACCCGGGCCGCAAGGACACGGACCTGGTGACGCTGGACAGTTCGCTGGAGGAAGACCTTGGCCTGGACAGCCTGGCGCGCGTGGAGTTGTTGATGCGCCTCGAACGCGCGTTCGGCGTGCGCCCGCCGGAGCATATGCTGAGCACGGCCGAAGCGCCTCGAGACCTGCTGCGTGCGCTGCTTGCCGCACGGGGCTCACCCCAGGCGCCAGTGCAGCAGGCACGGCGGCTTGCGGTGCCCGAACGCGTCTCGCAAGCGCCGCACGCGGCGGCGACCCTGCAGGAGGTGCTCGACTGGCACGTGCGGGCTCATCCGCAGCGCGAGCACATTGCGATCGACAACGGCGACAGCGCCGCACCGACGCGCCTGAGCTACGCCGACTTGCAGCAGGGCGCCGCTGGCGTCGCTGCGGGGCTGCTGGATCGCGGCTTTCAGCCGGGTCAGCCGGTGGCGCTCATGCTGCCGACCGGCCCGGAGTACTTCTTCAGCTTCGCCGGCATTCTGCTGGCCGGCGGCATTCCGGTACCAATCTACCCGCCAGCGCGGGCGGCGCAGATCGAGGAGCACCTGCAGCGTCACGTCGGCATCCTCACCAATGCGCTGGCCACGGCGCTGATCACTGTGCCGCGGGCCAGGGTGCTGGCGACGCTGCTCAAGTCCCAGGTGCCGTCGCTGCGCATGGTCTGCACGGTGGAAGAACTGTCCGCGTCCACCGCCTCCCCGGAACGCGTCACCGCCCATGCCAACGATATTGCCCTGCTGCAGTACACCTCCGGCAGTACCAGCAGTCCCAAGGGGGTGGTCCTGACGCACGCCAACCTGCTGGCCAACCTGCGGGCCATGGGGCAGGCCCTGCAAGTCAGCTCCGAAGACGTCTTCGTCTCGTGGCTGCCGCTGTACCACGACATGGGGCTGATCGGGGCTTGGCTGGGCAGCCTGTATTACGCATACCCGCTGGTGGTGATGTCGCCGCTGACATTTCTCGCGCGACCCGAGCGCTGGCTGTGGGCCGTGCACCGGCACCGCGGCACGCTGTCCGGCGGGCCCAACTTCGGCTACGAGCTGTGCCTGCGCAAGCTCGACGAGGCCGCGCTGGAGGGGCTCGACCTGTCCAGCTGGCGCTTTGCGTTCAACGGCGCCGAGCCGGTCAGCGCGACGACCATGCAGGAGTTTCAGCAACGCTTCGCCTGCTACGGGCTGCGGCCGCAAGCGCTGGCGCCGGTGTACGGACTGGCGGAGGCAACGCTGGGCCTGACCTTCCCGCCGCAGGGACGGGGTCTGCTGGTCGACCGCATCGATACGCAAGCGTTCTCGCACTCGGGCCGCGCACTGCCCGCGGCGAGCAGCACGTCTGGCGTGCGGCTGGTCGTAGCGTGCGGACGGCCGCTGCCGGGCCATGAGGTCCGCCTGGTCGACGCGACGGGATGTGAGGTGGCGGAACGCCAGGAAGGGCGTCTGCTGTTCAAGGGTCCGTCGGCCACCAGCGGCTACTTCCGCAACCCGAAAGAGACGCGCCGGCTGTTTGATGGCGAGTGGCTGGACTCGGGCGACTACGCCTACATGGCACAAGGCGACGTCTACATCACCGGGCGGGCCAAGGACGTGATCATTCGGGGCGGCCGTCAGATCTACCCGTACGACCTGGAGGAGGCCGTCGGCGCGATTCCCTCTGTCCGCAAGGGCTGCGTCGCCGTGTTCGGTAGCCCGGACCCCATGACACGCAGCGAGCGGGTCGTTGTCATGGCGGAAACCCGTGGCCTGCCGCCCGAGGCGCTGGCGCAGCTGCGCCGCCAGATCAACAGCGCCGCGGTCGGCGTGCTCGGTGCGCCGCCGGACGACGTGGTCCTGGTGCCGCCGCACACGGTCTTGAAGACCTCCAGCGGCAAGATTCGTCGCGCGGCCAGCCGCGAACTGTACGAGACCGGAGGCGCTTCGGCCACGCAGCCGGCGCCATGGCAGCAGATCGCGCGCTTTGCCTGGCAGGCGAGACTGCCGCAACTGCGGCGTGCCGGGCGCGTCGTAGCGGAGATAGCCTACGCTGGCTATGTCTGGCTGCTGTTCTGGCTGCTTGCGCCTATTACGTGGGCGCTGACCGCCGTGCTGCCCAAGCTGTCCTGGAGCTGGGCCCTGAGTCACCATGCAGCCCGGCTGTTCCTGCGTTTGTCCGGGCTCCCGTTTGCGGCCGAGGGGCTGGCGAATCTGCCGCGCGAGGCAAGCTGTGTGGTGGTGGCGAACCATGCGAGCTACCTGGATGGCATAACCCTGGTCGCCGCACTGCCGCGCCATGTCCGCTTTGTCGCCAAGCTCGAACTGCAGAAACAGTTCATCTCACGGGTCTACTTGCAAGGCCTCGGCGCCATGTTTGTAGACCGCGACGACGCGCAGCGCGGGGCGCAGGACGTCGCGCGGGTGACGCGCAGCGTTTGCGACGAAACCGCCATGTTGTTTTTCCCGGAAGGAACGTTCAGGCGTGTGCCAGGCTTGTTGCCGTTCCATGCGGGCGCGTTCTCTGCGGCAGCGCAGGCCGGCGTGCCCGTGGTGCCGGTGACGATCCGCGGCACGCGCTCCGTGCTGCGTGCCGGCCAGTGGTTCCCCCGCCGCGTACCGATCAGCGTGCTGGTCAGTTCCCCGATTCAACCCGATGGTGACGACTGGTCAGCGTCGATCCGGTTGCGCGACGCCGCGCGCGCGGAAATCCTGAAGCGCTGCGCCGAGCCGGATGCCGGCGATGAAAGCCGCCTGCCTTCGTAAAGCCGGAGAAATTGATGAACCTCAGCCCTGCATCAAATGCCAGAGCCGGGAGGGTGACAGCGGCATCTGCAACTGACGGGCCTGCGCCGCCATGCCGCGGCGTGCCAGCGCGTCGGCCACGGCATTGACCACCGTGGGCCCGGCGCCTATGGTGCCCAGTTCGCCCACGCCTTTGACGCCCAGCGGGTTGTTCAGGCAGGGAGTGGAGGGGTCCAGTTCGGTTTTGAAGTCGGGCGCATTGTCAGCGCGCGGGGCGGCGTAGTCCATCAGGCTGCCCGTCAGGGGCTGGCCGGTTTCACGGTCATACACCAGGTGCTCGCACAGCGCCTGGCCTATGCCCTGCACGGCTCCGCCGTCGAGCTGGCCGCGCACGATCATCGGGTTGACGACGCGGCCCACGTCGTTGACGGACGCATAGGCCACCACCGCCACGTGGCCAGTCTGCGGGTCGACCTCGACCTCGCAGATGTGGCAGCCATTGGGCCAGGACGGCCCGGCCACGGCGGTGGTCGAGTCCATGAAGATGCGCTGGTCGCTCTGACGCGCCGCGAGCGCAAACAAATCGATGCTCAGGTCGGTACCCGCCACCTTGAAGCTGCCGTCGGCGTACGTGATGTCCTGCTCGGCCGCCTCAAACTCCTTGGCCGCCAGTTGCCGGGCTTTGTCGATGGTGCGCTCGGCGCCTATGCGTACAGCCGAGCCACCGGTGAACAGCGAGCGCGAACCAGCGCTGCCAAAACCATTGCCGCGGTCGGTATCGCCCAGCACGATGCGGACCTTGTCCATCGGCACGCCAAACGCATCGACCACCAGTTGCGCCAGCGAGGTGGCAATGCCCTGCCCCATGGCGTTGACGGCCGAGAAAACTTCAATGATGCCGTCGGTGCCTGATGTGGGGGCCTTGATCTCCACAGTGACGCTTTCTTCCAGCGCATTGCCGCCGGTCCATTCCAGGAAGGTCGCGATGCCCAGGCCGCGCAGCAGACCGCGGCGTGCCGACTCGGCGGCACGTGCATCAAAACCCTGCCAGTCGGCCAGCACCAGCGCCTGGTCCATCACCGACTCGAAGCGGCCCGTGTCGTAGGTCTGGCCCATGGGGTTTTTGTAGGGCATTTGCGTGGGCTGGATAAAGTTGCGGCGGCGCAGCTCGATCCGGTCGATGCCGGTCTGGCGGGCGGCTTCGTCCATCAGCCGCTCGATCGTGAAGATGGCTTCAGGGCGGCCCGCACCCCGGTAGGCGCTGGTGGGCGCGGTGTTCGTCAGCACGGCCCTGAAATGAAAGTCGATGGTCTGGATGTCATACACACTGGTCTGCACCCAGGGGCCGATCATCAACTGGATGACCACGCCCGCGCCGGTGGCATACGCGCCCACATTGGCCAGCGAGGCCAGGCGCAGGCCCAGTATCTTGCCGTGTTCGTCGAGCGCCAGTTCGGCGTGGCTTTGCAGGTCACGGCCGTGTGTGCTCGATACAAATTCTTCACTGCGGTCGGCCACCCATTTCACCGGGCGCTGCAGCGCGCGGGCGCAAAAGGCAACGGCGACATCTTCCGGGTAGACCCCGGTTTTCATGCCGAAACCGCCACCCACATCGCCCACCACCACGCGCAGCTGCTCCTTCGCCATGCCCAGCGCGTCGCACACCGAGTCGCGCACGCCGGAAGGCATTTGGGTGCTCATGCGGATGGTCAGTCGCTGCGAAGTGGTGTCAAAAGCGGCCAGCACCGAGCGCGGCTCCAGGCTCAGCGGAGCCAGCCGCTGATTGACCAGGTCCAGCGCCACCACGTGGTGGGCGCTGGCAAAGGCTGCGGCGGTGGCTTCGGCATTGCCGTAGCGCGTTTCGGCGGCAATGTTATCCGGTGCTTCGGGGCAGAGCACCGGGGCGCCGGGAGCCATCGCGTCGTTCATGTCCACGACCATGGGCAGCTCTTCATAGTCGACGGCAATGGCTTCCGCCGCGTCGCGGGCTTGCTGCAGTGTCTGCGCCACCACGGCGGCCACCGCCTCGCCGACAAAACGCACGCGCTCGTGGGCCAGCGCGCGCCGTGGTGGCGCGGCGCAGGGCGAGCCGTCGGCGCGCGTAAAGCCGCTGGCACCGGGAATCGGCTTGACCCCGGCCGCCACCAGATCGGCCCCAGTGACCACCTGCAGCACGCCTGGCATGGCCAGCGCTGCCGCGGTGTCCAGCGACACGATGCGGGCGTGGGGATAGGGTGAGCGCACAAAAAAGAGCTGGGTCTGGCCCGGCAGGGTCAAGTCGTCCGTGTACTGGCCGGCCCCGGCCAGCAGCGCATCGTCTTCCAGGCGGCGAACGGATTGTCCGCTGCCGAAGCGTGACGGGTTGATCTGAGCGGGTTGGGTTTCAGTCATCAAAGAATGCCCCTGAATGGCGGCCTCGCATCTGCCAGGGCGGTATGCGGGCGCGAAAACGGTGAGAAGCCACTATAAGGGCATCAGTGCGGCTCAGCAAATGCGCTGTCCGCGCTTGCGCGATGCGTCGGGTTTGTTCCATGACTGCCTGACCGGCTTCAATCTGCAAAAACCCGTTCGCCATGACCTGCGCTTTCCGGACCTTGCCGAACTTCAGGCCCGCGCCCTCAGCCGGCGTGTCACCCGCAGCATCACCATGGAAATGACCACGCAATAAACGCCCAGCCCGACAATCAGCGCCGGATAGCTGACGCCCGCGTCAATCAGCAGCCCGCCCAGCCCCGGACCTGCGGCCGAGGCAAACACCAGCATGGAAAGGATCACGGCACGGATGGCGCCCAGATTCCGCAGGCCATAAAGCTCGGGCCACAGCGAGCCGTAGAGCGAAAGGGAAAAGCCGTTGGACACACCGTACAGCGCCATGAAGGCGAACATGCTCCAGGCGGCTTGCACAGACCCCAGCAGCAGCAGCGCCAGCCCCAGCGGCAGCAGGTAAAAAGGCAACAGCCTCAGGCCCCCCACACGGTCTATCAGCTGGCCCGAGATCAGCGTGAAGGCAATCGTCATCAGCGCATACAGCGTGAAGGAAGAAGCAAACGCTGTGAGCGACCAGCCGCGCAACTCGACCAGGTAGACCTGGTGAAAAAAAATGGTGTTACCGATAAAGGCCGGCGGCACCATGGCCAGCATCACCGCATAAAACAGCGGGTCGCGCAGCACTTCGGACCGGCTCCAGTCACGCGCCGTTGTCACGCGGGCCACGGGGTCAGAGGCCTTCGGGGCGCGCTCGACTGAAACCAGAGTAGCGATGAGGGGCAACGCCACCAGCACCAAGGCACCGGCGGCCAGCCACCAGGTGTTGCGCCAGCCCAGCGACGCGGCCAGCGCCACAAACGCCAGCGGCAACACTGCCTCGCCGGTGTTCAGGCCCAGCGTGGCGAGCGAGATCGCCCGGCCCCGCTGCGCGGAAAACCAGCGCGCCATGGTGGTGAACGCGAGGTGGGACATCATGCCCTGGCCCAACAGGCGCAGCAGGTAAATGGTCACAAAGAGCGTGACAACGTGGTGCGACAGCGCCATGCCGGCGGCCGCCAGCGCCAGCATGGGCAGCATGACCAGCGCCAGCTTTTTCGCGCTGTGGTGGTCTGCCAGGTGGCCCAGTCGCGGCAGCGTGAAGGCACTGGCCAGGGTGGCTGCCATGTAGAGCGAGCCAAACCCGCCGTGGGAGAGTCCGTACTCAAGGCGGATGTCACCGGCCGACAGCGAAATCAGGAATGTCTGCCCAAACGAGGAGAAGAAAAAAAGCAGGAACCCGCCGCCCAGCCAGCGGGCGTTGTCGCGCAGGAAAACAAGAAACTGCATCGGCCGCGTTGCTGGCTGCCGCTTACGGCGTTGCCGGCTCGTCGGGATCCGGTAGCCGCGGCGTGCGGGGTTTCTGCGGCCGTGGAATCTTCTTGAAGCGGATCAGGCGATCGGTTTCGATCTTGTCCTTTTTCAGTTGCCTTTCGGCATCCATCAACTGCCCGGCGGCCAGCCATTGGGCAAACTCCTCGGGCGTCTCCAGCGTGATGCGGCCCAGCGTGGACGCGCGGAACTCATGGATCACGATTTCCGCCGCCTTCTGCAGGTTGACGCGCCCCTTTGACAGCACCGCGCCGCGCTTGCGGCCGATCTCCTCCAGCAGTTGCTCATCGGTGATGCCTGGCGGGACTTCCACCTTGTAGCGCGCAGTCAACAGGCCGGGGTAGTCCCTGATCAGGTAGTCGAGCAACTCCAGCGCCACCTCTTCCTCATTGAACGCGTTGCGGCCAATGGCGCCGCTGGCGGCCAGGTTGTAGCCGCTTTTGGCCACGATGATGCGGGGCCACAGCATGCCGGGCGTGTCGTACAGGTAAAAGCCATCAGCCAGGACAATGCGCTGCTCCAGCTTGGTGATGCCGGCCTCATCGCCGGTTTTGGTGGCGCGCTTGCCGGTGAGGGTGTTGATCAGCGTGGACTTCCCGACATTGGGAATGCCGCAGATCAGCACACGCATGGGCTTGACCATGCTGCCGCGCGTGGGCGCCAGCGCGTGGCAGGCGTCAATCAGGCGGCGCGCGGGCGTGGTTTCACTCGCATCCAGCGCAATCGCCTGCGTGGCCGGCAGGCTGTTGTAATGCGCCAGCCAGAGCGCGGTGCGCGCCGGGTCGGCCAGGTCCTGCTTGTTGAGCACCTTGAGCGCGGGTTTGGCGCTGGTGAGCTCGGCCAGCATGGGGTTGGCGCTGGAGCCGGGCAGGCGCGCGTCGAGCAACTCGATCACGACATCAATCTCCTTGATGCGATCCTGAATCGCTTTTTTGGTCAGATGCATGTGACCGGGAAACCACTGGATGGCCATCGGGATATTCTTTCTTGGTTCGGGGCCGGGCTGCCGCGTCTGGGTCAGGGTCTGCGTTTCACGCAAACCGGCCTGGCACGATGACCGAATTGTCACCTCTTCAGGCCCGGCTGCCGCTCGCGGGGGAAACGCTTTGCGCGCCGTGGCCGGGCGATGGAGCAAAATCAGGGAAAAGCGGGTTGAACAGCCCGGCGCAAGCTGCCCCGCCTGCCCCACCCCCACCGCCACGTCTTCCTTCTCTTCCTCACACTTTTTCCCGACCTCCCATGCCCCTGCCCAACGCCCCCACCCAAAAACCCAGCAACACCCAGACCCGGACCAAGGCCAATAACGAGCTGTTGATCCGGGGCCTGCTGTGCGTCCTCATCGGCCTGGCCGTGCTGATTTCCCCCTACTTCATCACCTCGCCCGGCATGCAGGGCATCGTGGCCAGTTCTTCGCTGGTGGGCTGGTTCGCGCTGGTGCTGGGCGTGGCTTTCATCGGGCTGTATGCCCGCCGGCGCCTGGCAGGGCAAAACCCACCCTAGCCATGGAGGCGCAGACCCCGTCCGGCGAGCCGGGCGACCGCGCTGCCGTACCGGCCGCCATTGGCGCATTGCAGCAGCGCGCCCGCGCCGCCGGCATCACGCTGCGCGCACCGCCGCCCGAACCCACCACCTGCTGCGGCCGCGGCTGCAGTGGCTGCGTGTGGGAAAGCTATGACAACGCGGTCGACTACTGGTGCGAACAGGCCGAAGAGGCCTTGCGCAAGCTGGGGGACGCGAGTCCACCGGCCTGATCAGATTGCGAGCGCTGCGCGGCCCGCCATATCCGGCGCATCAGGCATACCCGGTATGCCCAAGCGCTCCGCCGACACATACTGCTGCCGATACACCTCAAAGGGCATGCTGTCCGAGGCTTCGATCTGCTTTTGCTCGGCGATGGATTGCCGGGTCAGTTCGGTGAAACGGGCATGCTGCGCTTCGGCCAGGGGCAGGCTTCGCAGGATGGTCTGGGCTTTTTCGGATTGGGCCCGGGCAAATCGGACAAAGGAGTTGTCATAGTCTTTGGCCATGGCAGCCAGTACACGGGCTGATGGCAGGGTGTCGGGCTCGCGCAAGGCGGCGCTTGCTGCGGCCAGCGCCTCGCTGTATTGCGCACCGCCCGGTGCGCCCGCATGGAGGGCATCCAGCGCCGCGGCAATCGGTGCGCATTCGGCGACCACCGCGGTGCCCCACTCCGCCAGCGTCACCTCGCGGCCGTCCCGCTCCAGCAGCAGGCCGGGCTCGCGGCCGCGGGCAGCGGCGCGGTGCTGGTTGCGCGCCAGCGCGGCAATTTCCGCAGGGGTGTCGGGCGGGCTGTCAGTGAGCAGGCAGTGCAGCAAAAACACATCCAGAAACCGCATGGTTTGCGCCGTGATGCCCACGGGAACAAACGGATCGAGGTCCATCAAGCGCACCTCAATGTATTCAACGCCGCGCTCGCGCAGCGCATGCAGCGGGCGCTCGCCGGGGAAGATCACGCGCTTGGGGCGGATGGTGCCGTAGAACTCGTTTTCAATCTGCAGCAGCGTGGTGGCCAGCTGGTTGTAGTCGCCGCCGGGGTTGCGGATGCCGACCGCCTCGTAGGCCGGATAGGGCCGGGTGAGCGCATCCTGCAAGGACGCGCCGTAGCCTTCGAGGCTGTTGTAGCTCACGGCCAGCGAGGCCTGGGCGTCGCTCTGGTAGCCCAGGCGCCCCATGCGCAGCGAGGTGCCGTGCGGCATGTACATGGTGTGATCGGCCAGCTGTTGCAGCTCGTGCTGGCGTCCGGCCACAAAACTCGAACACACGGCGGGCGATGCACCAAACAGGTAAAGCAGCAAAAAGGCGTGGCGCCGGAAGTTGCGGATCAGCGCAAAATACTGCTCGCTGGTGACCTCGGGCAGCGACCAGTTGTAGTGAATGCCGGAGATGGTTTGCATGCGCCGGCCATAGCGGTGGGACAGGCCCATGCGGTAGACGCTCTTGGCGCGCCCGACATTGGACGAGCCGAAGCGGGCAATCGGAATGGTCTCGTCGGTCGGCAAACCGCAGGGCATGCTGGAAACCCAGAGCATTTCATCGCCGAGGTCCTGCATCACACGGTAGGTGAACTGGTGGATCTGCGTGAGTTCTTTCAGTGTGGCTTCCGCGTCTTGATGTGCCCCCGTCACCAGTTCGATCTGCGACTCGCTGAAGTCGGTGGTGATGCTGGGATGCGTCAGCGCCGAGCCGAGCGCGGCCGGGTGTGGCGTGAGCGCCAGGCCGCCCCCGGGCTGGGCGCGCAGGCTTTCCTTCTCGATGCCGCGGCGCATGCCCTTCAGCCGGGCAGGGGTGAGCGCTTTCAGGCGCTCCTGCAAAAGCGTGCCCTCGGGCGCCTGCAGCTTGTTCATGATGTCATTCCCTCAGGTCCGTGTCGTGGCGTGGAAGTTATCACAGGCCCGCGCTTCGCGCTGGCGAAAAGCCGCTTGCCAGCACGGTTTACCGGACTCTGCAGGGGTCTGCCAGTAAAATGACGCAACTTGGTCCATGAACAATGCTTTTAATCACAAATCGCTACTTTATAACTTTGGTGTGTGGGCCACACCACGCCCCACCGTAGCGCCAGGCTAACTCACTTGACTTGTCCGGGCAGCTCGGCGACGATAAAAATCGTGCGCTGAAACGCGGACACTTTCCCGCGAAGCCTTTTTAACCAATACACCCAGGCCCGCTACTCCGGGCTCCCCCGCAAGAGACAATGCGACGTTTGAGCGCCTGTAAGTAAAGAATGAACCATCTGATGCGCATGCTGTTTGGCGGCCGGGCTCCAGCCCAGCCGGTCCAGAGGGCAGCACCCACGAGCCGCGCGATGCCTCTTAGCCAGGACGATAGCTCGGAAAACGCCACCCGCACCCAGCTAGTCCAGGTCCTGTTGCGCGATGTACTGCGCAGGCACGGCATACCCTTTAACTGGGTCGAGTCCCAGATGCTGGTCGTGGCCAGCCGCAGCCGTGGCAGCGGCATGTATGTGCGCCTGATCATGAAGCACTGGGATGACCGGCTGATAACCCACGCCTTTGCCCTGCAGAACACGCTGCTGGCCGACATTGCACGTTTTGAGCCACGAGCCTTCGACTGGCTGCACGGCGTTTCCTGGCAACTCGACGTGGACGGGAGCTGCCCTCACACCTTCCTGCCCCACAAGACCTACTGGCAGGAGCCGGCAATACCGGCGACTCCCGGTGCAGCTGCAGCGCCGGCGCCAGTGGTGACTCCTCCGACTCCCGCGGCCCCGACGGCCGTATCCGTGTCGGAGCAGGAGGCACTGCAGGATCTGGAACGCCTGTTCATGATCCGCGACCAGGAGATCGGCCGCCAGGCGGCCGATGGAAAACCGCCCGTGGGCTACGAAAAAACCAAGCCAACGCCGCTTTGAATCGGTGACGCAGCAGATTTGATCTTTTCGTGTCCATCGCTGACCTGCCAGGCCGCTCCGGACGGCCAGGTCTAGCGGCGTTAACATCGGTTGCCGCTGCACGCCGGCCCCGGGGCCAAGCCTGTACTGCCTCGCCGATCAACGCTTCTTCCGGAGGTTCCCTCTGACCGCACCGCACGACCCCTCCGCCCTGGCTGATTCACGCTACGCGGTGGGACGCCTGATGATCACGCTGGCGCTGATGACGGTGGGTGCCAGCGGCATGTATGTGGTGCCGGTGGTACTGCCGGCCGTGCAGGCCGATTTTGGCGTGGCGCGTGCCGATGCCTCACTGCCCTACACCCTGCTGATGATCGGATTCGGCCTGGGCGGCGTGCTGATGGGGCGGCTGGCCGACCGGTTCGGCGTGATGGTGCCGCTGCTGATAGGAGCGGTGGGGCTGGGCCTGGGTTACGCCGCCGCGGCGATGGCCAGCAACATCTGGATGTTCATGCTGGCGCACGGCTTCCTGGTCGGCCTGCTGGGCAGCTCGGCCACCTTCGCGCCCCTGCTGGCCGACACGTCCCTGTGGTTTGTGCGGCGGCGCGGCATTGCGGTGGCGGTGTGCGCCAGCGGCAACTACGTGGGCGGCGCCATCTGGCCGCCTGTCGTGCAGCATTTTGTGGAAGCCGTGGGCTGGCGCCAGACCTACCTGGGCCTGGGGCTCTTCAGCGTGGTCACCATGGCAGGGCTGGCGCTGCTGATGCGCAAGCGCCCGCCGATGGCCGTGGCCGCGCCGGTCAACCGCCACTTTGCGGCCAGTCCCAGCAGCCTGCCCTTTGGCCTGCCACCGGGCAAGGCCCAGGTGCTGCTGTGCATTGCCGGCGTGTCGTGCTGTGTGGCCATGGCCATGCCGCAGGTGCACATCGTTTCCTACTGCACCGACCTGGGCTACGGCGCGGCGCGGGGCGCCGAGATGCTGTCGCTGATGCTGGCCTGTGGCGTGGTGAGCCGCCTCGTGTCGGGCCTCATCTGCGACCGCATCGGCGGCCTGCGCACGCTGCTGCTCGGCTCGGCCCTGCAGGGCATTGCGCTGCTGATGTTTTTGCCCTTCAACGGACTGGTGTCGCTATACCTGATTGCCGCGCTGTTCGGCCTGTTCCAGGGGGGCATCGTGCCGTCCTACGCCATCATCGTGCGTGAATATTTTTTGCCGGCGGAAGCCGGCGCGCGCGTGGGAACGGTGATCATGGCGACCATGTTCGGCATGGCGCTGGGCGGCTGGATGTCGGGCAAGGTGTTTGACCTCACGGGATCCTACCAGGCCGCCTTCCTCAATGGCATCGCGTGGAACCTGCTGAACCTGGGCATCGCGGTATTTCTGCTTTGGCGCGTGCGCCCGCCACGCCGCATCACACAGCCGGCCTGAACGCTCCACCGGGCCGTCATCGGATTGCTATATTTTCAATAGCATTTCGCACCCAATGAACCGGAGTTGCAGTCGTTGCCTGCTCCTGGATCAGGCAAGCACCCGCCGCAGCCAGCGCTCCAGATCCACAACCTCTTCGGGGCAGACGGAATGCTCCATGCGGTATTCGTGCCATTCAACCGGGTAGCCCAGGGCCGTGAGTGCATCGCGCGAGGCCGTGGCGCGCGGCAGCGGCACCACGCCGTCGTGGGAGCCATGAGCCAGGAAGATGGGCAGGCCCTGGCTGGCAGCGCTGCGCTCGGCAGCGGTCTTGTCCGCCAGCGGCAGGTAGCCCGACAGGCCCGCAATACCGGCCAGCCGTTCACCGTGCCGCAAGCCCGTCATGAGGGCCAGGGCGCAGCCCTGCGAGAAGCCGGCCACCACGATGCGATTGGCCGGTATACCCCGCGACTTTTCATGTGCGAGCAAGGCTTCAATCGAAGCCTGCGACTGGCGCAGCCCGGCCTCGTCCTCACGTTTGGCCAGGTCGGCGCCCAGAATGTCGTACCAGGCGGGCATGACATAGCCCCCATTGATGGTGACGGGCATCACGGGCGCACTGGGAAAGAGAAAGCGCACCGGCCCCACACTGGACAAATCCAGTTGCTCGGCAATCGGCACAAAATCGCGACCGTCGGCACCCAGGCCGTGCATGATGACAATGGTGGCGACCGGGTTGTTGCCGGTCTGGGCTTCAAGAACTTCAAGGGACATGGGACTTGCCGGTTGTAGGGTTGACGTTGGCGCAGGGATGCTGCTGCGTTGCGGGCTCGCTGCAGGTCAGCGGCTGAACAGCGAAGGAACTGCCTGGCAACTGCAACTGCTGTAACAAGTCTGGATTTTAGGGGCTGCCGGCGTCGGCCTTTGTGGGCTGCAGTTCCCCGACAAAACCCCGGCAGACAGGGGCTGGCAGGTCAGGCACATGCTTGACTCTGCGGGCGACCACCCCTTTTACGCCGGCGCTGTATTTGCTAGCATGAACCGTCAGCATTTTCTGACGCAAGCGGGATATCCGGATGAAATTCATCATTGCGGCCATGGCCCTGGCGACGTCCTCACTGGCTTTGGCCTACCACTGCCCCAACGAGATGAAGGCGATCGACGCCAAACTGGCCACCAACCCCACGCTGTCTGCCGCGGACATGGGCAAAGTCAAGGACTTGCGCGCCGAAGGGGAGAAGCTCCACAAGGCAGGCAAGCACGACGAGTCATTGAAAGCGCTCGACAGCGCCAAGAAACTGCTGGGGATCTGAGACCCTGCACTGCTCTGATCTGAAGAGCAACTGCAAGCGCTTGAAACTTCGCCCTGGCGCTGCGGTGCGGCAGTCCGCTGCGCAAATGGGCCGTCAGCCGCGGATGGTCGCGCTCCACCAAGCCGGCCATACTGATCGCAGCTTGGGACGAGCCGCGGTGCTGTGGCCGAGCACCAGGCAAACAGCGGACTTGCGGACTCATGGGGACGGCGGTGCTTTACCGGTTGAGCCAGGTGATGCTGAACTGCAGGACGGTGGCAAAGCCCACCCAGAGCAGGTAAGGAATGTTGGCATACACCACCCACCGCGCACGCCGCCAGATCACGACCATCGCCCAGAGCAGCGTCACCAGCACAAGAAAGGCGTCCACACTGGCCAGCGCATTGTTCTTCAGACCAAACTGTATCGGGGTGTACACCACGTTGAACAACAGGTTCAGGATGAAAGGCAGCAGCACGCCAAAGGGCAGCCGTCGCCTGAGGCACTGCCACAGCACAAAGCCAAAGCTGATGGCAATGATGACATAGAGGACAGTCCACACCGGTCCAAACACGAAAGCCGGCGGCGCAAAGAAGGGCTTGGCAAGTTGCGCGTACCACGCGGCGCCGCTGGCGCTGTTCATACAGGTGGGATTGAAGTTGCCATGACGCGTTTTTAACATCGACCCGGTTCTGGCGTGCACCTGCGTGTGGCCAACGGCGGCAGGACGGTGTCGCAAGCTCGCGGGACAATCTCGGCGCTTTAATACATTGAATAGACGGATGAACGGATGAATCCGGAGGCCGGCAGGCTGCGTATTTTTTGTATCAAATTGCTGCAAGATCAAGGCGCAGCCGCCTGCATCTTTTCTTCTCGCCAACCCTGGAGGCGCCTTGATGACACCCCATTCGAACCTGCTGTTTACGCGTCTGGCGCGGTGGCTGCGCCCGTGGCCTGGGCTTTGGCCCTGCCCGCGTTTTGCGTGCCAGCCCATGCAATGCCCTTCACTGCGGCTGACGAAAAAAGCGTACGCACTGTCGTGGAAGTTCGGCGGGCTTTCTGAAGCCCGAGGGCAAGGATGACCAAGCGATCCAGCGGGTGCGGATGACGGACGCCAGCGGGGACTCCTGGCTGGCAATTTACAGCCTGGCGCGGCAGAAGAACAGGCTGTGGCGCATCACCGGCTGCGTCGTCGTCGAGAACAAGGGGCGCATGGCCTGACACCCCGTTCGTATCGCAGCGCAGCGTATCGCCGGGCGAGTTGTTACTTTTCCCGTCAAAGGTGTCAATGTGAAACAGCGCTACCGACCTACCTGTCGCCACGGATTGCACCTCTAAGATAAGAGTTCTGAAGAGTTGCAGTTCGCAGTTCTGTTTATTCAAAGTAAGGTCATGCCAATGTTGATCAAAAAAACCATCGTGGCGTTGGGCGCTGCCAGCTTCGTGCTGTTGGCCGGCGGGCTGGTCGGGGCGCAAACCGCTACCGGCACCACCACAACGACAACCACCACCAGTCCGGCTGGCGACAAGTTGGCCAGCAGCTACAGCTCTTTTGCCGGTTCCGACAAAAATGCCCAGTCTCTGGTCAACGGGCTTCGCACCAGTTCCACCATCACGCTGGAATCCACCACGGGTGCGCCTTCTGCGAGCCTTTCCCCTTCGACCAGCAAGATGGGCTACGGCAACATCAACATAGCACTTTCACTGGCCCAAACCTCCCTGGCCAAACAGGGCATCACCAATCCCACGCCCACGCAGCTTGCGGAAGCGCTGAACGGCATATTGGGGCAACGCAGCCAAGGCATGGGCTGGGGGAAAATTGCCCAGAGCATGGGCGTCAAGCTGGGCTCCGTCGTGAGCGCCTCCAAGACCGACAAGGCCGGCAAGAAATCTGACACCTCAACAAAGTCTGCCAGTGCTGGAAAAACCACGGGCAGCACCGCCAGCAACGCAAAAGGCGGCAACGCGGCGGGCAGCGGTGGCGGCAAAGGCGGCGGTAGCGGCGCGGGAGGCGGTGGCGGTAACGCCGGCGGCAATGGTGGCGGTAACGGCGGCGGCGGAGGTAATGGCGGTGGCGGTGGCGGTGGCGGCGGTGGCGGCGGCGGTGGCGGCGGCGGTGGCGGCGGCGGCGGCGGTGGCGGCGGCGGCGGTGGTGGCGGCGGCGGCGGTGGTGGGAACAAGTAAGCCTTCCACCTCAAAGCGCCCACCTACAACAGGCTCCCATCCAAAAAGCCGCCAGGACTGCAAAGTCCTGGCGGCTTTTTTTTCGGGCCTTCTTCGGACGCCTTTGCTGAAAACAGGGCCTCCGGCACACGGCACACGGCACACGGCACACGGCAGGAGTCTGACCAACCCGAGGACGTTGCCCGGGCCTGGGCCGAACCGCTGTCCGCTTTCAGACTCCCTGTTTCGGCGGGTTTTGGACACCCGGACGTGGCCTGTCAGGCGGGCTCCCGACTTCCCCGCGAAGACCCAGCCTTTTCGCCAACCTGACCAGATTGGCACGGTGCAGGCCCAGTTCGCGCGCGGCCGACGCCCAGTTGTTGTGATGCCGCGCCAGGCTGGCCGCTATGCGCTGGCGCTGGTGCCATTCCATCGAGGTACGCAAATCCACAGGCAGCGCAGCGCCGCCCGCGTCGGGCATACCCTCCTGGACCGCGGCGTCCTTGCTGCCAGACGCGTCCGGGGCTGATGCGCCCCAGCTGGCCGGGGCGGGTAAATCAAGATGTGAAGCCGTCAGGCTCAGGATGCGTGGCCGCCCGGGCACACCCGCCAGCGCTTTCAGCGCGCTACGCCCCACCAGGTGTTCGAGTTCCCGCACATTGCCCGGCCAGTCGTGTGCCAGCAGGGAGGCCTGTGCATCGGCGTCCATCCGCAAACTGCCCAGCCCCAGGCGCGACCGGTTTTGTTCGAGGAAGTAGCCCGCCAGCAGCAGCACGTCATGCCCGCGCTCGCGCAGCGGCGGCACGACCAGCGGATAGACGCTGAGCCGGTGGTAGAAGTCGGCGCGGTAACGGCCGGCACGCACCTCGTGCGCCAGGTCGCGGTTGGTGGCGGCAATCACCCGCACATCGACCTGGTGCTCGCGGTCTGAGCCCAGGCGCTGCAATTGCCCGTTCTGCAGCACACGCAGCAGCTTGGCCTGCACGGCCAGAGACAGCTCGCCGACTTCATCGAGAAACAGCGTGCCGCCATTGGCCAGCTCGAACTTGCCACGCCGGTCGGCGACCGCGCCTGAAAATGCGCCGCGTACATGGCCGAACAGCTCGCTCTCCACCAGCGTCTCGGGCAGCGCCGCGCAGTTGAGGCTGATCAGCGGACGCGCCGCGCGGGGCGATGCGGCATGCAGCGCCTGCGCCACCAGTTCCTTGCCGACGCCGGTTTCGCCGGTTATCAGCACGGTGAGTTCGCTGTTGCCGACCACGGCGATTTCTTCCAGCAGCCGCTGGTGCGCCGCACTCTGGCCGATCAATGCCGGTGGTGTGCTTTCCGCGGCCAGCTCCCGGTAGGTGTCGGCACGCAGGCGCTCATCCTCCGCGCGCAGGGTCAGCCGTTCCATGCGCTGCACCACGCTGACGGTGGCGGCCGCCAGGCTGGCAAAGGCCTGCAGGTCACCCAGGTCCACTGCGGAAAACCGCTGGCTGTTCAGCGCGTCGATAGTCAGCACGCCCCAGTTTTTTTCACCCACCTGCACCGGGCAGCCCATGCAGTCGTGCACCTCCAGGTGTCCATGCAGCCCCTCCACCAAACCGTCATAGGGGTCGGGCAGCTCGCAATCCACGGGAAAGCGCATCGGCCCGCCGGCCTCCAGCAGGCGCTTGAAACGTGGGTGCTCTTCGACCTTGAAGCGCCGCCCCATGGTGTCGCTGCTCAACCCGTTCACGGCCAGGGGCACCAGGGCAGCGCCATCGAGCCGCAGCAGCGCGGTGGCGTCGCAGGGCAGCAAGGCACGCACGGCTTCGAGCAGGCGGCGGTAACGCTCGCCGTCGGGCATCTCGCGCGACAGGTCGTCCACCAGCGGGACCAAGGCTTTCAGCATGGGCTGAGCAATCATATTGATTCTTTTAAGTATCCAATTGACTACTTTAGCATGGCATCTTTTTGACTCCAGAATGTCCCAAGTTGTTGATTCATATGGGTAGACGAGCTGGCACAAGTATTGAATACAGGGTGTCGGCAATCACCGGCAGGGCTTCGTTTCGCATCGTGCGGGGCGCCCTGCCCCTACAGGAGAATTCATGCTGACCGCGCAACAACGTGCCATCGTCAAATCCACCGTACCGCTGCTGGAAAGTGGCGGCGAGGCACTGACCACCCACTTCTACCAAATCCTGCTGACCGAACATCCCGAAGTGCGCCCCTTCTTCAACCAGGCGCACCAGGCCAACGGTGACCAGCCCCGGGCGCTGGCCAACGGTGTGCTGATGTACGCCCGCCACATCGACAAGCTGGAGCAGCTGGGCGGGCTGGTGGCGCAAATCATCAACAAGCATGTGTCGCTGCAGATCGAGCCGGCGCACTACCCCATCGTCGGCGCCTGCCTGTTGCGCGCGATTCGCGAAGTGCTGGGTGCGGAGATCGCCACCGGCGAGGTGCTGGCCGCCTGGGGCGCCGCTTACGGGCAACTCGCCGACATCCTGATCGGCGCCGAAGAGAAAATTTATGCGGAAACGGCCGCTGCGCCGGGCGGCTGGCGCGGTGCGCGCCGTTTTATCGTGGCGCGCAAGGTCGCCGAAAGCGCGGAAATCACCTCCTTCTACCTGCAGCCCGAAGACGGCGCAGCGCTGGCAGCCTTTCAACCGGGCCAGTACCTTGGCCTGAAACTGGTGATCAACGGCGAGGAAATCCGCCGCAACTATTCGCTCTCGGCAGCGCCCAACGGCCGCGACTACCGCATCAGCGTGAAACGCGAGCCGGGCGGCGTGGCGTCGTGCTATCTGCATGACGAGTTGCAGGAAGGCGGCGGGCTGGACGTGTTTCCGCCCGCCGGCGAGTTTGTGCTGGCGGACGGCGACAGGCCGGTAGTGCTGATCAGCGGCGGCGTCGGCATTACACCGACGCTGGCCATGCTGGACGCCGCACTGGAACGCCAGCGGCCGGTGCACTTCATCCACTTTGCGCGCAACAAATCGGTCCACGCCTTTCGCGACGCGCTGGCCACGCGGCAAGCCAGGCATGCGCAACTGCGGCACTTTTACGTCTATGACGAACATGCCGGCGAAGCCGACGCGCCGCACGCCACCGGTCTCGTCGACAGCGGGCAACTGGCTCAATGGCTGCCGGCTTCGCGCGATGTGGATGCCTATTTCCTGGGCCCCAAGCCCTTCATGCGCCGGGTCAGGCAACAGCTGCGCGAACTGGGCGTGCCTGAATCGCAGACCCGTTACGAGTTTTTTGGCCCGGCCAGCGCGCTGGACTGAGGCCACGCCGTCGCGAAGCCACGCCGGCGCGTGCATGCCGCCGGCGTGCTGAAACGCGTGTAAATATTCACAAAAAACACGATTGCACAGCACTGCAACAAGGCAATGACGCAAAAAAATGGTGCGCTGCGGAACAAAGTCACTTGACGCGCACGTTGGGGAGGCAGACCATCACTAACACCTTGTAACGCCCGACAAGCCATTTTGCAGACGGGCGAGCCAACTTATTAGGCATTAAGTTGACCATCAACGGAATGGGAGCGTACGCCATGAATTTCCACAGTCTGTTTGGCCTGAAAAGCCGTCCGAAACCGCTGCCGGCCAAGGCCAAGACCATCGCCGCCGAAGGCCCGCCCACCATCGAAGACGGATCAGCCAACGCCTTGCGGCGCCAGCTGGTCCAGGTATTGCTGCGCGATGTCGTGCGACGCCACGGCATTCCACCCGGCTGGCTGGACTGCCAGATGCTGGTCGTCTCCAGCCGCAGTCGCGGCGAGGGCATGTATGTGCGCCTGGTCATGAGACACTGGGATCCACGCTTGCTGAACTATGCAGTCGCTTTCCAGAAAGCGCTCATGGTTGACATCATGCGTTTTGAGCCGCGCGCCACAGACTGGCTGTACGGAATCTCGTGGCAGCTGGAAGTCGGCGACACCTGCCCTTACAAGGAACTGCCTAACCGCTCGGTGTGGCAAGAGCCGGCCCAAAAACCGTCCCACCAGCCGCCCCAAAAGCCGGCCCACGAGCCCACCCCCCAGGACGAGCTGAAAACCGATCTGGAACGCATTTTTGCGATACGCGACTCCGACATGCTGATGCGCGGAGAAGAAGCCGGCCGCCCAGCCCGGGCCTACGCAAAAACGGAGCCCCAAAAGCTGGTGAACCCCTGAGGAGAGCCCGGCTCCGCGCCCGGCCCCGGCGGCTTTCTGCTTTCTTGTTAATACGTGCCGATGTAGTCTTTCTTGCCGACTTCCACACCGCTGTGGCGCAGGATGGCATAGGCCGTGGTGGTGTGAAAAAAGAAATGCGGCAGGCCGTAATTGAGCAGGTAAGACTGTCCGGTAAACCGCTTTTCCTTGGGGGTGCCAGCCTGCGTGACGATCTCGCGCGTGGCGGCCTCGTCAAACTTCCCCGCATCCAGCCCTTCCAGAAACGCCAGCACCGTGGCAATACGCGCCTGCAGGTCTGCAAAGGTCTGCTCGCTGTCTTCGAGCTTGGGCACCTCCACGCCGGCCAGGCGCGCCGACACGCTTTTGGCGAAGTCAGTGGCCACCTGCACCTGGCGCAGCAGCGGGAACATGTCGGGGAACAGGCGCGCCTGCAGCAAGGCAGCGGGCTCGATTTTCCTGGCGGCCGCATGCGCTTCGGCCTTGCTCAATACTTCCTTGAGTCCGCCCAGCATCTGCTTGAAGACGGGAATGGAAGTGGTGTAAACGGGACTGATCATGAATTCTTTCGTGAGGAGGATAGGAAGCGAAGACCTGAGATTCTCGCCGGGTTCCGCAGCCTGCGCCTGGCACCGCACACGGGCCACCTCCGGCAGGCCACAAGCTCCCGCGGAAAAAGATAAGATGTCTCACCATTTTGACGGTCCACGCTCCCTTTCCGCCAGTCCCGCCCAGGGACTTTTCACAAAGGCTCTCTCATGAACGCCCCCCTTCCCGGCAGTGCCATGCAATCCGTCCTGGCTGCCGACCTGGCCGCCCTGCCCCTGATTGAAAAATGGGTTTCGTTTGCCTCGGTGTCGCGCGATACCAACCTGCCCATCATCGAATGGACACGCGAGCGGCTCGAGGCACTTGGCATCGAATGCCGCCTGACGTACGACGACAGCGGCAAGAAGGCCAACCTGTGGGCTACGCTGCCGGCGGAAAACGGTGAAACAAAAACAGGCGGGCTGGTGCTGTCGGGCCACACCGATGTGGTGCCTGTCGATGGCCAGCCCTGGGACACCGATCCGTTTGCGGCAACGATCATTGGCGACAGGCTCTATGGCCGCGGCGTCACCGACATGAAGAGCTACGGCGCCACCGCGCTGATGATGGTGCCCGAATTGCTCAAGCGCAAGCTCAAGACCCCCGTACACCTGGCCTTCAGCTACGACGAGGAAGTCGGCTGCATCGGCGTGCGCCGCCTGATCGCCGACATGGTGGCCCAGGGCTACAAGCCCGCCGGCTGCATCGTCGGCGAGCCCACCGGCATGCAGGTGGTGATTGCGCACAAGGGCAAGCATGCCTACAAGACCTCGGTGCGCGGCTTCGAGGCGCACTCCTCGCTCACGCCGCTGGGCGTCAATGCGGTCGAGATCGCCTGCGAATTCGTCGCCCACCTCAAGTCCATGCACCGCAGGCTGGTCGCCCAGGGGCCGTTCGATGCGATTTACGACGTGCCGCACACCACCATCCATACCGGCGTGATTGCCGGCGGCACCGCGCTCAACATCATTCCGCGCGACTGCGATGTGACCTGGGAGATTCGTCACCACCACATGAACTCGCCGGAGGCGCTCTTCAATGAAGCCAAGGCGTTTGCCGACAGCCTGCTGCCAGCCATGCAGGCCGTGGCGCCCGACACCGGCATCACCCACAAGCTCAACTCGGTGCTGCCCGGTTTCGCCACCGATGCGGACAGCGAGATTGCGCAGCTGTGCTTCAGATGCGCGGGCGTGGACAGCAGCATCGGCGCCGGCAAGGTGTCGTTTGGCACGGAAGCTGCATTGTTTCATCAGGCCGGTGTGCCCACCATCGTGTGCGGCCCCGGCCACATCGCGCAGGCGCACCAACCCAATGAATGGGTCACGCTGGAGCAGCTGGCCTGGTGCGAGCGCTTCATGCGCCGCCTGGCTGACGAAATTTGCGTGAACTGACTCCAGCAACCAACCAGAAAGACCACCCGATGGACCGCAGAGAACTCATGGCCGCAGGCCTGGCACTTGTCGCAGGCAGCGCACTGGCGCAGGCCAATCCCAAACTGGCACGCATTGTGGTGCCCTTCGCCCCAGGCGGCGTGCAGGACATCCTGGCCCGATCACTGTCTACCGAACTGGGCGTCGCGCTGGGCCAGACCGTCATCGTGGAAAACCGCCCTGGCGCCGGCGGCACGGTGGGAACCGGCTTTGTGGCCAAGTCCCCGGCTGACAGCGGCGCCATGGTGCTGGCGGCGGCCAGCCACAACATTGCCGGCTCGCTCTACACCAAACTCAACTACGACCCACAAAAAGACTTTGCACCGATGGCACACATCGGCACCGCCGACTATGTGCTGATGATTCACCCCGATGTGCCGGCCAAAACCGCCGGCGAGTACATCCGCCATGCCAAGGCCAATCCCGGCAAGATGAACTACGCCACCGCCGGCGTTGGCAGCGCCACGCACCTTTCCATGGCCTACTTCAACGGCCTGGCCGGCATCGATGTGGTGCATGTGCCGCTCAAGGCCACGGGCGAAGCCATCAATGAGGTGATTTCCGGCCGCGCGCAGGCCGTGATTGCGGCCAGCATAGGCGCGCTGGCGTTTGCCAGGGACAGCCGCATCCGCCTGGTGGGCGTGACATCGCCCAAGCGGTCGAAATATCTACCCGACGTTCCGACCATTGCCGAAAGCGGATTGCCGGGCTACCAGTTCAACTCCTGGTTTGGCCTGCTGGGCCCTGCTGGCACGCCGGCGGCCGACATCAGCCGCGTCAACGCCGCCGTGGCCAGGCTGCTGAAAGATCCGGTCATCCTGGAGCGTCTGGACAAGCAGGGCATTGAGCCGCTGGCCATGAGCAACGCGGACTTTGCCAAGCTGCTGGCCACGGACTATGAGCGCATGGCGCAGGTCGTGAAGGCTTCGGGCGCGAAGGTCGAATAGACCGCCGGCGGCGCCGGCAAAGCCCCGGCGCGAAGCATCAGCAACCCCTAGTACTCCGACCCAGAAATATCGAAACATGACAGCGCGCCTTCGAACCCATGCCGTCGTTGCAAATCCTTGCCATAGCTATGGCTATGTCTACGGTTTGCGCCTGGGCCTGGGCCCGAATCCATCGCTTTCATTGTGTTCCGACACCTCTGTGTCGAAGTACTAGCGCTCACCGCAGGCGTGCAGTTCAGCGCAGGCCGGTCGTCAGGTTCTCGACCAGAAAATCCACGAAGGTCCGCACGCGCAGGGACAAATGGCGCGCATGCGGATACAGCAGGATGAAGGGCCGCGAGCTGCCGCCAAACTGCGGCATCAGCTCGACCAGGTCGCCGTTCTTCAAATCCTTCTCGACGATGTAGCGGTAGGTTTGCACCAGCCCTGCACCGCTGCGTACCAGGGTCGCGACGCCGAGCACATCGTCCAGGCAGCAATAGCTGCCCTTGGTCACGACGTCGATGTCCTTGCCATCGTGCTGGAAAGTCCATGGGATTTTGCGGCCGGTGCTGGGTAATTCAAACTGGATGCAGTCATGCTTTTGCAGGTCGTCCAGCGTTTTCGGTTTCCCCGCGCGCTTCAGGTAGGACGGCGCGGCTACCAGCACCAGCGCCGCGTCTTCCAGCTTGCGGGCGATCAGGTTGGAGTCGTCCGGCGCGCGCCCGCGTATCGCCAGGTCGTAGCCCTCGTCCGCAAAATCGATGTTCCGGTTGCTCAGGTGGACGTCGACCTGCACTTGCGGATAGCGCTTGCGAAACTGCGGCAGCAGGGGCAGCACGCGGTAATGCGCATAGGGCGTCGGCATGCTGATGCGCAGCAAACCGGCCGGGGCGGCCTGGCCGCCGGTTACCAGGCGCTCGGCATCGACCAGCTGCAACAAGGCCTGGCGGCACTGTTCAAAGTACACGCGGCCGCCGTCGGTCAACCTGATTTGCCGCGTCGTGCGCACGAAGAGGCGCACCCCCAATCGTTCCTCCAATCGCGACACCGAACGGCTGACCGCCGCCGGCGTCACGCTCGCCGCCGCGGCGGCGGCGGTAAAGCTGCTGAGCTCGGCCGCCAGGCAGAACAGCTCAATGCTGCCCAGCAGTAGATCGTCGAAGTTTCGTTTCACAAAATCCCCTATTGATTACGCCATGTATCAAGTAATTTGTGAAAACCAATATTTATCTTCACTGATCACATAAATATAGTTCATCACACGGGGACCGAATAACAAATTTCACCCGGCCTGGCGCGGGACTCCACCGCGAATTTCGCGCCGCTTAGTTAACCCACTGAAGGACTATTGGAATGAGCACCAGCAACAAAACCGTCGTGATCACCGGCGCATCCAGCGGCATCGGCTTCGCATTGGCCGAGGCCTATTTGAAACGGGGCTACAACGTGGTCGGCAATGCCCGCACCTCCGCGCGCCTGCAGGCGGCCGCCGCCAAACTCGGCAACCCGGCCAACTTTTTGGGGGTCGAGGGCGACATTGCCCAACCGGCGACCGCCAAAAACCTGTTTTTCCAGGCCATCGCCGCCTTCGGTAAGGTCGACATCCTCGTCAACAACGCCGGCATCTTCACCGCCAAGCCCATCGTCGATTACACCGAGGACGACCTGGAAACCATAGTCGGCACCAACCTGAAAGGCTTTTTCTACCCCTCGCAGCAAGCCGCCGCGCACATGGCCAAGAATAAGCAGGGCCACATCGTGACCATCACCGCCAGCATCGCGATGCAGCCCACCATGAAAGTGCCGGCACTGCTGCCGGTGCTGATCAAGGGCGGCCTCAACGACGCGACCCGCGCGCTGGCGCTGGAACTGGCCTCGTCCAATGTGAAGGTCTCGGCCGTCGCGCCCGGCGTCATCGCCACCCCCATGCACAGCCCCGACGAAGGCACCCAGTCCTTCCTCAAGACGCTGTCGCCGTCGGCCCGCACCGGCGAGACCCAGGACGTCGTGGACGCCGTGCTCTACCTGACCGACGCGCAATTCACCACCGGTGTCGTGTTGGCGGTCGACGGTGGCGCTTCGGCCGGGACCTGGTAATCCACACATCGTGGACGAACGGCCTTGCCGCGCGTTCACGCCATTTGCAAATCCACCGGCGATGACGCCAACCCTTGAGGAGTTCCTGACATGCCCTACGTCAATATCCGCATCACCCGCGAAGGAGGCGTGACTGCTGCGCAAAAACTGCAGCTGATCGAAGGCGCGACCGACCTGCTGGTCCGCGTCCTGAACAAAAACCCGGCCACCACGTTTGTCATCATCGATGAAGTCGACACCGATAACTGGGGCGTCGCCCGCGAAAACGTGACCACACTGCGCCAGCGCGAAGCCGCCGCCAAGGCCCCGGGCTAGTGGCCTGTAACGGAGAAAAGAGAGTGAACTTTTCCCTGTGTAGAGTGCTTCCGATTTAATCGTTACAGTCCACTAGTGTGGTGTTGCATGCTTGATGGCACAAATAAAAATGATGGATTTTTGGTCAGGGCAAGGCGCAAACCACAGCGATACCCGTAGGTATCGCGCGGATTTGCAACGCCGCCATGGCCAAAAAGACGCATTTTTATGTGCCAGATAGCGTGCAACACCACACTAGGGCCTGTGGCCTTGGCCGTGAAAGCGCGCGACGCCAGGATGGAATGGACTCCAGTTGGCGCCCGCACCCTGCTCACCCTTGCTCTTAAATATTGAGGCCTGCAGTGGTGCCAAGGTAACGTTCAAGCACCACCATCTCCTCCACCGTGGGTGCACCCTTTCCGGTGATCACCGCGTACACATGGCCCCTGAAGCCGTCACGCGGGTAGTAACCGAGGTAGCCCCAGCCGATCAGCATCTGGGAATAAACGCTGGGCGCGAAAGTGGTGTTGTGGCTCGCTACCTCATGCGCATTGACACGCAGCCTCTGCGCGCCCGGTGCGGACGTAAATGCCAGCACCGCGGGCGTATTGACCGGCAACCTGTTCGCGCTGACCAGTTGCACCGTCTGGCCCTTGGCATCCAGCCAGCTGGCCCGCGGCTGGCCGTTGGTGAACCCCAGCTCCGAGGTGTGGCGCGCCTCCGCCTTTGAGGCCTGAAACACCACACCGGTGTTGCTTGTCCCCGGAATGCTCACGCAAGCCAGGGCAAAGTGGGCGTCCTCGATGTTGTAGGGCACGCGGTTCTTCGGGCGAGGCTGCACGCCCGCTGCCGGGGCCGATTTCTTGCACCAGAAGCCAAAGGTATCGGGCGCCGTATGGTCCGAGTTCTTCCGGCCATTCGTCACACGCATGACGGGCAGCGACATCGCACCCATGGTGCTGCTGTCCTTGTTGGTCCAGTTGATCATTTCCATGGCATTGCCCGGGCTGGAGCCATAGCCGGAGTCCGAGATGGCGCGCACCACCTGGCCCGCCGCGGCCGGTGCCCCCAACAGGTAATCGGTGTGCCCGTCGGCGAGCTCCCACTTGCAGGCACCGTATTTGGCAATGATGGTCATTGCCGCGTCTGCCAGGCTGGTCGTGGCGTAGGCCGCCGGGTCGGCCAGGGAGAACACCTTGCGCGGCGGCGGCAGCGGGCCCGTCCATGGGCCGGCGCCCGTGTAGCTGAGTGTGGCGACCTCGTTGTCCGCCGGCGTGTAGGTGAAGCTGTCCTGGCCGTTCGGCCCGGCCGGCAGGGTCAGCCGCGACTTGCTCAACGTCCCCCGCCCTTTCGACGTCACCAGCACAGAGACAGGCCGGCCGAGGTTGCCCCGGGCATAGACGGTGATCGTGAGGGGAGCGCCGGCCAGCGCATAGCCCAGGCCGTCGTCGAAGAGCAGGGCCTGCTCGATGCCGGCAGAGGCCTTGAGCACGCCGGACACCAGCGGCTCCAGCGTCTTGTTCTGGTGCCAGCCCGGCACATGGTTGATGGCGTAGTTGCGGATCGGCCAATGATTACCCCCCATCCAGCTGTATATCTCGCAACCTGACTCATAGGCATGGGTGACAGCGCGCAGGAACATCGGCTCCCAGCGCGGGTCGTCTATCGGCATCCCGACCTCGGTCAGCGCCAGCCGGACACCCGCGGCCTTGGCCCAGCCGGTGGCCTTTTTAAGCCGCTCCAGGCCGGTGCCGGGGTGGATGGCACCGGCGCCGAAACCCGCGCTGAAGTTCTTCGCCACTTCGGCGTCATAGTCAAACGAAGCGCCATTGCTGAACGCATCCAGGTACATGTGAACTTCGTAAATCAGGTTGCTGCCACGCAATGGAAAGCCGGGGTTCTTGGTTCCGATGACCATGGCCGAGCTGTACTGGTTTCCCGCCACGTAAATGGGATTGGCCGTGTCGATGGCGCGGATCGCATCGATAGCCGCCTGCGCATAGGCCGGCCAGATGGTGAGGTCTTCGGCCGCCTTCACGGCCTCTTCATTCGACGCAATCACGCCACCGGGTTTGGGCATGTCGTGAGGCTCGTTCATCAGGCCGTACCCGCCAAAGCCGGGGTGGTCCTTCCACCTGCGCGCGGCACGCGACCAGAAATCGACGAAGTGGGCCTGGGTCAGCGTGGCACCGGGCGCGAGCGAAAAAATCCGCACCTGCACCTGCGTACGATCGCTGGTATAGGGTCGCAGCAAGGGATTGGGCGGCGTGGTCAGGCCGATGACGGCCCCGTCGGGCTGAAACCGGAAGTCCTGGTAACGGCCGTAGTTGTGGTTGTCAATGATGCATTTCATGCCGACCGCCGCGTGGGCATCGAGCACGCCCGTGATGTAGGCCTCGTACGCGGGATGAAACGCGCCCGGGTTGCCAATCGCCGCCTTCGCCGCTGCGTTGGCCGGGGTGTCGTGCAGCATCGGCTGCAAAAGCTCCCACTGGATGGGCAGGCGGTTCTTCGTGTAGCCACAGGCCGCCAGGTAGGCCGCATCGACCTTGCGCGGGACGGTGAAGTGCAGATTGGGCGCACTGCTCATTCCATAGCGCAGCCCGGGCTTGGCCCATTCCATGCCCGAAAGATTGGTGCCCATCGCCACCCGGGCGGTGTTTCTGCCGTCGGGCTGCGCCGCCCCCTTGTCCGGCAGAGGGCCCGCCGGTGCTGCCCGCGCGGCCGACACAAGGGAGCCAAAGGTGGCCAGCGTGGCCGCCGCGGCGGCGGCTTGCGAAAATTCACGTCTTTGCATGGAGGTTGTTTTTTCCTGGGCTGGCGGGAAAGCCGGGCCCATCGGGATATGACCTTGGGGATATGACCTGGGTTTAGACCTTGGTCTGGACCAGTACTCCGACCCGGAAATATCGAAACATGAAAGCGCGCCTTCGAACCCATGCCGTCGTTGCAAATCCTCGCCATAGCCTCGGCTATGTCTGCGGTTTGCGCCTGGACCCAATACGGTTCAGTCAAGTTATTCACCCTGAATCGGAATGAGCAAAACCTTGACTTGTCATTGCGGGCCTGACCGGCAATTCATGGATCCCGGATCAAGTCCGGGATGACAAACCAGGGGCAAGGCCTTAACTGAACCGTATTGCGCCTGGGCCTAGGCCCGAATCCATCGCTTTCATTGTGTTCCGATACCTCTGTGTCGAAGTACCAGTCGGAACCTTAGTTTGAGGCCAAGCCCCGGTCTGGCAAATGAAACACCCGCAACAATTCCCGGCAGGCCTGGCGCCATGCATCCGCAGTGTTCGCATGACTGGTAGCGCTATCGTCGATAGAATCGGCCCATGAACCACGAGGACACGCCAACGGACACCCAGACGCGACGAACCCGCCGGGGCAGCGGCGCCGTCACCCTGCATGACGTGGCCAAGCTGGCCGGCGTGGCGCCCATCACCGCGTCACGCGCCCTGAACACCCCCACCCAGGTTTCAGCTGAGGTGCTGAAGAAAGTCACCGACGCGGTGCAGCGTACCGGCTACGTGCCCAACCGGCTCGCCGGGGGCCTGGCGTCATCGCGCAGCCGCCTGGTGGCGGCGGTCGTGCCCACCCTCAACGGCCCGGTGTTCCTGGAAACCGTGCAAGCCCTGACGGATGCCCTGGCCGAACAGGGCTACCAGTTGATGCTGGGCCAGAGCGGCTATGTGGATTCACGCGAGGATGCCCTGCTGGAAGCCATCATTGGCCGCCGGCCGGACGGCATTGTGCTGACCGGCATCATGCATTCCCCCGAGGGACGCAAGCGCCTGCTGGCGGCCGGCATACCGGTTGTCGAAACCTGGGACCTCACGCCCACCCCGCTGGACATGCTGGTCGGCTTTTCCCATGTGGATGTCGGGCGCGCGGTGGTCGATTTTCTCTATGCCAGGGGACGACGCCGCCTGGCGATCGTGGCGGGCGACGACGAGCGTTCGACACGCCGCCACCAGGCTTTCCAGGCCGCGGCGCGGGCCGCGGGCCTGCCCGAAGTCCGGATGGTGACCGTGCCCGCGCCGACCACCGCGAAAAGCGGCCGCAGCGCGCTGGCCGAACTGATGCGGGACGCGGGTGATATCGATGCCGTGTTTTGCAGTTCGGACCTGCTGGCGCTGGGCGTTCTGATGCAAGCCCAGGCCAGCGGCATTGCGGTGCCCGGGCAACTGGCCATCGTGGGCTTCGGCGACCTGGAGTTTGCCGCCGACCTGAACCCCGCGCTGACAACAGTGCGCATCGATGGCACGGCCATCGGCCGGCAGGCCGCCCGGTTCATCGTGGAGCGTGCGGAAGGCCGGCCGGTGGAGCCACGGGTCGTCGACATCGGCTTCACGATTGTCGAACGGGGCAGCACCTGATGCACATCGGGAGTGACCCGGCAATTTGTCTCCGCACCACCCCGGGCAGGCAGCCGGCATAGGCCGCGCTGCGGGCAGGCCGGAATCCGCAGAACAGAGGCCGAAAAGACCGGAAAAGTCAGGGATACGTAATATCCCGCATCAATTTCTGCTTGCTTTCCTCAAAAGGTAGCGCTACCATTCAAGGCTTCAATGGTAGCGCTACCTTTACCCGGAAACGCTGATTTGTTCACCCAACCACCTCCTTCTTCACGACCCCTTCGCATGACCACCCCGCAAGACCTCAAGAAAATCATCTCCTACGGCCTGCTCTCGTTCCCCCTGACCGACTTCGACAGCCAGCTGCGTTTTGCCGCAAAGCCTTTCGCCGAGCGACTGGAGTGGCTCATGCCCTACGGCGCCACGGCGCTGTTTGCGGCCGGCGGCACGGGCGAGTTTTTCTCGCTGGAGCCGCAGGAGTACAGCGAGGTCGTGCACACCGCGATCCAGACCTGCCAGGGCCGCATGCCCATCATTGCCGGCGCGGGCGGCGGCACCACGCTGGCAATTCGCTATGCGCAGGAGGCCGAGCGGCTGGGCGCCCAGGGCATCCTGCTGCTGCCCCACTACCTGACCGAAGCGACGCAGGAAGGCCTGGTGGCGCACATTGAGGCAGTGTGCAGGAGCGTCAGGTTCGGCGTCATCGTCTACAACCGCGCCGCCTGCCGCCTGACGCCGGAGTCCCTGCTGATACTGGCCGACCGCTGCCCCAACCTGATCGGCTTCAAGGACGGCATTGGCGACATCGAGTCCTTCGTCACCATCCGCCGCAAGCTGGGCGACCGCTTCGCCTACCTTGGCGGGCTGCCCACCGCGGAAGTCTTTGCCGGCGCCTACCAGGCGATGGGCTGCCCGGTTTATTCGTCGGCCGTGTTCAACTTCATCCCCCGCACGGCCATGGAGTTCTACAACGCCCACCACGCCGGCGACACCGCCACCACCAACCGCCTGCTGGACGGGTTCTTCCTGCCCTACATTGCGCTGCGCAACCAGGGCCAGGGCTACGGCGTGAGCATCGTCAAGGCCGGCGCCACGCTGGTGGGCCACACCGCCGGACCGGTGCGCCCGCCGCTGTCGGACCTCAAGCCCGCCGAGATGGAACAGCTCGGCCAGTTGATCGCCAAACTCGGCGCCCAGTAAAGCGCCACCATCCCAGGAGACATCTTCATGAGAAAACTGTTATCTGCCCTAATGATGGGTCTGCTAGCTACGGCAAGCGTGCATGCTCAAACCTGGCCCACCAAGAGCGTGTCGCTGGTGGTGCCCTTCCCGGCCGGCGGCTCGACCGACACCGTCGCCCGCGCCATCGGTCCCAAGCTCACGCAGAGCCTGGGACAGCCCTTTGTCATCGACAACAAGGCCGGCGCAACCGGCACCATTGGCGCGACGCTGGTCAAGCGCGCGACGCCCGACGGCTACACCTTCCTCGTGACCTCGCTCGGCCCGCTGGTCATTGCACCGCACCTGATCAAGGGCATGCAATACGACGCACTGAAAGACTTTGACCCCATCGCCGTCGCCGTCCAGGCGCCCAACGTGCTGGTGGTGCCGGCCAACTCGCCCTACAAGACCGTCGGCGCACTGGTGGCCTACAACAAGATAAATCCCGGCAAGATGTCTTTTGCCTCCTCCGGCAACGGGTCGAGCGATCACCTCACGGCCGAGCTGTTCTGGCAGCTGACGGGCACCAGCGGCTCGCACATTCCCTACAAGGGCGGCGCACCGGCCATCACCGACCTGCTCGGCGGGCAGGTTGACGCCTCGTTCCAGAACATCAATGCCGTGGTGCAGCACATCAGGTCCGGCAAGCTGAAAGCCCTGGCCATCACCTCGCAAAAGCGCTCCGCCGTCCTGCCCGACGTCCCCACGTTCGGCGAGGTCGGTGTGAAGGGCCTGGAGGTGTACTCCTGGCAAGCCGTGGTGGCGCCCAAGGGCCTGCCCGCCGACGTGCGCAACAAGGCACATGCCGCCGTCATTGCCGCGCTCAATGACCCGCAGGTCAGGCAGCAATTCGTGTCCGTCGGCTTTGAAATCGTCGGCAACACGCCGGCCCAGTTCGCCGCCTTCCAGCAGCAGGAGTTTGCGCGCTGGAAGAAAGTCATAGACACTGGAAAAATTACCGCCGATTGAGGCCGATTGAGGCTGATTCAACGATTCAAGATTCAAAGCGATTGAGACCCCTTCCATGTCCAACATGCCCGACACCTCCACACCCCTGATCACCGAGCTGCGCGTGATCCCGGTCGCCGGCCGCGACAGCATGCTGCTCAACCTGAGCGGCGCGCACGGCCCCTTCTTCACACGCAACCTGTTGATCCTCACCGACAATTCCGGGCGCACCGGCGTGGGCGAGGTGCCTGGCGGCGAGAAGATACGCCAGACCCTCGAAGACGCGCGCCCGCTGGTGGTGGGCCAGCCGATAGGCGCCCACCAGCGCGTGCTGCAGCAGATGCAGCAGCAGTTTGCCGACCGCGACAGCGGCGGACGTGGACTGCAAACCTTCGACTTGCGCACCACCATCCACGCGGTGACCGCCGTTGAGTCGGCACTGCTGGATTTGCTGGGCCAGCACCTGGATGTGCCGGTCGCCGCATTGCTGGGCGAAGGCCAGCAGCGCGAGGCGGTCGAGATGCTGGGCTACCTGTTCTTTGTGGGCGACCGCAGCAAGACAGACCTGCCCTACAACAGCGAACCCAATGCCGACAACGCCTGGTCGCGGATACGCCACGAAGAAGCACTGACCCCCGAAACCATCGTGCGGCAGGCCGAAGCGGCGCAGGAGCGCTACGGCTTCAACGACTTCAAGCTCAAGGGCGGCGTGCTGCGCGGCGAGGAAGAAATCGAGGCCGTGACGGCGCTGCACGAGCGCTTTCCGAACGCGCGGGTGACGCTGGACCCGAACGGAGGCTGGCTGCTCAAGGACGCCATCCGCCTGATGCGCGACATGAAAAATGTCGTAGCCTACGCCGAAGACCCGTGCGGCGCCGAAGAAGGCTTCTCGGGCCGCGAGGTCATGGCCGAGTTCCGCCGCGCCACCGGCCTGCCCACCGCCACCAACATGATCGCCACCGACTGGCGGCAACTGCAACACGCCCTGTCGCTGCAGTCAGTGGACATTCCGCTGGCCGACCCGCATTTCTGGACCATGGCCGGCTCGGTACGCGTGGCGCAGACTTGCCGCGACTGGGGTCTGACCTGGGGCTCGCATTCGAACAACCACTTCGACGTGTCGCTCGCCATGTTCACCCATGTCGGCGCAGCCGCGCCGGGCCGCGTGACGGCCATCGACACGCACTGGATCTGGCAGGACGGCCAGCGCCTCACCAAGGAGCCGCTGCAGATCGTGGGCGGGCAGGTAGCTGTGCCGAAGAAGCCCGGCCTCGGTGTCGAACTCGACATGGCCGAGGTGGAAAAGGCGCACCAGCTCTACAAGCAGCACGGCCTGGGCGCGCGCGACGACGCTGTCGCCATGCAAAGCCTGATACCCGGCTGGAAATTCAACCCCAAGCGTCCTGCTTTCGATCGCTGAAAATGGACCGCTGAAAACTGGGTGCTGAAAATTGCCCCCCGAACCATACCGAAAGACGACTACCGATGTTTAAAAACCTCATCAACGGCGACTGGGTCGAAGCCCCGGGCGTCACGCGCAACATCAACCCGTCGGACACGCGCGACCTGATCGGCGAATACGCCAAAGCCGACGCCGCCCAGACGAAGGACGCCATTGCCGCCGCACAGGCTGCTTTCCCGGCCTGGTCGCTCAGCACGCCGCAGCAGCGCTTCGACATCCTGGATGCGGTGGGCAGCGAGATCCTGGCGCGCCGCAATGAACTGGGCGACCTGCTGGCCCGCGAAGAAGGCAAGACCCTGCCGGAAGCCATTGGCGAAGTCGCCCGCGCCGGCAACATCTTCAAGTTCTTTGCCGGCGAGGCATTGCGCCCGGGTGGTGAAGTCCTGCCCTCCGTGCGCCCCGGTGTCGGTGTCGAGATCACGCGCGAGCCGGTGGGCGTGGTCGGCATCATCACGCCATGGAACTTTCCCATCGCCATTCCGGCCTGGAAGATTGCGCCCGCATTGGCCTATGGCAACTGCGTCGTCTTCAAACCCGCCGAACTGGTACCCGGCTCGGCCTGGGCGCTGGCCGACATCCTGTCGCGCAGCGGCCTGCCCAAAGGCGTGTTCAACCTCGTGATGGGCCCCGGCTCGCAGGTCGGTGCTACCCTGCTCGACGACGCCCGCATCGCCGCCATCACCTTCACCGGCTCCGTCGGCACCGGCAAGCGCGTTGCCGCGGCCTGCGTCGGGCGCATGGCCAAGTTCCAGCTCGAGATGGGCGGCAAGAACCCGATGGTCGTGCTCGACGACGCCGACCTCGGCGTGGCCGTCAACTGCGCCGTGCAAAGCGGCTTCTTCTCGACCGGCCAGCGCTGCACCGCTTCCTCACGCGTCATCGTGACCGAAGGCATTCACGACCGCTTTGTGGCCGCCGTGGTGGAAAAACTGCGCAGCCTCAAGGTCGACGACGCCCGCAAGACCGGCACCGACCTCGGTCCCGTGGTTGACGCCAGCCAGCTCGCGCAAAACCTGAAGTACGTCGAGATTGCCCGCGGCGAAGGCGCCACGCTGGCCTATGGCGGCGACGCCCTCGAGCACAACGCCGACGGCCAGCCCGGTTTCTACATGCGGCCCGCACTGTTCACCGACACCACGGCCGGCATGCGCATCAACGGCGAAGAGGTGTTTGGTCCTGTGGTCAGCGTGCTGCGCGCCAAAAACTACGACGAGGCCTTGCACCTGGCCAACGACACGCCCTTCGGCCTGGCCGCCGGCATTGCCACCACGTCGCTCAAATATGCCACCCACTTCAAGCGCCACTCGCAGGCCGGCATGGTGATGGTCAACCTGCCGACGGCGGGGGTGGACTACCACGTGCCCTTCGGTGGCCGCAAAGGCTCGAGCTACGGTCCGCGCGAGCAGGGCCGTTATGCGGCGGAGTTCTACACCACGGTCAAGACGGCTTATACGCAGGCCTGAGGTCCGGGGCCTGAGCACCTGCCGCCAGGCGGTGGCTCAGGCATCGCCATGGGCGCAGTGAGGACAGACTTGACTGCAAGGCGAATAACCGCGTGGGCACGAGGCTTGCGGCCTTGTCCGACACGCTGCGCGCCGCCATACTGGTAGCTTGAGAAGACATCCTTCGGAGGGTGAACTTTCTGGAGCATCCCATGTCACGCAACACCACCAGCCTCACACGCGCCAAGACCGGTGAAACACTCACCAGCCCGCATCCGCACCCTCCCGACCACGAAGCGGGCGACGACGACAGCGCCAGCACGCTGATCGAGGCGCCCCTGCCGGCCGGCCACAAGCCGGTGCCGCATGATTTTCCCGATGGTGGCGGCAGCGGCGGCGCGGAAGCCTACCGCCGCAAGAAAACTGAACGCTGAACGGCGCCCGCTGCTCCCATGAAGCTGGCCACCTTCAACGTCAACGGCATCAAGACCCGGCTGCCCAACCTGCTGTCGTGGCTGGCGAAGGAGTCGCCAGACCTTGTCTGCCTGCAGGAACTCAAGGCGCTGGACGGCGTGTTTCCCCAGGCTGAATTGCGCGAGGCCGGCTACGGTGCCGTGTGGAAAGGCCAGCGCTCCTGGAACGGCGTGGCAATTCTGGCCAAGGACAGCGATCCGGTCGAGATCAGGCGGGAATTGCCGGGCGACCCTGGCGACGACCAGAGCCGCTACCTGGAGGCCACGGTGAACGGCATCATCGTGGCCTGCCTCTACCTGCCCAATGGCAACCCGCAACCGGGACCCAAGTTTGACTACAAGCTCGCCTGGTTCGAGCGTCTGAACCGGCACGCACAGGCGCTGTACCAGTCCGGCCAACCGGTGGCGCTGGCGGGGGACTTCAATGTGGTGCCCACCGACTTCGACATCTACAACCCGAAGTCGTGGCTGAAGGACGCGCTGCTGCAGCCCGAAAGCCGCGAGGCCTATGCCAGACTGCTGTCGCAGGGCTGGGTCGACAGCCTGCGCCACCTGCACCCCGACGAGCGCATCTACACCTTCTGGGATTATTTTCGCCAGCACTGGCAAAAAAACTCGGGCCTGCGTATCGACCACATTTTGCTCAATGCAGAACTGGCGCCAGGACTGAAGGCTGCCGGTGTGGACACGTGGGTACGCGATGAAGAACACGCCAGCGACCATGCGCCCACATGGGTGGAGCTGGCAGATTCGGAGGTGGCGAAAATCGCCCGAAAACAAGGTTCACAACCCCGATGACAAGGCGGCCGGGCCACCGGCAGCCGAGACCGGCAGCACGATGCGCAACGCTCAGGCAGGCAGGAGTTCAGCGCGCTCCAGCAAGTCAGCGCTGCGCCGGGCGTCCGCCTCCACCAAGGCTGCCAGCCACTCGTCAATCAAGGCCGGGTCGGTGATGGTCTTGAGCACCTGGTAGGCGGCTTCGGCTTGCGGAAAACGGCGGCGCAAAAAATTCAGCCACTGCTTGAGCCGGCCGGGCCGGGCACGCGCATCCAGGCGGGCGCACACCACGTGCCAGAAATCAGCCAGCAGCGGCACAAGTTCTGCCCACGTGATGCCCGGCTCCTGCCCGCCAGCGGCCGGGTGACTCATAGCCGCCTTGATGGCCAGCCCCAGGCCAGGGTCTGCCACGGCGCCGCGGCCAATCATCAGCATGCTGCAGCCCGAGGCTTCGCGGCAGCGGCGCGCATCGTCCACCGTCCAGATTTCGCCATTGGCGACAACGGGTATCTGCACCGCGGCGCGGATGTCGGCAATGCGCTCCCAGTAGGCGGGCGGCTTGTAGGCCTGCGCCTTGGTGCGGGCATGCACCACCAGCTCGCCGGCGCCGCCTTCGGCAATGGCCAGTGCGCATTCGACCGCACGCGAGTCGTCGTTGTAGCCCAGCCGCATCTTGGCCGAAACCGGCATGCCAGCCGGCACGGCGCGGCGCACCGCGCTGACGATGGCCAACAGGGTTTCGGGCTCCTTGAGCAGGGATGCACCGCCGCCGTGGCGGTTGACGACAGCGGCGGGGCAACCGAAATTGAGGTCAATGCCTGCCGGGCCGAGCGTAGCCAGCCGCGCCGCGTTCTCGGCCATGCAGGCCGGGTCAGAACCGAGCAGTTGCGCGCGCACCGGCACGCCGGCCAGCGTGCGGCCACCGTTGTGCAGCTCGGGCACGATGCGGGTGAACACGCGCTCGGGCAAGAGCTGGTCAGTGATGCGGATGAATTCGGAGACGCAGCGGTCTATGCCGCCGACCCGCGTCAGGATGTCGCGCAGGACAAAGTCCAGCAGGCCTTCCATCGGTGCCAGCAAGACTGTGGCGTGCGGTTCAGCTTTCATCTCGTCAAACTTCTCAAGCTTCTATTTGGCCGCCAGCCGCCACAGCGACGTGACTTCTGCCGCGCGCGCCGCATGCAGCGGGTCGGTCGCGTCCGAGGCTTTGGGGTGATGCGGTTGCGCATCGAGCCGGTCAAGCACCTTGAGTCCCGCAGCGTCAATCGCAGCCAGCAGCCACGCGCGCGTGCGCAGGCCCAGGTGCTCGGCAATGTCCGACAGGATCAGCCAGCCCTCGCCCTTCGGTTCCAGGTGCGCTGCCAGACCGCCCAGAAAACCCAGCAGCATGCGGCTGTCTTCGTCATACACCGCGTGCTCGACCGGCGAGCCGGGACGCGCCGGCAACCACGGCGGGTTGCAGACGATGATGTGGGCCCGGCCTTCGGGGAACAGGTTGGCCTCGCGCACTTCGACCTGCGGAAACCCGAGCCGTTTGAGGTTGTCGCGCGCACAGGCCAGCGCGCGCGGGTCCTGGTCCGTGGCCACCACGCGCTGCACGCCGCTGCGCAGGGCCAGCACGGCGGCCAGCACGCCGGTGCCGGTGCCGATGTCAAAAGCCAGCAGGTCCTCGGTGCCCTCGCGCACGGGCGCCTGGGCCACCAGGTCAATGTATTCACCGCGCACCGGCGAGAAAACGCCGTAATGCGGATGGATGCGGTTGTGCGGCCCGTCTTCACCAAGGGCCGGGATGGGCACGCCCTTGCGGCGCCACTCGTGCGCGCTGATGAAGCCCATCAACTCGCGCAGCGATGCTACAGAAGAACCCGCGCCCTCCTTGGCCGGCCCCCAAGCTTCGGCGCAGGCCTTCTTCGAGTCAGGCGCGCGGCGCAGGGGAATGCTGTAGTCCGCGTCAAACGGGATCAGCACCATGCCCAGCACGCGGGCGCGCTGCGCCTGCACCTGGCGGTGCAGGTGAAAGGCTTCCGGGAACACCGGCGCAATCGCTTCAACCTGGACGCTGGGCTCTCCAGCCTTCTGGTCCTTGACGCGCTTCTCGCGCTTGGGTTTGGCCGGCTTGTCGACACGGCGCGCCAGCGCCTGCAGCAGCAGCCGGGCGTTCTGGAAGTCACCCCGCCAGAGCAGGCCGGTACCCTCACAAGCCAGCCGGTAAGCGGTGTCGGCCGCCATGCTGTCATCTGCAATCACCACGCGCTTGGGCGGCGCGGTCCCGCGCTCGGAACGCCAGCGCGCCGTATGGGCCTGGTTTTCCTTGCCCTCGGTCCAGTGAATGAGGGGATAGGCAGTGGCAGAGGTGGCAGGCGCGGCAGGTGAAACAGACATCAGGGGCAGACAGGTAAAGAGGGTGAAAGCAAAAAACAGCCAACTGTTTTAACAGATGGCGCCCTCTTCCAGCCTGCCCTGGGGCCATTTCAGGCCACCGCAGAGCCCAAAACGCCGCCGAAACGAAAAAAACGGCCCGCAAAAGCCGTTTTTTATAAGGACCCAGCAAAACAAGAGCGCCCGGAGAGTTTTCCAGCAGGGGCCGCGGAACTGGCTCCGCCAGGCCGCAGGCGCCGTCCCCTGCAAGGGGAAAGGGCGCTACACGCAGTGAGCGCCAATAGGGGTGTGCTCGGAGCTGTGCCCCTCTTCCCCAGCAGGGGCCGGGGTCCGGCTTCGCCGGCCCACAGGCGCCTGTCCCCTGCAAGGGGAAAAGGCGTTACACGCAGTGAACGCCGATAGGGGTGTTTAGGTGCTCCAGCCACCACCCAACGCGCGGATCAGCCCCACCGTGGCCAGGTACTGCGATGCCTTCACCTGCAACGCCTGCCGCCGGTTGCGCAGTTCGCTGCGCTGGGCGTCCAGCAACTCGAGCTGGCTGACGAAGCCGTTGCGGTAGCGCGAGTCCGACAGCACCGTGGCGCGGGTAGCGGAGGCCACCGAGCGCGACTGCGCTTCGGACTGGTCGGCCAGCAAGCGCAGCGCCGCCAGCTGGTCTTCCACATCCTTGAAGGCCACCAGGATCTGTTCGCGGTAGTTGGCCAATGCGATGTCGAGTTCGGCATTGGCGTTCTGCACGCCGGCTTCGCGGCGGCCGCCGTCAAAGATCGGCAGCGACAACAACGCGCCCACGCCCCAGGCGCGGGTGGAGAGCTTGAACAGGTCGCTGATCTCCGGTGCCGCATAGCCGCCCGTGGCTGTCAGCGAGAACGTGGGGAACCAGGCGGCCTTGGCCACACCGGCACGGGCCTGTGCCGCCTGCATGGTGCTTTGTGCCGCCGACACATCGGGGCGGCGAACCAGCACGGTGCTGGGCACGCCGGCCGGGATGACCGGCAGCGCCGTGGTCCATTCGGCGGGCGCCACCTGGAAGCTGGAGGCGACCTCGCCCACCAGCACGGCCAGCGCATGCTCGAGTTCGGCGCGGCGCCGGTCCAGCGCCAGCGCCTCCGACTCCGTGGAAGCGACTTCGGCGCGCACGCGGGCCACGTCGAGCTCGGCCACGTCGCCCTCCTTGAAGCGCACTTCGGTCAGGCGCAGGGTGTTGCGGTAGGCCTGCAGCGTGTCACGCACCAGCGAGCGTTCGGTGTCAAGTGCGCGCAGGTTCAGGTAGGTCTGGGCCACATCGGCCTGCACCAGCAATTTCGTGCTGCGCAGCAGCGCTTCGCGGGACTGGGCGTCCAGCGAGGCGGCGTCGGAATTCAGCGAGAGCTTGCCGAACAGGTCCACTTCGTAAGAGAAGTTGGCATTGGCGCTCACTACGGTTTGCGGCACATTGCCGGTGGTGGCGTTGCTCTGGCGGGTGGCGCCGGCGCCCAGGCCGACCTGAGGCAGGCGGTCGGCGTCGGTGTTGCGGGCAATCGCCCTCGCCTGGGCCAGGCGCCCGGCCGCGACTTGCACGCTGTTGTTGTTGCGGCCGGCCTGCTCCACCAGCTGGTCCAGCACGGGGTCGGCAAACACCTTCCACCAGGTGCCCTGGGATTGCACCTGGGCGGAGGTGGCCGTTGCGGAAGCGACCTGGCTGGCGTTTTCCTTGAAGGCTTGCGGCGCCTTCGGCAGGCTGGACGCGTCTATCGAGGCGCTGGTAGCGCAGCCGGCCAGCACCAGCGCTGCCACCAGGGGCGCCAGCGACATGCGCAGCGTTGAATGAATGCGGTTCATGACGAACTCCTTTGACTTTCTTGTTTTCTTGTTATTCGTGATGCTTGAGGGGCGCCGCCGGCTGGGCATGCGCGCCGGCACCGCCGCTGCCCGCGAAGGCCTCGAGATGCGGCACTTCGCCATGCAGCTTGAGCGGGCGGTTGCCCGTGAGGCGGCGCAGGGTCACGTAAAACACCGGCGTGAGGAACAGGCCAAAAGCCGTGACACCAATCATTCCCGAGAACACGGCCACGCCCATGGCATGGCGCATTTCGGCACCGGCGCCCGTCGACAGCACCAGGGGCAGCACGCCCATGATGAAAGCCAGCGAGGTCATCAGAATGGGACGCAGGCGCAGGCGGCTGGCTTCAATGGCAGCCTGCAGCGGCGTGCGCCCGGCAAACTCCAGCTCGCGCGCAAATTCCACAATCAAAATGGCGTTCTTCGCCGACAGCCCCACCAGCACAATCAAACCGATCTGCGTGAAGATGTTGTTGTCGCCACCGGTCAGCTTCACCCCCAGCATGGCAGCCAGCAGGCCCATGGGCACGATCAGCACGATGGCGATCGGCAGGGTCAAGCTTTCATACTGCGCGGCCAGCACCAGGAACACCAGCAGCAGCGCCAGCGGGAACACCCACATGGCCGAGTTGCCGGCAATGATTTCCTGGTAGGTCAGATCCGTCCACTCGTAGCTGATGCCGGGCGGCAGCGTCTCGGCCGCGATGCGCGCGACCGCATCCTGCGCCTGGCCCGACGAATAGCCGGGGGCAGCGCCGCCATTGATGTCGGCCGACAGGAAGCCGTTGTAGCGCATGGCGCGTTCAGGGCCGAAGCTCGGCGTGACTTTCATCAGCGCCGACAGCGGCACCATCTCGCCGGTGGTCGAGCGCACCTTGAGCTGGCCGATGTCTTCGGCACGGGCCCGGTAAGGCGCATCGGCCTGCACCCGCACGGAATAGGTGCGGCCGAACTTGTTGAAGTCGTTGGCGTACAGGCTGCCCAGGTAGATCTGCATGGTGTCGAACACATCGGTTATCGGCACACCCAATTGGCGCGCCTTGGTGCGGTCGATGTCGGCATAGAGCTGCGGCACGTTGACCTGGAAGCTGGAGAACAGCCCCGCCAGTTCAGGCGTCTGATAAGCCTTGGCCATGAAAGCCTTGGTGGCGGCGTCCAGCGCGGCATAGCCGAGCGAGCCGCGGTCTTCCAGCTGCAGCTTGAAGCCGCCGGTGGTGCCCAGGCCCTGCACCGGAGGCGGCGGGAACATCGCGATAAACGCTTCCTGGATGCCTCCGAATTTGCCGTTGAGCTGGCCGGCGATGGCGCCTGCACTCATGTCCGCACTCTTGCGCTCATCGAACGGCTTGAGCGAGAGAAACACGATGCCCGAGTTGGAGCTGTTGGTGAAGCCGTTGATCGACAGGCCGGGGAAAGCAATCGCGTGTTCCACGCCGGGTTGTTTCATGGCGATGTCGCTGATCTTGCGGATCACGTCTTCGGTGCGGTCCAGCGTGGCGCCGTCGGGCAACTGGGCAAAGCCGATCAGGTACTGCTTGTCCTGCCCGGGCACAAAGCCGCTGGGAACGGCCTTGAACAGGCCTGCCGTGGCCAGCACCAGCACCAGGTACACGCCCAGCATCACGGCCTTGCGCGAGATCGCACCCTTGACACCGCGGCTGTAGTTGTCAGAGCCGCGGCCAAAGGCCTTGTTGAAGGCGGCAAAGAAGCGGCCGAACACCTTGTCCATGCCGCGGGTCAGCGCGTCTTTCGGTGCGTCATGGCTCTTGAGCAGCAAGGCGGCCAGCGCTGGCGACAGCGTCAGCGAATTGATGGCAGAGATCACGGTGGAAATCGCAATCGTCAGCGCGAACTGCTTGTAGAACTGGCCCGACAGGCCGGTGATGAAGGCCAGCGGCACGAACACGGCGATCAGCACCAGGGCAATCGCGATGATAGGCCCCGACACCTCGCGCATGGCGCGGTAGGTGGCGTCGCGCGGACTCAGGCCCGCCTCGATATTGCGCTCCACGTTTTCGACCACCACGATGGCGTCGTCCACCACGATACCGATGGCCAGCACCAGCCCGAACAGGCTGAGCGCGTTGATGGAAAAGCCGAAGAGATGCATCACCGCAAAGGTGCCGATGACCGAGATGGGCACGGCCAGCAGCGGAATGATGGAAGCGCGCCAGGTCTGCAAAAAGATGATCACGACCAGCACCACCAGGGCCACGGCCTCGAGCAGCGTGTGCACCACGGCTTCAATGGACGAGCGCACGAACTGGGTGGTGTCGTAAACGATCTCGTAGTCCACGCCTTCGGGCATGTTCTTTTTCAGGTCCTTCATCACGGCCTGCACGTCATCGGAAATCTGGATGGCATTGGAGCCCGGCGCGGCGAACACCGGCACGGCCACGGCCTGCTTGTTGTCGAGCAGCGAGCGCAGCGCATAGTCGGAGGCGCCCAGTTCCAGGCGGGCGATGTCGCGCAGGCGCGTGACTGCGCCGCCTTTTTCGGCCTTTTCGGTTTTGACAATGATGTCGCCGAATTCTTCTTCACTTTGCAGGCGTCCCTGGGCGTTGATGGACAGTTGCATGTCCACGCCGGGCAATCCGGGCGAGGCACCCACCACGCCGGCCGCAGCCTGGATGTTCTGCTCGCGGATGGCGCGCACCACGTCACCGGCGGACAGGCCGCGCTCGGCCACCTTTTGCGGGTCCAGCCAGACGCGCATCGAGTAGTCGCCCGAGCCGAACAGCTGCACCTGGCCCACGCCGTTGATGCGGGCCAGCCTGTCCTTGACATTGAGCACCCCGTAGTTGCGCAGATAGGTCATGTCATAGCGGCCGCTGGGCGACAGCAAGTGCACCACCATCGTGAGGTCGGGTGAGCTCTTGATCGTGGTAATGCCGAGGCGGCGCACTTCTTCCGGCAGGCGCGGCTCGGCTTGCGAGACGCGGTTTTGCACCAGCTGCTGGGCCTTGTCGGGGTCGGTGCCGAGCTTGAAGGTGACGTTGAGCGTCATCAGGCCGTCGGTGGTCGCCTGGCTGCTCATGTAGAGCATGCCGTCCACGCCGTTGATGGCTTCCTCCAGCGGCGTGGCCACGGTCTCGGCAATCACCTTGGGGTTGGCGCCGGGGTAGTTGGCGCGCACCACCACGGTGGGCGGCACCACGTCAGGGTATTCGGCAATCGGCAGCGAGCGCAGCGCAATCAGGCCCGAGATGAGCATGAGCAGCGACAGCACGCCGGCAAAGATCGGCCGGTCGATGAAAATTTGGAGAGATTCATACGATGTTCTTTTTTCAGTTTTCAGCCGCTCAGGACTTGGCTGCTACCTGCACCGGTTTGGCGTTGAGCTCCGTCTTGGCGGACATCTCCACCGGTTGCGGCGCCACCAGCGCGCCCGGGCGGATACGCTGCAAGCCATTGACGACGATGCGTTCGTTGGCCACCAGGCCGCCCTTGACCACGCGCAGGCCGTTGATGGAAGCGCCCAGCGTGACCTCGCGGTACACCGCCTTGTTGTCGGCGCCCACCACCAGCACGAATTTCTTGTTCTGGTCCGTGCCGACGGCGCGTTCGTTGATCAGCAAGGCCGTGCCTTTGCTGGCCTGGCCCATGCGAATGCGCGCGAACTGGCCGGGCATGAGCTGGCCATCCTTGTTGTCAAACACAGCGCGCGCGCGCACCGTGCCGCTCTTCGCATCGACCTGGTTGTCGACCAGCTGCAGCCGGCCTTCAAATGGTGTGTCGGTGCTGGCCGCAGTGCCCATCTGCACGGGAATGCGTTCCAGGTTTCGGCCACTGCTGCCAGCGCCACTGCCCTGCACATCTTTCAGCGCCTTGGCTACCACCTGCTCGTCGGCGTCAAAACTGGCGTAGATGGGGCTCACGGACACCAGCGTGGTCAGCACGGGAGCGCCGGGGCCCGCGGCGACCAGGTTGCCCACGGTGACTTCGAGCTTGCCGACCCGCCCGGAGACCGGCGCGCGCACCTGGGTGTAGCCCAGGCTCAGTTGCGCCGTCTGCAGGGCCGCCTGCGCGGCACGCAGGTTGGCGTCTGCTTCGCCCTTGCCATTGGTGCGCTCGTCAAACTCACGCTTGGAGATGGCCTGCTCGCTCCACAGGCGCTGCGAGCGCTCCTGCTCGCCTTTGGCCTGGGTGACCCGGGCCTGGGCCGCAGCAACCTGCGCATCGGCACGCTCCACATCGGCGGCATAAGGGGCCGGGTCAATCGTCAGCAGCAGGTCGCCCTTTTTGACCAGCGCACCTTCGCGGAAATGCACGGCCTGGATGGTGCCGGCCACGCGCGAACGGATGTCCACCCGCTCGACGGCTTCCAGCCGGCCGGAAAACTCGTCCCAGGCGGCCACGTCGCTCTGCACGACAGTCGCCACCGACACCGGGGTGGCGGGCGGCTCGACCGCGGCCCCGGGCTGGGCGCGCGGGCTGGACACGCCGAAGACGACGGCAGAAATGCCGATGACGGCCAGCACGGCCAGAGCAACGGCCAGAAGTCGGCGCTTGTTGGCCGGTAATTGAATCGATGGCATGGTGGTGAACTCCCTCAAAAAAAACAAAGAAAGAAAACGGATTCAGGAAACGGAAGACGAATGGGTGTGCCCGGCCTGCAGCGCAGGGGTGCCGGCGAAAAATTCGGTGAACAGCTGCCGCACCGCCGGCGCCCACGCCGCCTCGTGGCTGGCAGGCTGGAGGTAACTGCAGGGCCAGCCAGTCACCACCGGCAGCACGGCGTGCTGCGCAACCAGCCCGGCAGCGCGCAGCCGTTCGGCATACTCCAGCGTTTCGTCGCGCAGCGGATCATCCTGGGCGGTCACCAGCAAGGTCGGTGGCAGCCCGGTCAGGCGCAGGGCCGAGCCCGGCGCGGCATAGGGATGGCTGGCGTCTTCCAGGCGGGGCAGGTAGTGGTGCCAGCCGTCGGCCCAGACACAACCGACGGGGCCGGCTTCGGCATCGCGCAGCGAGGCCGTCGCCAGGCAGGGATCCAGCATGGGTGACAGCAGGATCTGCCCGGCCAGCGCGGGCTCCTGCCGGTCACGCGCGACCAGCGAGACCGCGGCCGCCAGGTTGCCACCGGCTTCCTCACCTGCAATGAAAAGAGGTGCGCCCTGCCCGGCCAGTTTCTGGCGCGCTTTCCAGGCCCACAGCAGCGCGGCATAACCGGTTTCAACGGCGGCCGGAAAAGGATGCGCAGGCGCCAGCGGATAGTCGAGCGACATGACCACGGCGCCGGCGTCGGCCAGCAGCCGGGCCACACAGGAGCCGCCGTCCAGCGAACCACCGGCAAACGCGCCGCCGTGAAAGTGCACCACCAGCGGCGACACGGCGCCGACACGGTGGCGGCCGTAAAAGCGCACATCCAGCGGCTTTTTCAGCGAAAGCTGGATCTGCTTGTCCACCCAGGCGGGTGCGGCCTTGTCGGTGCCTGAGCGGGTGAGCTGCTGGCTGTTCATCATCTGTGGCCGCATACGGCCCTCGGTTGTTGCAATGCAGCAGAAGATAAGCCCACCGCCTCAATCAATAAATAGCCACTTCGCTCATTCATTATTTCTCCTGTGAAATAATCAACAACGATCGCTGTGAACAAAGCGGCGGCGCATCGGTTACCCGTGGATTCAAGGCCAGACCTCATGAAAACTCCTGCATTCAGAATGGCGCGAAGTTTCAAGCCTCCCATCGTGGCAGGGTCAATAACCGGCCAGCAATCCCCTACGGCACCCGGGGCCATCAGGCGTCAACTGCCGGATTCGGCCAGGCTGGTCACAATCGCGCCTCGGCTTTTCCCGGCTGACACGGCTGCCGCGATGGCCCTGACCGCTCCAGCACCGGGGACAGGTTGGGCCTGTCTCGATGGCAGGACGGGATGTATTTGATTGACTGACGCCCACAGACAGGACTTTTCATGGACAAGTTTTCAGCAATGCAGGCCTTCGTCAGGGTGGTGGAAGCCGGCACCTTCACCAAGGCCGCCGACTCCATGGCCATGCCCAAACCGACGATCACGCGCCTGATCCAGACCCTGGAAAAGGAACTGGACACCAAGCTGCTGAACCGCACCACCCGCAAGGTCACGGTGACGGCCGACGGCGCGGCCTACTACGAACGCGCCGGCCGCCTGCTCAGTGAGATGGAAGAACTCGAGGCGAGCATGTCGCGCGCCAAGGCCAGCCCGCGCGGGCGGCTCAAGGTGGACATTCCGGCCTCGCTGGGCATCGCGGTCATCATTCCGGCCCTGCCCGATTTTTATGCGCGCTATCCCGACATCCAGCTCGACCTGGGCGTAAGCGACCGGCCTGTAGACATCATTGCCGAGAACGTTGACTGCGTGGTACGCGGCGGCGAACTGATCGACCAGTCGCTGGTCGCGCGCCGCATTGGGGAGTTCTATCTGATGTCATGCGCCTCGCCCGCCTACCTCAAGCGCCATGGCACACCCCAGCATCCGGCCGAACTCGAGGACAGCCATCGCATGATCCGTTACGCCTCTCCACGCAACGGCAAGCTTTATTCGTTCGAGTACTACAAGGACGGCGAAACCGTCGAAGTCGGCGGCAACTATCTGCTGTCGGTCAACGATTCGCGCGCCGGCGTGGTCGCCGCGCTGGCCGGCCTGGGTGTGCTGCACACCGCGACCTTTCAGGTGCAGGATTACATCAGCACAGGCGCGCTCGAACCGCTGTTCAACGGCTGGTGCACCGAATCGATCCCGCTGCATGTGGTCTACCCGCCCAACCGCCACCTGAGCAACAAGGTGCGTGTCTTCGTGGACTGGGTCGCCGAGCTGTTTGCCAAGCATGACCTGATACAGCGCAAGAGCACGCTGCCTGCCTGATTGATGCGCCGGGGTAGCTGCAATGCACACTGGCGGCCTGGCTAACCACGGCCTGACGCAGACGACACCATTGCGCGGCAGTGCCCCCGCCGACGCAGGCTCTCCTACAGCCAGCATCAGCCCAAACCTACAACCTGCGCCAAACCAGCCGGTTACCTTCAACCCTTCTTTGGAGATACCGATGCCGAGAGTCAATGACCCGTCCCAATACTGCCCCCCCGACAGCGATAAGCGCAAAGCCCTGGAAAAACGCGCCAGAGAAGCTGCGAAGCCCGCCGTTCCCGAAGAAAAAGGACGGTGGCCTTTTCCCGTGAACGTCAATCAGCCTGCAGGCAACTCGCCTGCCGCGGGCGCCGACCCGAAAGCCGGCAAACCCAAACCGCCGCTTCCGCCGGGCAAGCCGCACGGACATCCCTGAGCGAGGATTCAGGCGCAATCCACGCCGGCGATTTTTTCACGGCGGTTAATACGCCGCTCACGAGGACTGCCGAGCCTTGTCGCACTCCGCATAAAAAAACCGCCCGCAGGCGGTGGGAGGCACTCAGTCTGCTGTGAGCCGACCGTTATCAGCTTACCGCGCCGTCAACCGGCCCAAGAGGAAACCGATCGCCAGTGCGGCGGCCACCGCTTCAAGAGGCCGCTCCTGGACCCAGGATCTGGAATATTCCATCGCGTGCGCCGGCGCTTGCGTCACCCGGCGTGTCTGGTCTGAAAACCGCTCGGCGACATGGCTTGCATTGCCAGCCAGTTTGTCGACCGTTTGATGGGCTGCGCTGGACACGCGGTCCACGGTGCTGCGCGCCGGGTCTGCCAGCTTGTCGATGGTGCTGTGCAGCGCCGCGCCCGCCGACTCCACCCCGCGCTGGACGGGATTGCCCGAGGTGTCACTGACAGGGTCTGCTGTGGCGTTTTCCATGGTGGTTTTCCTTCAAAAAAAACAGATCAAGAGGAGAGTCAGAAAGTCGAGGGACTCGAAGGGGAGGCTGGAATCTGATCATAGAAAACGACCCCGCAAACGGGTGTGCGGCGCGGGCGGGGCTGCATGTAGGACAAGAGAGAGAGGGTTTTGGCGCTATCGGCCTTGCCCCCCAAGCGCACGGCGCCTGGCGCCGCGCTGTCAGCCTGAACTGACAGCACAACGCTGATTTCACCTGACAAATGGCGCTGATCGGAACATGATCAGGGCAGCTTCAAGGAGATTGACCATGACCGCCAGACGCGCCCGCAAAGCCGCGGATGCAGGTCGGCCCCACACCGGGCCGGCATCGGAAGACGAACCGGAAGACGACGACGGCCTGGAATTGCCGGTGACCCCGGATGAGGGTGCACCGCTGATTCCGGACGACGACGAGCGTGTGATCAATGTGCCGTCATGAGGGGCGGCCACCAGCGACAGGAGCAGCGGCCGCGCGGCCGCGCCGTCGCCCCGGTGATCAGTCCACCGTGCGCTTGAGGCGGATTTCTTCCAGCTTGGCGCTGCCAAAGGCGACGGTCTTGAGCGACGGCATTTCACGCTTGAAGCCTGCGGCTTGCTCGTAAAAGCGCAGCGCGCGTTCGTTGCGCAGCAATACCCAGAGGGTGACCTGCGTGCAGCCTTCCTCCTTCAGGCCCTCGCGCGCACCGTCCCACAATGCCAGGCCGGCGCCCTTGCTCCAGTGCTCAGGTGCCACATACATGGCCCAGATCTCGCCGGTGGTGGACTTGGTGCCGGCATCGCGTGAGCGGTCAAAACCGACGAAGCCAATGACCTCGTCTCCATTGGTGGCCACCAGCAATTGCGGCTCGCTGTATTCAATGGCTTCGCGCCAGTAGGCCTGGCGCTTTTCCACCGTGGCTTTTTGCAGAAAATCCTCCGGCATCAGGTCCTTGTAGGCGGCATGCCAGGTGGCAACGTGAATTTCGGCAATGGCCTTGGCATCGCGGGTGGTGGCAGGACGAACGGAGTAGCTGGACATGAAAAATAGAATCGCTTGTGAATCGGTCGGGGGGAAATATTCGGGAGGAGCAAGATTGTCGCGCAAATCATCTTCCGCACCGCGGGGCCATCGCCTTCTGGGGTAAATTCAGACTTCCCATTCTCAATATGCCCCTTCCCCATAGCCCTCCCCATAGTCTTTACCCATGTCTGTCAGCAGTCCGATAGCCCCCTCCCAAGCGGCGAGTCTCGCAAGCACTGTCGACACGGTGTTCAGGGCACGCATTGGGCCGGCTGGCCCCGGCTTTGAGGCGCCCGCTTCGCTGTCCGTGTTGCAGGCCGCCCAGCTCGCAGGTGTGGAAATGGCCAGTTCGTGCCGCAATGGCACCTGCCGCACCTGCATTTGCGAGCTGACCAGCGGCGAGGTGGTGTACCGCATTGACTGGCCGGGACTGAGCGCCGAGGAGAAGCAGGCGGGCTACATCCTGCCCTGCGTGGCGTATCCGCTGTCGGATGTGGTGATCGCGCCGGCGGACTGAGCGGCCGCGGCCTGCAGCGGACCCAAGGGTAGGCCCGCGGGCGACGAGGCGCCATCACCGAGCGCGCGTTGCATCAGCACCGTGTCCACCCACTGGCCGAACTTGTAGCCGATACAGCCGAGCGTTCCGACGCGGGTAAAGCCCAACGCCTCGTGCGCCCGAAGCGAGCCGGTGTTGGCGCTGTTGCCGACCACCGCCACCATCTGCCGGAAGCCGCGCTGCTCGCACTGGCGGATCAACTCGCGCAGCAAGGCGCTTCCAACGCCGGCCTGGCGCATGCCGGGCGCGACATAAATGGAATCCTCCACCGTGTGGCGATAGGCCGGCCGCGAACGGTAGGCGCCGGCGTAGGCGTAACCCACCAGTTCCCCATCGCGGCGCGCCACCAGGTAGGGATAGCCGCCCCGAAGGATATCGCCGCGGCGCGAGAGCATCTGGCGCACGGTGGGCGGCTCGAGTTCGAAGGTCGCCAGGTTGGTGGCCACGTAGTGGGCGTAGATGGCCTGGATCGCCTCAATGTCGCTCTCGGCGCAGGGGTGGATGGAAAGCGCGCCGGCTGTCCGGGAAGTTGGGGGAGTCTGTGAAAAAAGCTGCATGCCGCTATGGTTGCGCAAGACCATGCATAAGTAAATATGTCAAATCTTATGGTTTTCATTAGAATTTCTTTGCATGCTCAATCTGGACCACCTGCGCACCTATGCGCTCATCATCGAAACCGGCAGCTTCTCGGGCGCGGCCGAAAGGCTGGGTCTGTCGCAACCCGCCGTGAGCCTGCAGATCCGGCAGCTTGAGCAGCGGCTGCGGGTACGCCTGGTCGAGCGCGTGGCGCGCCGAGCCACGCCCACGCCGGCGGGGCTGGATTTGCTGGAAGGCATTCAGCAGGTCAACACGGCGGTGGACGGCGTGATGGCCGCCATGGCCTCGCACTCATCCAACGTCGAGGGCCGCGTGACACTGGGAACCGGCGCCACGGCGTGCCTGTATTTGCTGCCGCAGATCCTGCGTTCGCTGAGGATCCGCTTTCCCAAGCTCAGCGTCGTGGTCAGTACCGGCAATACGGCCGACTTCGTCAAGGCCGTGGAAGGCAATACGCTGGACCTGGCGCTGGTGACCCTGCCGGTCAAGCGCCGCGCGCTGGTCACGACGCCGCTGCTGAACGATGAATTCGTGGCGATCGCCCCCAAGCGCGAGGCCGCGCTGCCTGCCCGGATCACGCCCGCCTTCCTCGCCAAGCGCGAGCTTGTGCTGTTCGAGCCGGCGGCCAACACCCGCGTGATCATCGACCAGTGGTTTCGCGACGCGGGCCATGCCCCCAAGCCCATCATGGAGCTGGGCAGCGTGGAAGCCATCAAGGAAATGGTGGCCGCGGGTCTGGGCTGCAGCATCCTGCCGGCCATGGCCGTCACCGGCCCGGGCCAGCATCCCGAGCTGGTGGTCCACCCGCTTTACCCGCGGCTGCAAAGAACGCTGGCGCTGGTCATGCGCGGCGACAAGCCGGTGAACAAGGCCTTGCACCAGGTCATTGCCGCGATCGGGCAACGAACGGGCAACTGAGCATCGCTGGCGCTGGCGCTGGCGCTGATCCTGGCCGGCATCGTCGGGCTGAAGATGGGCGGCGCCTGGCTTGAGACCGCTGCTGAGCCGGTTTTCGTCACCGAATCAGCATTCGATACAAAAACCCGGCAGGCATGTAGCGTGCTGTCAAACAACTGTGCCAGCATGTCCGGATGGAAATCCCGCCACCGACCGCCGCCACGGAGAGTCCCCGCAGCCTTCACAGCCCCTACAGCCTGACGCCGGCGCGCGACGCGGCCGCGAGCTTTGCGGAACTGGAGGAGCTCAAGGCGATTTTGCTGGCGGGCAGCGCCCACTTTGAGGTAGCCGTCGTGGCCGAGACGCACACGGCCGGGCCGTCCTTTCCGCTCTACACCGCCAGCATAGGTTCGCGCGACCCGCTGGCGCCGGCCGTCGGTTTTTTTGGCGGCATTCATGGGCTGGAGCGCATCGGCACGCAACTCATCCTGCACTACATGCGCGCGCTGCTGTTCAGGCTGGAGTGGGACGAACTGCTGCACCAGCAGCTGCAGAAAGTCCGGCTGGTGTTCATGCCCCTCGTCAATCCTGGCGGCATGTGGGCGCAAAAGCGCGCCAACCCGCGTGGCGTGGACCTGATGCGCAATGCGCCGCAAAGAGCCGAGGGCCAAGTGCCCTTTCTGGCGGGCGGGCAAACCTTGAGCCCACGGTTGCCCTGGTACTGCGGCCGGCCGGGCGTGCCCATGGAAGTGGAGAGTGCAGCGCTGCTGCAGGTGGTGCACGACGAACTGGCCAGCCGCCCCTTCAGCCTCGCGCTGGACTGCCACTCGGGCTACGGCTTTGACGACAGCCTCTGGTTTCCGTATGCCAGGACGCGCCGGCTGATGGCCCACCTGCCGGAGATGTTTGCGCTCAAGACCATGCTGGAGCAATCGCACCCGTACCACGCCTACAGCTTTGAGCCGCAAAGCAACCAGTACCTGCTGCATGGCGACCTGTGGGATCACGCGTATGACCACGCGCCGCCCGACCATGTGTTCTTGCCCATGACGCTGGAGCTGGGTTCGTGGCTGTGGATACGCAAGAATCCGCGCCAGCTGTTTTCACGGCATGGCATCTTCAACCCGATCAAGGCGCACCGCATCAAGCGCGTGCTGCGCCGTCATACCGACCTGCTGGATTTCCTCACGCGGGCCGCTTTTGCCGCGCCGCGCTGGCTGCCGCCGGCCGATCACCGCGTTCAACTCCAGCAACTGGCCACCGCCCACTGGCGGCCGAGGCGGGCCTTGTGACCTGGGTGCTGTTGAGGGGCCTGACACGCGAGGCGCGGCACTGGGGCGGCTTTGCCGAGCAGCTGGCGCAGCAGACCTGCGAAGAGGTCATCGCCATCGACCTGCTGGGCAACGGCGAATTTGCATCGCTGCCCTCGCCTACTTCAGTCAGTGGCATGGTGGATTTTTTGCGTTCGCAACTGCAGGTTCGCCAACAAGCGCAGCCTTTCAAGCTGCTGGCCATGTCGCTGGGCGGCATGGTGGCGACGGACTGGGCGCAGCGCTATCCGCATGAAGTCGCGCGGCTAGTGCTCATCAACACCAGCCTGCGGCCCTTCAGCAGCGCTACGCAGCGCCTGCGGCCCCACAACTGGCCAGCGCTTGCTCTGCTGGCCGCACGCTGGCGCGATGCAGCGCAAGTGGAGCAAGCAGTTCACAGGCTGACCTGCAACAACACCGGCACACGCGATGCCGACATCGCCGCGTGGTTGCGCATTCGCCAGAGCGCGCCCGTCACGGCAACGAACGTTGCGCGGCAACTCTGGGCGGCAGCAAGCTACGCATGCGCTGCGAAAGCACCAGCGTGCCCGACACTGGTGATGTCTTCAGCCTGCGATCATTTGGTCGACCCGGCATGTTCGGCGCGGCTGGCCGACGCATGGAAGGCCGGCCATGTGCAGCACCCATGGGCCGGGCATGACCTGCCGCATGACGACAGCGCATGGCTTTTCGGGCAGTTGAAAGACTGGCTGGCTTAGCGGCCGCACACACACTTCAACGCAGACAGTCGATGACGGCCTGTATGCCCTCCGAAATCTCCAGGTGACTGTGGCGGACTATGCCCAGCGGGCCGAAGACATCAGGCAAGCTGATATTCAGTATGGTGAGCGCGCGGCGATCACGGTGGTAGTCGGCGACGTTCTGCGGAAGCAGGGCCAGCGCCTGGCTGTTATCCATGAGCACCATGTTCGTTATCACTGAAGCGGATTCGACATGACTCTGCAGCGTCACGCCTTCGCGCAGCAGGATGATGTCCAGCGCAGCGCGCACCGGGCTGCCGTGCGGCGGCAGTATCCAGGGGTAGCGCGACAGGGCCGCCCAGTTGCAGCGCTTCATCGAGGCCAGCGGGTGCGCGTTGGAGCACACCACGCACATGGACTCCTGACTGAGCACCTCGCTCAACAGGCCGCGCTGCTGCGTGGCTTCGCCGAGGCGCGCCACGATCAGGTCAATCTGCCGGGTCAGCAACTGCGGCATCAGGGCCTCCATCGAGCCCTCCCGCACCACCACAGACACCGCATCGCCGCGCGCCTGCAGCTTCAACAAGGCGCGGGGCACCAGGAAGGCAGCGGATGAGGAATTCACCCCCAGCACCACGCGCGCCTTCTGCTTTTCCGGCGGGGCAAACCATTCCAGGCCGGCCCGGTCGAGGTCGCCCAGGATCCAGCGCGCGTGGCGTATCAGTGACTCGCCATGCGGGGTGGGAAAGGTGCCTTTGGAGGTCCGGGTGAAGAGCTGCACCTGAACAATGCTCTCAAGCTCGCCCAGCATTTTTGAAATGGCCGGCTGCGTGGTCGCCATGCGCTGGGCCGCTTCACCGATATTGCGGGTCTCGTCCAGCACCTTCACCAGCTTCAGGTGCCGCAGCCGCAGGCGACCGCGCAAGTACCACTCTTGGCTCAGCCCCTGAGGTTTCACATGCTCGCTCATATCAACTTTGCAATATAGCCGCTCAAATTCATCATTAGACAGGCATGCAGGCGTTCCCTACCATGGGGTTTTCACCCAAAAGACCGGCCCATACGCTACAGGCGTGTGGGCCATAAAAAGGAGACTTGACCATGATGAAGATGCGCCGAACGACGCTTGCGGTCCTCTGCTGTGTGGCTATCGCGCCCCTGGCAAAACCGGCCCTTGCTGCAGATGTTTATCCCGACAAGACCATCACGATCGTCGTGCCGTCCGTTGCCGGCGGCGCAGCCGATGCGGTCGGCCGTGCAGTGGCCCAGGGCCTTGGCAAGCAGCTCAATGCCTCGGTGATCGTTGACAACAAGCCGGGTGCCGGAACCACGCTGGGCACACAGCAGGTGATCCGCATGCCGGCCGACGGGTACACGCTATTGCTGGGCCTGGATGCCGCGCTGACCACCGCGCCCTTCATGCTGGCGAAGCTGCCCTATCAACCCAAAACAGACCTGACGCCGATTGCCACGCTGGCCACACTGCAATACCTGCTGGTGGCGTCGCCTGCCGCGCCCTTTCATTCGGTGACTGAACTGGTGGAGCGCGCACGCGCAAACCCCGGCACCATCACCTACGCCAGCGGCGGCGAAGGCTCCGTGCACCACCTGGCAATGGAGGCTTTCCAGAAAGAAGCCGGCATCCGGCTCAAGCATGTGCCATACAAAGCCGCCCCGCAGGGTTTCCTGGATGTCATGGGCTCACACGTCGATGTGATGTTCATCGCGTCGGGCACGGCGGTGTCACCCATCAAGGCGCGCAAGGTGCAGGGCTTGGGCCGCACCGGCGTAGCGCCCATCAGCGACCTTCCGGCCATGGCCGCGCTGAGGGACATGCCCGAGTCCAAAGGCTATGTCTTCGAGAGCTGGTTTGGCCTGCTGGCGCGCGCCGGCACGCCCGCATCGATGGTCGGCCGCGTCAGCACGGCACTGGCCGGCTTCATGAAAAGCCCCGAAGCCGAAGCACAGATGCAGGCTTTGGGCGTCACCCTGACGTTTGAAGATCCATCCACCCTTGCCAAACGCATCGATGAGGACACCAAACGTTATGCGCCCGTGGTGGCCAAGCTGAAGGAACAAAGCGCCAAGCCATGAAGCGACCCAACATACTGCTCATCACCACCGACCAGCACCGGGGTGACTGCCTGGGCTTTGCAGGCCGCAAGGTCAAGACCCCGCACATCGACGAAATGGCCAGGACGGGCACGCACTTCACCTCGTGCATCACGCCGAACATCGTGTGCCAGCCCTCTCGCGCCTCCATCCTGACCGGGTTGTTGCCGCTGACGCACGGCGTATGCGACAACGGCATTGACCTGGATGAGGCGAGAGGCGAAGCGGGCTTTGCCGGCACACTGGCAAGCAGCGGTTATTCGACAGGCTTTATCGGCAAGGCGCATTTCTCGACCCACCACACGTTTGCAAAAACCGGCCGCCCCGAATGCCAGTTCAGCGAGGCCGACTACGGCCCCGCGTGGTACGGCCCATACATGGGCTTTGAACATGTGGAGCTTGCCGTGGAAGGGCACAACTACTGGTTGCCCACCCCGCTGCCGGGCGGGCTGCACCATTCGCGCTGGTACTACGGCGATGGTCTGGGCGAGATGCGCAACAGGCTTTACCAGCAAGACATGGGGCCACCCAGTGGCGCGCCGCAAACCTTCAATTCCGCCCTGCCCAGCGCGTGGCACAACTCCACCTGGATAGGCGACCGGACGATCGAGTTCATGCGCAAACATGCAGGCGAGGCCGCAAAACGCTTCTGCCTGTGGGCCTCGTTTCCAGATCCGCATCACCCCTTTGATTGCCCGGAGCCATGGTCACGGCTTCACCACCCGGATGAGGTCGACCTGCCGGCGCACCGGACCACCGACTTCGAGCGCCGGCCCTGGTGGCACAAGGCCAGCATGGACAGCAAGCCCGTCGGCGATGCGGCCGTGCAGGCCCTGCGGCAAAACTTCTCGCGCATGCCTACACCGGCCGAGCAGCAACTGCGCAACATCACCGCTAACTACTACGGCATGATTTCGCTGGTGGACCACCAGGTGGGCCGCATCCAGACCGCGTTGCAGCAACTGGGCCTGGACGGCAACACCCTCGTGATCTTCACCTCTGATCACGGCGAGTGGCTGGGTGACCACGGGCTGATGCTCAAGGGCCCGATCCCTTACGAAGGTGTCCTGCGCGTGGGCATGGTTGTCAACGGCCCGCAGGTCCAGGCCGGCCAGGTGCGGCATGAGCCGGTATCAACGCTCGACCTGGCCGCCACCTTTGCGGACTATGCAACGGCCACCGCGCTGGCGCCCCTGCACGGCCAGAGCCTGCGGCCTTTGTTGGAAGGCGGGCAACAGACACGCGACTTCGCATTGAGCGAATGGAACGTGGCCGCATCGCGCTGCGGTTTGGAACTGCAACTGCGAACCGTGCGCACCGAAAACTGGAAACTCACCCTCGAGCAAAACTCCGGCGCAGGCGAGATGTACTGCCTGTCCGAAGATCCCAATGAGATGGACAACCTGTTCGACGACCCGGGCTATACGGCAAAGCGCAAGGAGCTCAGTGACATGATCGCATCGCGCCCCCGCGACCAGTTGGCCCAAGCGCCCGCGCCTTCGGGCATTGCATAGCGTTGCGGTGTGACACTACTATTTTAATAGCCCGTACAGCCCACCTCTATTTGATTTCAGGCCTATTTGCTTTTCACAAATGGTATTTATTAGGCCACTTTTGGCATGTTTGGCTCCTGTTTCGGGCCTTGACTGCCTCCAGCCCCTTGCGGCAGCCAAATTTAACGCACACGGCAAAACTCACTGCTTGGCCGACTGGCGCTTCACGCATACGGCACCTGCAGCCGTATCAGGCGTCCCAGCGTCTGCATGGCCGCCTCAAACCGCGCGTCCCACGGATGGCCATAGTTCAACCTCAGGCAGTGCCGGAATTGACGCCGCGCTGAAAAAATCGGTCCGGGCGCCACGCTGATGCCGTGCGCCAGCGCTGCCTCGTGCAGGGCCAGCGCGTCAAAGCCTTCGGCAAATTCCACCCACACAAAATAACCTCCTGCCGGTCGCGACACACGCACCCCCTCGGGAAAGTGGCGCGCCACGGCGGCCAGCAGGCTGGACAGTTGCGACTCCATGGCATGGCGCAAGCGGCGCAAATGCTTGTCGTAACCGCCATGCTGCAGGTAGTCGGCAATGGCCAGTTGCGCGGGCAGGCTGGCCGACAGGGTGGTCATGAGCTTGAGCCGTTCCACCTGCTGGCCAAAGCGCCCAGGCGAAACCCAGCCTACCCGGTAACCGGGCGCCAGCGTTTTGCTGAAGGAGCTGCAATGCATCACCAGTCCCTTGCGGTCAAAGGCCTTGGCCGGCAACGGGGAGCGGTTGCTGAAGTAAAGCTCGCCATACACGTCGTCTTCAATCAGCGGAACGTCATGGCTGGCCAGCAGCGCGACCAGTGCCTGCTTTTTTTCCATGGACAGGCTGGCGCCCATCGGGTTCTGGAAGGACGTCATGAACCAGCAGGCCCTGACCGGATGGCGCTTGAGCGCTTCGGCCAGCGCGCCGAGATCCAGGCCGCCCTGCGGATGCACCGGGATTTCCAGCGCCTTCATCCTGAGCCGCTCCAGCGCCTGCAGGCCTGCATAAAACCCCGGCGACTCGATCGCCACCAGATCGCCCGGCCGGGCCACGGCGGTGAGGCAGAGGTTGAGCCCTTCCAGCGCACCGCTCGTCACGATCACCTCCTCGGCGGCCTGCGGCATGCCCATCGCCAGGTAGCGCAGCGCTATCTGCTCGCGCAGCACCGGGTCGCCCTGCGGCAGGTGGGCGACCGCATCCTGACCATGAATGTGGCGCGCTGTGCGGGCCAGCGACTTGCCCAGGCGCTGCAGCGGAAAGAGGCTGGACGCGGCAAATGCCGAGCCCAGCGGCACGATGTCCGGGTCCTGCGCCGCACCCAGCACGGAAAACACCAGCTCGCTGACGTCCAGCCGGGGCGCGACCCGGGCCGATGCCTTGCCGGCATGGCGGGTGGCCCGACCCCGCGCGGGCGCGGCCAGCTGCTGCATGGCCAGGGCCGTCACGTAATAGCCCGAGCGTGGACGGGCGCGCACCAAGCCTTTTTCCTCCAGCCGGTAATAGGCCTTGAAGGCGGTGGAAGCACTGAGGCCGTGCCGGGCGGTCAGCGTGCGAATCGACGGCAAGCGGGTGCCCGGGGCGAGGCGGCCATTGCGGATGTCGGTTGCCAGCAGTTCGACCAGTTGTTCGTAGCGCTTCATCAAATCCTGTCCTTGTGGGCGTTGAGCGTCTATCGGTGGGCGTCACCGCAAATAGACGTAATCTCAAATGAATGAAATCAACGAGTTACCAGCCTCCTCGCCAAAGTTAGGAACTCGCATTCATCAGAGTTACGTACACCTTCTGCATCTAGGCGTCTACCTCCAAAGGAAATCGTACTTCGCAAGCCTAAAAAGCGCACTTTGGAGTTTCACCCTTGAGCAAAAATGCAGAGAGACTTCGGTGCCTGATGGGCGAAATGAATCGATCTCTACAGAGTTTTATGGATCAATTTCCCCAACGTTGGGCTATCTAATTGCCACGGCGCTGGATTCCTGGGGTTGCCAACCGCCGCCGAGCGCTTTGAAGGTAGCGACCGCCGCGCGTGCTGATTCCGTTTGCGCTTGCGCTCGCGCATCGGAGGCACGTAGCAGGTTGTCGTCGGCCTGCAAGACTTCGATCAGACTGAGTACCCCTTTTTGATACGCCGCAAACGAAGCTGATCGGGCGCGGCCGAGAGAGTCCACTCCCTGGGCAAGTACAACAGCCTGCTCCTCGCGCTTGACCAAGGCCGAAAAGGCGTTTTCTACGTCCTCAGTTGCCCGCAGTACGGCAAGCCGATACGCAGCCAGCATCTCGGCCTCCTGGCCCCTGGCTTGGTCGATCTGCGCGTTGATGCGGCCAAAGTCGAACAGACGCCAGCGCAGACCCAGCACGCCGGCGGCCTGACTCGCGCCGCTGGTGAACAGATTGCCACCGGACACCGATGTCGCGCTGCCGATCAGCCCACTCAGAGAGAGTTTGGGGTAGTACTCGGCAATGGCGACACCGATACGGGCATTCGATGCGGCAAGGCGGCGCTCAGCCACAATCAGGTCAGGGCGGCGCCTTAGCAGCTCACCCGGAGAGCCTGCAGCAGTGATTTGCGGGGCAGCAGGGATGACGCCAGCATCGGCCAGTTCCATCCGATGCGTTCCGGGTGGCGTGCCCAGCATCACGTCAAGCGCGTTCATGGCCACGTCCAGACCCGCCTCAAGAACCGGCACGGACGCCCGAACCTGGGCAAGCGCACCTTCGGCCTGCCTCACTTGAAGTTCGGCCGCCAACCCCTTCCCATACAGAAGGTTGATGGTCGATAGCAATTCCTGCTGCGTCTGCACCTGCCCGCGGGCAACGCCGAGGCGGGTTTGCAGCCCACGAATGATGATGTAGGTGTCGGCGGTCTGTGCCGCCACAGCCAACCGGGTAGCGGCTGCGCCGGCCTCCGACGCCTGGTACCCGGCAAGTGCCGCTTCCTTTCCACGACGCAAGCCTCCGAATACATCCAGTTCCCAGCTCGCGCCGAGATTGGTTTCGTAAGAACTGCCGTGACGGTCGAAACCGGGGCTAGCGCTCAAGACTTTTCCCAGAGGCGTTTCAAGGGATTGGTAGGCTCTGGCTGCCTGGCCGCTGACGTTGCCGGAAGGCAGCAACGCGGCATTTGCCGCCCCAAGCTCCGCGCGCGCCTGGGTGACGCGAGCGGATGCCTGCGCGAGATCGAGGTTCTGTTCCACCGCCAGCGTGACGAATCGAGTCAGTAGCGGATCACCGAAACCCGTCCACCAGGTGACGAGATCGGCATGGGCAGTGGCGTGCCGCTGGTCGACCGCTGGTTGGCCCAGGTACTGTTGCGGCATGGGCGTGTCGGGCCTGACATAGTCGGGACCGACGGCGCAGCCGGCCGAGAGGCCGGCAACAATGAAGATGGCAAGGGTGTGTTTAGGCAGCATAGACTTGTTCCGAATCAGGTAGTCGATGAAGTGACTATAATACAATATGGTCACTCGTTGTTCATTTCTTTAGATGCAGGTAAGCTACAGACCATGAACAAAGCGACCACTTATCCGGTTTCCGCCCGCGGCCCGGCCGACCATGACGTGCGAGATCAGATCGTTACCGCGGCCACCGAGCACTTCAGCCGCTACGGTTACGAGAAAACGACCGTCTCCGACCTCGCCAAAGCCATCGGGTTTTCCAAGGCTTACATCTACAAGTTCTTTGAGTCCAAGCAGGCCATCGGCGAGATGATCTGCGCAAACTGCCTGCGCGAGATTGAGGCCGAGGTCAGTGCGGCTATTGCAGGGGCCGACATGCCGCCAGAGAAATTGCGGCGGATGTTTAAAGCCATGACCGAGGCGAGCCTTCGATTGTTTTTTCAGGACCGCAAGCTGTACGAGATTGCCGCCTCGGCCGCTACGGAGCGCTGGCAGGCGGTTCATGCCTACGAAGAACACATCCAGAAGCTGCTTCGGGACGTCTTGCAGGAAGGCCGGCAAACCGGGGACTTTGAGCGCAAGACACCCTTGGACGAGACGGCGTTGGCCATCTATCTGGTCATGCGCCCCTACCTCAACCCTTTGCTCTTGCAACATAGCTTTGACTACAACAAAGAGGCGCCGGCGCATTTGTCGAGCCTGGTGCTTCGCAGCCTGTCACCATAAATAAAACTGTGACTATTGACTAATTTGGTCACAAGTACCATAATGAAAGTCCAATCATTTCGTCAATGGGACTTTCATGCTCAGGCGTTACTTCGCTACATCTATAGTCATTTGTGCATTGCCTTTGGTGTTGGCCGCTTGCGGCGACAAGGCGCAATCTGATCCACGTACCGAGGCGCCGCTGGTACGTGTGGCCACCATTCAGGGCTCGGTCGCTGCGTCTCGCGCGTTCACCGGGACCGTAGCCGCTCGGGTACAAAGCGATCTGGGCTTTCGGGTCTCGGGCAAGGTGCTGGAACGCCTTGTCGATGCGGGGCAAGCCGTTAAGCGCGGGCAAGCGCTCATGCGCATCGATCCCATCGACCTGAAGCTCGCCGCTAATGCGCAACTGGAAGCAGTGGCCGCCGCCCGGGCGCGGGCGCAGCAAACGGCGCAGGACGAAGCCCGCTACCAGGACCTGCGCGGAACCGGTGCCATTTCAGCCTCAGCCTATGACCAGGTCAAGGCTGCAGCAGATGCGGCCAAAGCCCAGCTCAACGCAACCGAAGCCCAGGCCGAAGTCGCTCGAAACGCGAGCCGCTATACGGAACTGGTGGCAGATGGCGATGGCATCGTCATGGAAACGCTGGTGGAACCCGGCCAGGTCGTCAACGCGGGACAGGTCGTGGTGCGTCTGGCCCATGCCGGCCGCCGTGAAGCCGTCATTCAACTACCGGAAACCTTGCGCCCTGCGGTCGGTTCAACCGGGCTGGCCACGCTCTTTGGCCAGGAAGGCGTAGCCGTTCCGACCAAACTCAGGCAGCTCTCGAACGCCGCGGACCGGCTGACGCGCACTTTCGAAGCGCGCTATGTGCTGGATGGCGAGCTATCCAACGCCCCATTGGGCAGCACAGTCACCGTTCAAATCCCGGACGCAAATTCCACTACGCAAGACGGCTTTTCGGTACCCATTGCTTCCTTGTCCGACGCGGGCAAAGGGCCGGGGGTCTGGGTTATCCAGGGCGAGCCAGCCAAGGTTTCATGGCGGCCAGTAAAGGTCCAGCGCCTGGGCGACGACAGTGCTTACATTGCGGGTCAGCTCAAGCAGGGTGACCGGATCGTCGCACTCGGCACGCATCTGCTGCGCGAAGGCGAGCAAATCCGCGTGGCGGCTCAAGCGCCCGTAACTGCAAGCGCGCGGCCATGAGCGAAGGCCGTTTCAACCTGTCGGCGCTCGCCGTGCGCGAGCGCTCCGTCACCCTGTTCCTGATCTGCCTGATCTCGTTGGCAGGGCTCATTGCGTTCCTCAAGCTGGGCCGGGCGGAAGACCCGTCCTTTACCGTCAAGGTGATGACAATCATTACGGCCTGGCCAGGGGCAACCCCTCAGGAAATGCAGGACCAGGTCGCCGAGAAGATTGAAAAGCGGCTGCAGGAATTGCGTTGGTACGACCGTACCGAGACCTATACCAGACCGGGCCTGGCCTTCACGACCTTGACCTTGCTCGATACCACGCCGCCCGCGGAAGTGCAGGAGCAGTTCTACCAGGCCCGCAAGAAGGTCGGAGACGAAACCGGCAGCCTTCCGTCCGGCGTGATCGGGCCGATGGTCAACGATGAATATTCAGACGTCACCTTTGCCCTGTTCGCGCTCAAGGCCAAAGGCGAGCCGCAGCGCTTGCTGGTGCGCGATGCGGAGACGCTGCGCCAGCGGTTGCTGCACGTACCAGGCGTCAAGAAAGTCAACATCGTCGGCGAGCAGTCCGAGCGCATCTACGTCGAGTTCTCGCACGAGCGCTTGGCAACGCTGGGCGTCAGCCCGCAGGAGGTGTTTGCCGGGCTCAATAGTCAAAACGCCCTGACGCCCGCGGGTTCGGTGGAAACCAGGGGCCCGCAAGTGTTCATCCGCTTGGATGGCGCGTTCGACGAGCTGCAGAAGATCCGCGATACGCCGGTCATTGCGCAGGGACGCACTCTGAAGCTGTCGGACATCGCCACGATCAGGCGTGGCCATGAAGACCCTTCAACTTTCCTGGTCCGCAATGGCGGTGAACCCGCGCTGCTGCTCGGCATCGTCATGCGCGATGGGTGGAACGGGCTCGACCTCGGCAAGGCGCTGGACAAAGAGGTGGCGGCGGTCAACGCCGATCTGCCACTCGGTATGAGTTTGACAAAAGTCACGGACCAGGCGGTCAACATCAGCTCGGCGGTCGATGAATTCATGGTCAAGTTCTTCGCCGCTCTGCTGGTGGTCATGGTGGTGTGCTTTGTCAGCATGGGTTGGCGGGTCGGTATCGTGGTCGCCGCAGCCGTGCCGCTGACGCTAGCGGCTGTCTTCGTGGTGATGCTCGCGACCGGCAAGAACTTCGACCGCATCACGCTGGGCTCGCTGATCCTGGGCCTGGGCCTGCTGGTGGACGACGCCATCATTGCGATCGAAATGATGGTGGTGAAGATGGAGGAAGGCTACAGCCGCATCGCCGCCTCCGCCTATGCCTGGAGCCATACTGCCGCGCCCATGCTTTCGGGCACGCTGGTCACGGCCGTCGGTTTCATGCCGAACGGTTTCGCCCGGTCGACCGCGGGGGAATACACCAGCAATATGTTCTGGATCGTCGGTATCGCGCTGATCGCTTCGTGGGTGGTCGCCGTGATCTTCACACCCTATCTGGGCGTCAAACTGCTGCCCGAACTCAAGCCGGCCGAGGGCGGCCACGAGGCGCTCTACGACACGCCGCGCTACAACCGCTTTCGCCGATTTCTGGGCCGTGTGATCGCGCGCAAGTGGCTGGTCGCCGCTTCCGTCGTGGGTCTGTTCGTGGTGGCCATCCTCGGCATGGCGGTCGTCAAAAAGCAGTTCTTTCCGATCTCCGACCGGCCCGAAGTGCTGATCGAGGTGCAGATGCCCTATGGCACGGCTATCGTCCAGACCAGCGCCGCCACGTCGAAAGTGGAAGCCTGGCTGGCCCAGCAAAAGGAAGCCAGGATCGTCACCGCCTACGTCGGCCAGGGCGCGCCGCGCTTTTACTTCTCGATGGGGCCGGAGCTGCCCGATCCATCGTTTGCGAAGATCGTGGTGCGCACCGACAACCAGGACGAGCGCGAGGCGCTGAAACACCGGCTGCGGCAGGCCATCGCCGACGGTCTTGCCCCGGAGGCGCGGCTGCGTGTTACCCAGCTCGTATTCGGACCTTATTCGCCGTTCCCGGTAGCCTACCGGGTCACCGGCCCCGATCCCGACAAGTTGCGCGAGATTGCGGCAGAAGTGCAACAGGTCATGGCCGCCAGTCCGATGATGCGCACCGTCAACACCGACTGGGGCATGCGCACGCCCGCTCTGCATCTCACCTTGCAACAGGACCGGTTGCAGGCCGTCGGGCTGACCTCCAGCGCGGTGGCGCAACAACTGCAATTCTTTCTGACGGGAGTTCCCATCACCTTCGTGCGCGAAGATATCCGTACGGTGCAGGTAGTCGCTCGCGCGGCCGGCGAGGTGCGGCTCGACCCCGCCAGGGTCGGCGATTTCACGCTGGCTGGCGCCAACGGGCAGCGAATCCCCCTGTCGCAACTGGGCAAGGCCGACATACGCATGGAGGAACCCGTCATGCGGCGGCGCGACCGCATGCCCACGATCACCGTCCGCGGCGACATCGCCGAAGGCTTGCAGCCACCGGACGTGTCGGCAGCAATTACCCGGCAGCTTCAGCCTGTCATGGACAAGTTGCCGAGCGGCTATCGCATTGATCAGGCGGGCTCCATCGAAGAATCAGGCAAGGCGACGGTCGCGATGCTGCCGATCTTCCCCATCATGCTGGCATTCACCCTGCTCATCATCATCTTGCAGGTGCGCTCAATCTCCGCGATGGTCATGGTTTTTCTGACCAGCCCGCTGGGACTGATCGGCGTAGTGCCGACCCTGCTTCTGTTCCAGCAGCCATTCGGCATCAATGCGCTGGTCGGGTTGATTGCGTTGTCGGGAATCCTGATGCGCAATACGCTGATATTGATCGGGCAGATCCGCCACAACGAAGAGGAGGGACTGGCTCCATTCCACGCGGTCGTCGAGGCTACTGTGCAGCGAGCCCGGCCGGTGGTCTTGACAGCCCTGGCTGCGATCCTGGCCTTCATCCCACTGACCCACTCGGTGTTCTGGGGCACCCTCGCTTACACGCTGATCGGCGGCACCTTCGCCGGGACGGTGCTGACTTTGGTGTTCCTGCCGGCCATGTATTCCATCTGGTTCAAGATCCGCCCGGCAACAGAAGCTGATCCGCGCTGATTTGCTCTTCTTCACCATTCACTTATCGAAAGAATCTGCCATGTCGAAATCTATCGTTGTCGTTGTTACTGGCGTGTCATCGGGCATCGGACGTGTCGCCGCAGAAAAGTTCGCGCGGCGAGGATGCCAGGTGTTCGGCACCGTGCGCAGCATCGCCAAAGCGAAACCAATGTCCGGCGTCGAACTCATCGAGATGGACGTTCGCGACGACGCTTCCGTTCAACGCGCTATCCAATCCATCATCGACCAGGTTGGCTGTATCGACGTATTGGTCAACAACGCGGGAATGAACATGATCGGCGCGGTGGAGGAAACAACGACCGGCGAGGCCGCATCCCTGTTCGACACCAACGTGTTCGGCATATTGCGCACCACACAGGCGGTGCTCCCGCACATGCGAGCGCAACACCACGGAAGGATCGTCAATGTCAGCTCCGTGCTTGGCTTTCTCCCGGCTCCGTACATGGGGCTTTATTCGGCCTCCAAGCATGCTGTGGAAGGGCTGTCTGAAACCCTGGATCATGAGGTGCGTCAGTTCGGCATCCGCGTAACATTGGTCGAGCCGTCTTATACCAAGACCAATCTGGAGGCCAGCTCGCCTCAGGCAAAGTCAAAAATCGCGGACTATGACCGCGAACGCGACATCGTCTCGCGCTCTGTGGCTGATAGCGTCAACGGCGCACCCGAACCCTCTGAGGTGGCAAACACGATCGTCGAAGCGGCGCTTGGCACCTGGCGTATGCGCCGCACTCCGGCTGGACAGGCATTCCTCTTGAGTAAATTGCGCCGCTTCATGCCTGCAGGCCCTGTCGATGCCAGCCTGAGGAAAATGCTCGGCCTAGCCTGAAAACCTCGCCCAGGAGCCATGTCACTGACAGTCCGATAAAGGGGTAACCCATGACTGTACTGACATCGACTGTGTGAACCTGCTCAAAGTGCGCCGCTGTTTCGGCGATTTTGTTGCCTCGATTCCCAGCCAGGTAGCCAGCTTCTCGGCGTAGGGATCGAGCTTGCTTGAGCTGACCCGTCTTGGGTATCCTCGAACCAAACCGTTTCAATCAACGGCGCATAAATGGATATTGATTCACCGTCCCCCGCTGCCAGTCGAAGGCACACCCACCTGAGCTAGGACGCGCGGCTCTCGAAGTTAAGGGTAATGCGCCAAATGGCCTGCCACCGGCGAAGACCCAGAATTGGATTCACAGAAGTTAAGGCCTAACTGTGGTGATCATTCTGTCCAACTTTGGTTATGCCCAATCGGCTGTCTCCAGGTTCTCCCGGGAAGCCACATCCCACATCCCACATCCCACGTCATCTGATACCAAACTTTTCGCGGATTTTTCATCTGATATGGTTTTTTCCACCGCATCTGATGCTTACGCTGCAGCCTCATGTGAGGCATGATTGCGCCATGGCAAAAACGCTCTCTTTCGCGCGCACGCTGGCGGCGCACGGCTTCCTGGCGTGCATGGTTTGGGCGGCCGCCGGCCCCGCCCTGGCCGCCGCGCCGTTTGAAGACACCATCGCCCAGCGCACCCTGGCCTGCACCGCCTGCCATGGACCGCAAGGCCGTGCGGCACCCGACGGCTACTACCCGCGCCTGGCCGGGAAACCCGCCGGCTACCTCTACAACCAGTTGCTCAATTTCCGCGACGGGCGGCGCCACTACGGCCTGATGACGCAGCTGCTGGACCCGCTGAGCGACGCCTACCTGATGGAGATCGCGCAATACTTTTCAACGCTCGACGTGCCCTACCCCGCGCCGCTGCCCACCAAGGCCTCCGTCGAGGTCTTGCGCCACGGCGAGCGCCTGGTGATGCAGGGCGACGCAGCGCGGCAAGTGCCGGCCTGCGTGCAGTGCCACGGCCAGGCTATGACCGGCGTGGCGCCCAACGTTCCGGGCCTGCTCGGCCTGCCGCGCGACTACCTCAATGCCCAGCTGGGCGCCTGGAAAGCCGGCCAGCGCCGCGCCCACGCGCCTGACTGCATGAAGGACGTGGTGGCACGCCTGTCCCTGGAAGACATCAACGCGGCCTCGAGCTGGCTGGCCGCGCAGCCGCTGCCCGCCAGCAGCAAACCGGCAAGCGCCTTGCCCGCACTGGCGCCGGGTGCCCGGCCCATCGACTGCGGCAGCGCGCCGCAAGCGCTGTCCGCCGATGCAGCGCCACCGAAGGCCGTGAAATGAAAAAAATAATCAAGCCCGTGCTCGCAGTGAGCCTGCTGGTCGCCGGTCTTGCCGCGCTGGTCTGGACCCTGAATGTGCGTGACGAGGTGGACGTGAAGGCGCCCATGGCGACTGCCGGAGCCAGCGACAGCCTGATCGCCCGCGGTGCCTACCTGGCGCGTGCCGGCAACTGCATGACCTGCCACACGGCGCGCGGCGGCCAGAACTATGCGGGCGGGCTCGGCATCGCCACACCCTTTGGCACCGTGTTCACCTCCAACCTCACGCCCGATGACAAAACCGGTATCGGCACCTGGTCGTCAGCACACTTCTGGCGCGCCATGCACAACGGGCGCTCCAAAAGCGGCCGCCTGCTGTACCCGGCATTCCCCTACCCCAGTTACACGCAGGCCACGCGCGAGGATTCGGACGCGATCTTTGCCTACCTGAACAGCCTGCCCGCCGTGGCGCAGCCCAACCGCCCCCACGAGCTGCGGTTTCCCTACCAGTCGCAAGCGGCACTGGCGGTATGGCGGGCACTGTATTTCAAGCCCGGCGTCTACGAGCCAGACACCCGCCGCAGCGCCGATTGGAACCGCGGAGCCTACCTGGTGAAAGGCCTGGGCCACTGCAGTGCCTGCCACACCGCACGCAACGTGATGGGGGCCAGCGACGAAGGCGTCGACCTCGCGGGGGGCCTGATCCCGATGCAAAACTGGTACGCCCCCTCGCTCGCGTCATCCGCTGAAGCCGGGGTGGGCGAATGGGACCGCGAGCACATCGTGAGCCTGCTCAAGAACGGCGTGTCGCCACGCGCCTCGGCCACCGGACCGATGGCCGAGGTCGTGCTGCGCAGCACGCAGTACCTGAGCGACGACGACCTGGGTGCCATGGCACTGTTCCTCAAGGAGCTTGCGGCAGCCCCCTCGGCGAACGGGACAGCGCCTGCTTCCGGCACTCCGGCCATTCCCGGGGCACGGGGCGCCAAACTGTACGAGCTGCATTGCGCCCAGTGCCACGGCGCCAAGGGCCAGGGCGTGCCCCATGCCTACCCGGCGCTCGCAGGCAACCGCGCAGTGACCATGCCCTCTGGCGTCAACCTGGTGCAGATCGTGCTCAACGGCGGTTACGCGCCCGCCACCGCTGGCAACCCGCGCCCTTATGGCATGCCGCCGTTTGTGCTGGTTCTGGGCGACAGTGAGATCGCGGCGGTCCTCACCCATATCCGCGGCTCGTGGGGCAACCAGGCCAGCGAAATCACGCCGATCGAAGTGAACCGCATGCGCGCCAACCAGGGGCGGTGAAGACGCATCCGGTGGATGCCGGATGCCGGGCACTACGTCCTCAGGAAGTCATCCGGTCGCGGTGAGCCAGCGCGGGAAACCACTTCAGCCACAACGCGGCCACCAGCAAGGTCCCGATGCCGCCGGCCACCACCGAGCCCACGGGGCCGAGCAGCGCGGCCGTCGCGCCCGACTCAAACTCGCCGAGCTGGTTGGACGCGCCAATAAACACCGAATTGACCGCACTGACCCGGCCGCGCATGACGTTGGGTGTTTCAATCTGCATCAGCGTCTGCCGCACCACCACACTCACCATGTCGGCGCCGCCCGAGATCGCCAGCACCACGAGCGACAGGGCAAAGCTGGTGGACAGGCCGAACACCACCATGCACACCCCGTAAAGCGCCACCGCCGCAAGCATGGTATGCCCGACGCGCCGTGCCAGCGGCCAGCGCGTGAGCACCGCCGAAGTCAGCAAGGCGCCCACCGCCGGGGCCGCACGCAGCAAGCCCAGGCCCCAGGGCCCCACATGCAGGATGTCTTTGGCAAACATGGGCAGCAACGCAACGGCGCCGCCCAGCAGCACGGCAAACAGGTCCAGCGACACCGCGCCCAGCAAGGCCTTGCGCTGCCACACAAACTCCGCACCGGCCAGCAGCGTGCGCAGCGAAACAGGCTCGCGCGGCGGCGGCACATGGTCGTAACGAAGGACCGCAATCAGCACGCAGCCCGTGGCAAAAAGGGCAGCGCAGGCGGCATACACCGCCGTGGCGCCCGCCACGAAGATCACGCCCCCCAGCGCCGGCCCGCCAATCACGGCCGCCTGCATGCCGGCCGAACTGAAGGCCATGGCGCGCGGCAGCATGGCAGGCGGCACCAGCATGGGGGTGAGGGCCTGCTGCGCCGGCATCTGGAAGGCCCGGGCCACCCCCAGCACCACCGACACCCCCAGCAGCAGTTCACGCGACACCCAGCCCGACGACGTGCCCGGGTGCGCCCAGCCCTGCGTGGCCGCCACCAGCAACAGGGCCACAGCGGCCTGGGCGACCAGGCAGGCAGCAATGATGCGGCCGCGGTGCACCCGGTCGGCCACATGGCCGGCCAGCAACGTGAACAGCAGCGCCGGCACAAATTGATAGAGGCCGACCAGCCCCAGATCCCAGGCGCTGCCGGTGAGCTCATACATTTGCCAGCCCACCGCCACCATGAGCATCTGGTTACCCGTGGTGCCGAACAGCCGCGCAAGCCACATGCGCATGAAGGCACGCTGGCCAAAAAGATCGGAGGCGCTGTGAACGGAGAGGCTGTGTAGGGACATGGGGCCTGCGATTGTCTCCAATCCGGATTGACCAATTACTACACATTCGTATAATAATTGCATGGTGCGCCCCTCCCAATACATCGACCAGATCCTGCTCGACGCCGGGCTGGAGTTGTTGCCCGTCACCGGTTGCGCCGGCCTGTCGGTGCGGCGCCTGACGCAGCATGCAGGCGTCAACCTCGGGATGTTCCACTACCATTTCAAGACCAAAGAGAACTTCATCAAGGCGGTGCTGGAGCGCACCTACGAAGAAATGTTCTCGGCGCTGACGCTGCGCGTCAATCCCGCGCACCCGCCCATGCAAAACCTGCGCGATGCGCTGGGCGTGCTGGGCAGTTTTGGCATCAAAAATGGCCGCCTGCTGGTGCGCATCATGGGCGATGCCATGAATGGCGAGCCGCTGGCCGCTGACTTCCTCAAGGCCAACCTGCCGCGCCATGTTGAAGTGATTGCCTCGCTGGTGCAGGAAGCCCAGTGGGAGGGCAGCATGGTCAAGGCCCCCGTGCCCCAGGTCATTGCTTTCATGGCCGGCGCCGTTGCGGCCCCCGTGCTGGCGGCCACGGCCTTGCAGCAAAACCCGACCGCCCAGGCCGTGGCCAAGGTGGTTCTCTCTGAAGAGGCCCTGGCCCAACGCATCGAGTTCGCCCTGCGCGGGCTGACGCCTTCTTCCGGAGACAAAAGGGACATAAGAGACACAAGGGACACACGATGAAGACACTGCAGTACTGCGCCTGCGCCCTGCTGGCCGCCAGCCTGCTGGTGGCATGCGACAGCAGGCAGCCTGACACCTTCCCCGGCTATGCCGAGGCGGAATACGTCCGGCTGGCGGCGCCCATCAGCGGCACCCTGGCCCGGCTACACCTGAAGCGCGGCGATGCGGCGCCCGCATCGGCGGCCGCCTTCGTGCTGGAGCAGGACAGTGAACGGGCCGCGCGTGAGGAGGCGGCTCACCGCGTGGCGCGCGCGCAGGACAACCTGGCCAACCTGCGCCAGGGCAAGCGCCCCGATGAACTGGCAGCCATCCGCGCGCAACTGGCGCAAGGCGAGGCCGCGCTGGCGCTGTCGTCTGCCGAACTGGCACGCAGCAACCGCCTGGTGGCGCAGCAGTTCCTCTCGCCGGCCAGCCTGGACCAGGCCCGCACCGCCGTGGCACGCGACCAGGGCCGCGTCAACGAACTGAACGCTCAACTGCGCCAGGCCATGCAGGGTGCACGCAGCGCCGAGATCAGCGCTGCCGAACAGGAAGTCAAGGCCGCACAGGCGCAACTGCAGCAGGCGGGCTGGCGAGTCGACCAGAAAACCCAGCGCACCCCGGTGGCCGGCGAGGTGGTGGACGTGCTGTACCGCGAAGGCGAATGGGTGCCCGCTGGCGCGGCCGTGCTGACCCTGCTGCCGCCGGCCAATATCAAGGCGCGCTTTTTCCTGCCGCAAACCCAGCTCGGCACCATCGCCATCGGCCAGGCGGTGCAGTTGCAGTGCGACGGCTGCGGCGCCGCGATGGCGGCAAAAATCACTTTCATCGCGCGGGAAGCCGAGTACACCTCACCCCTCATCTACAGCAAGGAAAACCGCGCCAAGCTCGTCTTCATGGTCGAGGCGCAACCCGGCCTGACGGACGCGCCACGCCTGCACCCGGGCCAACCGCTGGAGGTACGCCTGGGGAGTAAAGCCGCGGGGCGGGCGCCATGAGCCGCCGGGCCGCTCCCAAGGCGAATGGCACCGCAGCGCGTAGCGCGGAGGTTACCCCATGAACCGCCGGGCCGCTCCCAGGGCGAATGGCAGCGCGGAGGTTAAGCGATGAGCGCCGAGGTCGATCCATCTCCGCTGATTGACGTGCGGGGCCTGACCAAGCGCTACGGCAACCGGGTGGTGGTCGACAACTTCGACATGCGCGTTCCCAAGGGCCGCATCTACGGCTTCCTCGGCCCCAACGGCAGCGGCAAAACCACCACCATCCGCATGCTGTGCGGCCTGCTCACGCCCGACGCGGGCGAAGGCACCTGCATGGGCTACAACATCCGCACCCAGGCCGCGCTGATCAAGCGCGAGGTAGGCTATATGACGCAGCGCTTTGGCCTGTACGAAGACCTGACGATCGCGGAAAACCTCGATTTCATTGCGCGCGTCTACGCCGTGGAGGACCGCCCCCGCAAGGTACGCGAAACGCTGGAGCGCCTGGGCCTGGCCACGCGCGGCGACCAGCTGGCCGGCGCACTGTCGGGCGGCTGGAAGCAGCGGCTGGCGCTGGCCGCCTGCCTGATCCACAGCCCCCGGCTGCTGCTGCTGGACGAGCCCACCGCAGGCGTGGACCCGGCCGCCCGCCGCGACTTCTGGGATCAGATCCACGATCTGGCCGCCGCCGGCCTGACCGTGCTGGTCTCCACCCATTACATGGACGAGGCCGAGCGCTGCCATGAGCTGACCTACATCGCCTACGGCAAGCTGCTCACGCGCGGCACCGTGGCCGAGGTGATTGCCGGCGCCGGGCTGGTGACCTGGGCCATTTCCGGCGCCAACCTGATCGAGGTGGCGCACCGCCTGCGCAAAGCCACGGATATTCGCACGGTAGCGCCCTTCGGCTCCACGCTGCACGTGAGCGCCTCCAGCACCCAGGCTATCGAGGATGCGCTGGCCGCGCTGCCCTTTGAAGGGCTGGCGGTCGAGGCTATCGAGCCCAGCCTCGAGGACGTGTTCATCGCGCTGATGCAGGACGCGCAGGACAACTATTCCGTTGAAAAAACAGGAGAAAAAACAGGAGCAAAGGCATGAGCTGGTCCCGCTTCCTCGCCATCCTGATCAAGGAATTTCGCCAGGTCCGCCGCGACCGCCTGACCTTCGGCATGATGGTGGGCGTGCCCATCATCCAATTGCTGCTGTTCGGCTTCGCCATCAACAGCGACCCCAAACATTTGCCCGCCGCCATCGTCGTGGCCGACCAGAGCGAGTTTTCGCGCAGCTTCGTGGCGGGCCTGGAGAATTCGGAATACTTTCGCATCACCCACCGACTGCAAAGCGAGGCCGAAGGCGACGAACTGCTGGCCACCGGCCAGGTGCAGTTTGTACTGGTGGTGCCGCCGGACTTCTCGCGCAAGCTGATACGCGGCGAGCACCCGGTCATACTGCTCGCCGCCGATGCGACCGACCCCTCCGCCACCGGCAACGCCATCGCGGCGCTGAGCGGCATCGGCCAGCGCGCCATCGGCCGCGAGCTGTACGGCCCACTGGCTTCGCTGCGACCGGCTGACGCGCCATTCGAGGTGCGCGTGCAGCGCCGCTACAACCCCGAAGGCCTGACCAGCTACAACGTGGTTCCGGGCCTGATCGGTGTGATCCTGACCATGACCATGGTGATGATGACCTCGCTGGCGATGACGCGCGAGCGCGAGCGCGGCACCATGGAAAACCTGCTGGCCACCCCGGCGCGCCCGCTGGAGGTGATGCTGGGCAAGATCGTTCCCTACATCTTGATCGGCTACGTGCAGGTGATCGTGATCCTGATCGCCGCGCGGCTGGTTTTCAACGTGCCCATGGTCGGCAGCCTGGTGCTGCTCTCGGTCGTGCTGGTGCTGTTCATCGCGGCCAACCTGGCGGTTGGCTTCACGTTCTCCACCATCGCGCGCAACCAGTTGCAGGCGATGCAACTCACTTTTTTCTTTTTCCTGCCGTCGATGCTGCTGACCGGTTTCATGTTCCCGTTTCGCGGCATGCCGGCCTGGGCGCAAGCCATCGGCGAACTCCTGCCGCTGACGCACTTCCTGCGCATCGTGCGCGGCATCATGCTCAAGGGCAATGGCATCGTGGAAGTGACCGCGCAGCTGTGGCCGATCGCCCTGTTCATGCTGGTGGCAGGGCTCGTAGCCCTCAAGCGCTACCGGCAGACCGTGGACTGAGGGTGAACCGAGCATCGCCTGGGACCAGCCCAGTTAACATGGCGCCACAACAAAGTTAATGGATTCTTGATCCGCTGAGGGAATTTTATGCAACGCATCGTCATCGTCGGCGGGGGCGCGGGAGGGCTGGCCCTGGCGACCCAACTGGGCAAGCGCCTGGGCAAAAAAGGGCTGGCCGAGATCACCCTGGTGGATGCGGCGCGCACCCATGTCTGGAAGCCACTGCTGCACCAGCTGGCTGCAGGCAGCTTTGACACGCATGCCGAAGAAATCGAATACCTGGCGCAGGCCCGCTGGAACCACTTCAAGTTCCGGCTCGGCAGCCTGGTCGGCATTGACCGTCACAGCAAAACCCTGCAGCTGGCCGCCAGCCATGACGCAGCGGGCCGCGAGATCACGCCAGCCCAACAACTGGGCTACGACACGCTGGTGATTGCAGTGGGCAGCCAGACCAACGACTTCGGCACACTCGGCGCTGCCGAGCACACCATCAAGCTGGACAGCCCGCAAGCGGCCCAGCACTTCAACGACCGCCTGATCAACGCCTTCATTCGCGCGCAAACCGTGCCGCGCACGGCCGGCAGCGGGCGCCTGACGGTGGCGATCGTGGGCGGCGGCGCCACCGGCGTGGAACTGGCGGCCGAGCTGCACGCCGCAGCGCGCGTGCTGGCCAACTACGGCTTTGACCATATTCATCCCGAAAAGGATTTGCAGATTGTGCTGGTGGAGGCAGCACCGCGCCTGCTGGCGCAATTGCCGGAACGCCTGAGCGAATCGGCCCTGCGCGAGCTGCGCAAGCTGGCGATTGAAGTGCACACCAATGAGAAAGTGGTTGAGGTCACCGCGGACGGCCTGAAGATGGCCAGCGGCAAGGTGGTGCCGTCCAGCATCACCGTGTGGGCGGCCGGCGTGAAGGCGGCTGATTTTTTAAAGACCATTGGCGCGGGGCCCGACGGCGCGGAGCCGCTGGAGACCAGCAGGCTCAACCAGCTGATCGTCAACGGCAACCTGCAGACCACCCGCGACCCGAGCATTTATGCCTTTGGCGATTGCGCCGCCTGCCAGCAGCCTGATGGCACCTGGGTGCCGCCGCGCGCACAGGCCGCCTACCAGCAGGCCATGTACCTGGCCCGGGCGCTGCCGCTGCTGGGCGCGGGCAAGACAGTGAGGCCCTTTGTCTTCAGGGACCAGGGCTCGCTGGTGTCGCTGGCCGAATATTCGTCGGTGGGCAGCCTGATGGGCAGCCTCTCCCACGGCAGCTTTTTCATCGAGGGCCAGCTGGCCAAACTGATGTACTGGGCGCTGCACAAACAGCACCAGCTGGCACTGGGCGGCCTGAAGAAAACCCTGCTGATCACACTGTCTGAAATGATTGACCGGACGCACCGGCCACGCATAAAGTTGCATTGATAATCAGGACTCAATCTAACCGGAGAATGCCATGGCAAAAGGTCAACAAAACAGCAACAAGATGGTCAAGAAGCCCAAGAAGGACTCGTCACCACCCAAACCGGTGTCACCCGATGCGGTTCGCCCGACCATCGTGACCCAGGTACCGCTGCGGGGCAAGCTGAAAAAGTAGGCCAGCCATGGCTGCGCCCTCCTCCGCTGCGCCTCCGGCCGTTCCACCGCAGCCGGGCAACCCGCTGCATGGCGTCACGCTGGAAGCCATCGTCACCGCGCTGGCGGAGCACTATGGCTGGGAAGACCTCGGGCAGCGCATCAATATCCGCTGCTTCACCAGTGAGCCCAGCGTGGCGTCGAGCCTGAAGTTTTTGCGCAAGACGCCCTGGGCGCGCGAGAAGGTGGAAAGTCTGTACCTCTTCATGTTGCGCGAAAACCGGCGCGCCAGCCCGCCCGTGCACAACTTTCCGCCTCCGCGAACCTGACACACACTGCACCCAAACGCGGGAGAGTCGGCGTCCCTCAGTCCGCCGCGCCGCGACATCCTGGCTAGCACCAATACGGCTCCGTCAAGTTATTCACCCTGAATCGGAATGACCAACACCTTGACTTGTCATTGCGGGCCTGACCCGCAATCCATGGATCCCGGATCAAGTCCGGAATGACAAACCAGGGGCAAGGGCTTCACTGAACCGTATTGGGCCTAGCCCCTGCCCCCCTCGATGCCGAACACCGACTCCCTGTCTGCCCCACTGGAAATCGTCCACACCGACGATCTTTTTCTGGTGCTCCGCAAACCCAGCGGCCTGCTCGCGGTACCGGGGCGCGGCGAGGACAAGCAGGACTGCCTGAGCACGCGCGTGCAACAGCAGCATCCCGAGGCTTTGGTGGTGCACCGGCTGGACATGGGAACCTCTGGCCTGGTGGTCATGGCGCGCAGCCGCGAAGCCCAGCGCGCCCTCAGCAAGGCCTTTGCAGAACGCGCCGTGCACAAGCGCTATGTAGCGGTGGTCGACGGCCTGATGGCAGCGCCTGCGGATTCGCCCGACGGCTGGGGCCGGATCGATTTACCCATCATCGTGGACTGGGCCCGGCGGCCCTTGCGGGTGATAGACGCCGAACGCGGAAAACCCAGTGTGACGCGCTGGCAGATCCAGCATCATGACCGGCAGCGCAATACCACCCGCCTGCTTCTTGAGCCTGTGACGGGCCGCTCGCATCAGCTGCGCGTCCATCTGCAGGCGATCGGGCACCCGATCGTAGGCGACGCGCTGTATGCGACGCCCGCCGTGGCGGCCGGTGCCGGCCGGCTTTTACTGCACGCCTGCCGGCTTGCTTTTGCCCATCCGCTGGGTGGACAATGGATGCAATTTGAAAGCCCGCCGCCCTTCTGAGCCTTTTTGTGAATCGCCTGCTCAGACGGGGTTCGCGATCTCCGGAAAAAATGGAGCATCGTCATGCGTCCAAAGCCTCCTGACCGGCCAGCTCCATCGGGCTGGAACCGCCGTGCCGTTGCGCTGGCGCTGGTTGCCTCGCCTGTTGTGTGGACAGGCGCCCGCGCCCAGCCGGCTCGTCCGCGGCGCGCAACACCCAGCCAGACCGAAGGCCCGTTCTACCCGCTCACCCTGCCGCAGGACGCAGACTTTGACCTGCTGCGCAACGGCGCGCTGAATTACACCCAGGGGCAGCCAAGCTGGCTCGAAGGCTCGGTTACCGACCTGAACGGCAAGCCCTTGCGGGGCGCCCAGGTTGAAATCTGGCAATGCGACCACGCCGGCCACTACGATCACCCCGGCGACGGCGGCCGTATCGACAGGGCGTTTCAGGGTTTCGGCCGCGTGACGGTGAATGCACAGGGCGAGTACCGCTTTCGCACCATTCGTCCGGTGGCTTACGGGAGCCGCACGCCGCACATCCATGTGAAGGTCAAGCTCGGTGGCCGCGAGTTGCTGACGACGCAACTCTATGTGGCCGGTGAGCCGCTGAACCAGCGTGATTTTTTATGGCGCAACCTGCGGGACGATGACGCCCGCGCAGCACTCACCGTGCCGTTCACCCCTGTGCCGGACGGGCTGCGGGCGCAGTTCCCGCTGGTGGTGGAGGTCTGAAGCTGGCGGTGGAAGCTGGCCACCCGGAACCCGGGCACCCTAATCTCGGCGTGCTAATCGCGCACAACCAGCACCGGCAAATGGGCATGTGACAGCACCTGGGCCGTAACACTGCCCAGCACCAATTTTTCCAGTCCACGGCGGCCGTGGGAACTCATGACGATGAGATCGGCACCCACTGATTTCGCTGCTTCAAGGATGCCGCGGTAAATCGCATGGCCCTCAACAATAGAAGCCGTCACGGTGATGCCGTGCTCCAGGAAGGCCTGCTTTGCGACCTTGATCGCTTCATTGGCCTCGGAGGTGGCAGCACCGAGATATTCGGCCTGCCCATAGGAGAAATCTGTTCCCACTCCGGTGAAAGCATACGGGTCTATGACGTAAATGACCGTCACCGCGCTCTTGAACGCCTCGGCAATGGCAATCGCCGTCCCGGTCGCCTGACTAGCGGTAGACGAACCGTCTACGGGCACCAAGATGTGTTTGAACATGACGCAATCTCCTTGAGAGTCATGAGAAGATTCTGAGGCACGAACCATTGTTCGGTCAATGGCTGTAGTTGGCCTGCCTGCGTGTAACTTCGCCCTTTCTTATTTTCCGATCTTGACTAAAGCGGAGGGTAAACCCACCCCTGCGCTACTGAAGTCTGGGAGCCAGCGCGAACGCTGACCGTTCAGGGCTCGATTTTCACGCCCTTCCAGAACGCCACGCGGCCCTTGATCTCCTCCGCCTCGGGCTTGGGGTCGGGGTAATACCAGGCTGCGTCGGTATTCATTTCGCCATTGACCAGCAGCGAGTAGTAGCTGGCCTGGCCTTTCAAGGCGGACATGGTGTGGTGGTTGCTGAACGTCACGTAGTCGCGGTTGAGCGAGCTCTCGGGGAAATAGTGGTTGCCCTCGACCACCACGATGTCATCGCTCTGCGCTATCACTACGCCGTTCCAGATTGCTTTCATTGATTTTTTCCTCAAATTTGCTGAAGTGCAGTCAATCTTCGCACAATGCCGGCCAAAAACCGCAGCTGACCGGGGCTCGCCGTGGCTGCAAGCGCAAACGCCGAGCCCATAAAAAAAAGCGCTGGTGGCTAGCACCGGCGCCTTCAGGAAGATCGAGTGAACGCGCGACTCAATCGTCGTGATCGCCCTTGCCATGGCCTTTGCCGTGATGCTTGTCCTTCTTTTCCTTGTAGTCCCTGTGTTCCCTGTATTTGACGCGCTCGTAGTCGTCATCGCCATCGACCCTGACGAAGTACACAGGCTGGCCGCAGGCGTTGTACCTGGCGCAATGCTTGGACCATTTTTTGGCGTGGCCGGGCGGCACGTGCAAATACAGCGGCTGCTGCACCATAACCGGCGAGCGCTGAATGACGACGGGCTGGGTGTAGATCAGCGGTGGCGGCGGCGCATTGCCGATGTCAATGCGGCCGTACACGCCCGGTGCCAGCGCACCTTCGACGGTGGCGCTCACGTACGGAGTGGCGGCCTGGGCGGCACCGACCCACAAGGCGGACAGGACGACAAGGTTCGCGATCAGCAGGGGTCTGACAAATATTTTCACAGTGTTGCTCTTTCCGGGTTAATCAGCCGGCGGCCGATGCTGCAGGCGCCAGCCGAAGCGTATTGCCTTCGACGACCACCCGCGAACCGACAGCGATCGCGCTCCCATGTTCCAGGGTGCGTACGGACCCGTTGTGCATGCGCACGCGTGTCTGGTAAACGGTGACCTTCTTCATATTCTTCTCGATGGTGTTACCGGCGTAGGCGCCGCCTGCGACGCCGAGCACCGTCATGGCGGTCTTGCCATTGCCGCCGCCGACCTGGTTGCCCAGCAGGCCACCGACGACACCGCCGGCGACGGTACCCAGGCCCACCGTGGTGCCGCCAACGGCAACACCGTTGACCTGGCCCTGGCGTTCCACCGCGACCACCGACTCCACCGTGCCGCAATTGGCGCAACTTTCGGCCTTGGGCGCCTTGGCCACCACGACGGGTGCGTTCCTGGCGCCGGTTGCCGGCGTGTGAGCGGTTTTGGCTGGCTGCTGCTCGGTCTGGGCAACGGCTTCGGTACCGCCGGGCTGCGCCTCGGTACGGCTGACCACCAGCGCGGCCGCCAGTGCCAGCACGGTCACGCCCATAACCGCCATGGTCGGAATGAGCGCCTTGCTGTTGCGCAATTTATCGCCAAAAGCTGGCTCGTTGGCTGGATTGCCGACTGCTTGTTTGTTGTTCTCCACGAGGGGACTCCTGTTTAAGAATCCCATTTGTAACAAACGCGGCTGATCCGCCATGTAGGAGAAGGTGACAATCGTAAGTAAAGTTTGCAGTCGCGCCGGGCAAGCGGTACGTTTCACGCTGTTCATCGGCCTTTGAAACAGGCCGCCATACCCGCTCACTTCGCGCCTACACGCCGCCGTGGGGGTGAGTGGGGTCCACCCACAACACAGTGACGGGCTTCTCGACCGGTTCAATGTCCAAATTCACGGCCACCGCCTCACCGTCGCTGCGGCACAACACACATTCCAGTGTTTCGGTCGGACTGGCATTGATTTCCTGGTGGGGCACATAGGGCGGTACATAAATAAAGTCACCCGGCCCGGCTTCAGCCGTGAATTCCAGGTGCTCGCCCCAGCGCATGCGGGCCTTGCCCTTGATCACGTAGATCACGCTTTCCAGATGACCGTGATGGTGGGCACCGGTCTTGGCATTCGCATGAATCGTCACGGTGCCGGCCCACAGTTTCTGGGCACCCACGCGGGCAAAGTTGATCGCCGCGCGGCGGTCCATGCCCGGTGTCTGCGCGGTATTGCTGTCGAGCTGGTTGCCCGGAATCACCCGAACGCCATCATGCTTCCAGGCCGGCTCTGGTGCTTCATGCGTATGCGCAGGGTCGTGGGGGCCGTGTGTGTGATCAATGCTCATGTCAGCCGCCGGTGATGTGCAAATTATTAGCGTACACCATCCTCAGGCGCTCCGTCCAGCACCACCACATGACCCTGCTGCGGATCCAGGCGGCCGCCATGCAGGTCATCAATCAGGGCCTGCGCGGCTTCAAATCCACGGTGTTCCACCACCTGCATCCAGGGCTGCTGCGCATCGCTGATGCGCCGGATGAAGGCCAGCTGCGCTTCGTTGAAGCGCTGGTTCACCACGGCATGTCCCCAGTCGGCATTTCGTTTGCGGATTTGTACCGGTGCAAAATAAAACTGCGGTGCGGGCCCTGGCAGGTCGAGCGGGCGCAGGAACTGCGTGTTCTGCGCCGAACCGGCATAGCAGTCGTACACCAGCGATTCGCCGAAGTGCTCGTGCACCGCCCGGCGCAGGTCTTCGTCACCCGAGAAATCGACATACAGGGTGAGTTTTCTGCGGTCAAGCCGCGGCAATGCCTCATAGCTGGCGACCTCGCCATAGCAGCCCAGGCCTTCGACAAAGCGCTGGTTGCGCGCCGAGGTCAGCGCCACGCGGTGGATCGCTGGATACGCCTCCAGGCAAAAGGCTGTTCCATAGGCAGTTTTGCTGGACGCGCTGGAAAACACCACCTGCGCCGCCCCAAAGAAAGCGTTGTCCTGCAGAAAATCGGCGAGCATGAACGAAGTGATGAACAACGGCCGCACCAGCATCTGGCAGTTTTCGTCGGCCTCGCGCCAGGCGGCATCGGCGCTGCAGCGCATGTACTGGTTGTAGGCCGAAGTCAGGGTTTGCCGGTGTGCGGCGCCGTCATAAAAGCCGCGCTCCGTCACCCGCTGCGGCTGCACGCGCAGATGGCTCGCAATGGGAAAGTAGCCGTAAAAGCGCTCGCCCACTTCCAGGCCGGGCACACCGGAGCTCACCACGTCGGCAAAACCCCAGACCGGCATGTGGCCCCACCCGGCCTCACCGGTCGGGAAAAAATCCCAGTACTGCATGGCCTCGCCGAACGCGGCGTAGGTGATGTTGTTGGTGGTGAGGGCGACGCGCCGGATTTTCAGCAGCGCCTCGCCGGCAGCCGCGTGGAGGGTGTCTCCTGCGGGCTGTTCAACCGCAATGCGGGTGTGATTCAATGCATCTTTGCGCGTGAGCAGCCGTGTCAGCGTGGCCGGATTGTTCATGGTCGTTCTTCCTTTGGATCATCTGGAATTTGATCAAGCGATCAGTACATGATCAGTACATGACAACCAATGTATAGCCGGCCACCTTCTTCCGGGTTCGGAAAACCCGCTGCAGCCAAACCCCGCAAACGCCCCACGCAGGCCCGCGCGGTGTTCACCGTGCAGGCGATTTACGACGCCTTTGTTCGGATTTGGCGCCAGCACGGATGGGCCGGCGTGACCACCCGTGCGGTGGCGCTGGAAACCGGCGTGTCGGTCGGCACGCTCTATGACTATTTCCCCAACAAGACGGCGCTGCTCTCAGGCTATGTGCGCCATTGCATGGAGCAGCTGCTGCAGGCCATTGAGCAGCAGGCGGTGGCGCCGCCTCACCTCCCGTGGCAGGCACGGCTGCAGACGCTGGTCCGCCTGGTCTGTGGTGTGAACGCGCCGGAACTGCCCTGGTTTGACGCGGACATGCTGGCCCTGGAAGCCGGGATTGCCGAAGTGAAACACCACCGGCGCGCGCACGAGGAACTGCTCGCGGCGTGGACCCGGGTGTTTGATGCCTGCAACGACCTGCCCGCGCGGCCCTCGCGCGAAGCGATCCAGGCCATACACCTGGCGGTCTGGGGCGCAAGGCGCTACGGCCTGCTGATTGGCCTGAGCGACGCCGAAACCGCCCAATGGGCCCTGCAGATGGAGCGCCTGTGCCTGGCGATGGTGGAAGCCGGCCAACCCTGAGGCGCCCGCCCTCCCTTGCCTGATGTTCCGGCTACTTGTAGCGCTCGCGTGCCAGTGCGGCACCTTGCGCCAGCGCCTGCAGTTTTTTAAGCGCCACGTCACGGTCCATCGGCGCCAGGCCGCAATTGGTGCAAGGCAGCAGGCGGTTTTTGGGCACATACTGCAGCGCCTTGCCAATGGTGTCGGCCACCTGCTCCGGTGTTTCAATCTCGTCACTGGCCACGTCTATCACGCCGACCATCACATCCTTGCCTTCGAGCAATGCCATCAGGTGCGCAGGCACATGCGAGTGGTAGCACTCCAGGCTCACCTGCTGGATGCTGCTTTTGGCCAGTGCCGGAAACACGGTCTCATACTGGCGCCACTCTTCGCCCAATGAGGCCTTCCAGTCGGTATTGGCCTTGATGCCGTAGCCGTAGCAGATGTGCACGGCCGTTGTGCAGGTCAGGCCCTGCGCGGCACGCTCCAGCGCCTTCACGCCCCAGTCGGCGGCTTCCTTCATATAGACATTGAAGGCCGGCTCATCAAACTGGATGATGTCCACGCCGTCGGCCTGCAGGGCCAGCGCTTCCTGGTTCAGCAGTTCGGCAAATGCCATGGCCATCTTGACCTTGTCGCCGTAAAACTGGTCGGCGACCGTGTCGACGATCGTCATCGGCCCGGGCAGGGTGAACTTGATTTTTTTGGCGGTGTGGGCGCGCAGCAGGCGAGCCTCGGTGGCATGCACGCGGCCCTTGAGTTTCAGTTCAGCCACCACCTTCGGCACCATGGCGTCATAGCGGTTGTCGCGTATGCCCATCCTGACCTTGTGATCAAAGTCAATGCCGGCCACCTGCTCCAGGAAGCCATGCACAAAATGCTGGCGCGACTGTTCGCCGTCACCGATCACATCCAGGCCCGCGTCCTCCTGCGCCTTGATCCAGAGCAGCGTGGCGTCGGCCTTGGCCTGTTTAAGCTCTTCGCCTTCGGCCTTCCACTGCGGCCAGAGTTTGTTGGTTTCCGACAGCCATCCGGGCTTGGGCAGGCTGCCGGCAATGGTGGTGCTAAAGAGGGGGGATGTCATTCAGAGTCCTCGGTTGTCTCGGTTGGTATTTTTCGGTCCGTTATTTTTTCGGCTTGAAATTCTGCCTCACACAAACTCGCGGGCCAGCAATTCGTAGGAGCGCCGGCGCGCCGCCGGATCGTGGGTCCAGGTGATCACCGCCAGTTCTTCAACCTCCAGTGTATCGGCCAGGCTGCGCAGCCTCGCGGCCACCTGCGGCCCGCTGCCCACCAGCGCAGTCTGCCTGAGTTGGGCAAGCTCCGGCTGCTCGGCTTCGCTATAGGGCCGCAGCGCCACCTCGGCTGGAGAAAGCAGCGGCCCCAGCGCGCCTTTGTTCCTGTCGATTTTCCAGCGCTCGCGGCCCGAAAAATGATGCCAGGCCTCTGCCTCGGTATCGGCCGCCAGGGCCCAGACGCACAGCACAGCCTGCGGCTCGGGATGGCGCGGGCTGGGCTGGTACAGCCGGCGATATAAATCCAGCGCCTGCTGCGCACCCCGTCCGTCGGTGATGAAGTGCGCAAAGGCGTAGGGCAGGCCGTAGTGTGCCGCCAGCTGCGCACCATAGTCGGAGCTGCCCAGCATCCACAACTCGGGGGTGGTGGGCCCCATGGGGTTGGCGGTGACGCCATGCCCGGGATGACCTTCCGGCAAATCGACCCCCGACACCCAGGCCTGCAACTCGCGCACCTGCACCGGAAAATTTTCCGCCGCCTGGTGCGGGTCAGCCCTCAAAAGCCGCGCGGTGCGCATGTCCGAACCTGGCGCGCGCCCCACGCCCAGGTCAATGCGCCCGGGCGCCAGCGCCTCCAGCACACGAAACTGCTCGGCCACCTTGAGCGCCGCATAGTGCGGCAGCATGACGCCGGCGCTGCCCACGCGCATGCGCTGGGTGGTGGCGGCAATCGCCGCCATCAGCACCTCGGGGGCCGAGCCGACGATGCTGGGGTGACTGTGGTGTTCGCTCACCCAGAAGCGGTGGTAACCCAGGGCTTCACAGTGCCGGGCCAGCGCCAGGGTTTCACGGATGGAGGCATCTTCAGTACGGCCGCTGACGGCCACCGACTGGTCAAGAACAGACAGGCTAAGCATCGGCAGACTATAGCCAGACTGGAAAAAACGCGCTCGGCAGGGCTTACGCCGCCGGCTCTGTTCCAATAGCGGGTTATCTCCAGCACTCACTCGTCAAAGAAACCCCACACCATGGCACTCAAGGCCACCATCTACAAAGCCCAACTGCAAATCACCGACATGGACCGCGGGGTGTATGCCGACCACGGCGTGATCATTGCCCGCCACCCGTCCGAGGCGGATGAACGCATGATGATCCGCCTGCTGGCCTTTGCGCTGAACGTACCGGCCGATGACAAGCAGGGCAAGCTGGAATTTGCCAAGGACCTGTGGGACGTGGATGAACCCGCCCTGTGGCACAAGGACTACACCGATGCCGTGCAGCACTGGATCGATGTGGGTCAGCCCGACGACAAGCGCCTGATGCGCGCCGCGGGCCGGGCCGAACGCGTGAGCGTCTACAGTTTTTCCAGCAGCACACCGGTGTGGTGGAAAAATATCGAGACCAAGCTCACACGTGCAGCCAACCTGGTGGTGTGGCAGATCGAGGCGGCGCAAAGCCAGGCACTGGCCAGGCTGGCAGAGCGCAGCATGCAGCTGCAGGTCACGATTCAGGACGGCACGCTATGGATGAGTACCGATGCCGGCTCGGTGGAAATCACGCCGCGCCGGCTCACTGCCGGCGACTGAAGCCTGGGCGCGATCAGGCGGCAGCCTCGCGCCGGCCCCAGGGCCACATCAGGCTTTCTCAGCCATTGCCGCCCTCACTTTCCGCCTCCTGCAGGATGCGCCACATGACCTTGCCCGCGCCGCTTTTGGGCAACGCATCGACGAACTGGACGATGCGCGGGTATTTGTACGCCGCCATGTTCTGCTTGCACCAGTCGATGATGTCGTCCTCGCTGGTCTTGCCCCTGGCCTCGGCGCGCAGCACCACCACCGCCTTGACGGTTTCGCCGCGGTAGGCATCGCTGCTCGAAATGATGCAGGCCTCCTGAATGGCCGGGTGCCGGAACATCAGGGCTTCGACCTCCGCCGGCCAGACCTTGAAGCCCGACGCGTTGATCATGCGCTTGAGCCGGTCGGTGAGGAAGAAGTAACCCTGCTCGTCCATTCGCCCCAGATCGCCCGAGCGAAAAAAGCGTTTGCCGTCCAGCTCGATGAACGCGGCGGCCGTGGCGTCCGGGCGCTTCCAGTAGCCCTGGAAGTTCTGCGGCCCGCACATGATGATTTCACCCTGCTCGCCCTGCGGGACTTCCTGCAACGTCTCGGGGTCGATCACGCGCGCATCGGTGCTGACAAAAGGCACGCCCAGGCATTGCTGCCGGGTCGCATCATAGGGATTGCTGTGCGACGGCCCGCCGGTTTCGGTCAGGCCATAGCCTTCGGCATAGCGCAAGCCGTACTGCTCCCATAAGCGCTGGGCCACGGCCTGCGGCATGGCCGCGCCGCCGCCGCCAATGTACACAAGGCTGCTCAAATCAAAACTGGCGAAGTTGGGACTGCCCAGCAGGTCAATCACCATGGTCGGGATGTTGGTCCAGTGCGTCACGTGCCAGTGCGAGATCAATCGCCCGGCCAGTTCGCGGTCCCAGCGCGGCATGATGACCAGCGTGCCGCCGCCATAAATCGTCGCATGCAGCACCGACACCATGCCGGTGATATGGAACATGGGCACCACCGACAGCGTCACGTTTTCAAAGGTGCTGTTGCCCCACAAAATACTGGCCACCGCGTTGTGCATGATGCTGGCATGCGTGTGCATGCAGCCCTTGGGCAGGCCTGTTGTGCCGCTGGTGTAGGGCAGCACCGCCAGGTCCTGCGGTGTGGCCGTGTGCGCCGGCAATTCACTACCGCCGTCGCCATCGGCCAGCGCATCGGCCCAGTGCATCACAGAGCCACCCTCAAGTGCGGGCAACGCATGCCGGCTGCCCAGCCAGTCGCGCCAGGCTTCAGGCAGGGCGACGCCGTTTTCGCCGGCATCGGCATCAAAGGCATCGCTGTAGTGCGTCACGATCAGGTGCGCCAGCCGTTCGCCGGGCGCCAGTTCGGCGTTGGCCCGGGCCAGTTCGGGCGCCAGGTCAGCCGCCGTGATGGCGACCCTGGCGTCGGGGTCCGTGATGTAGTGCTTGAGTTCCTCGGCCCGGTTCATCGGGTTGACGGGCACCACGACGGCATTGGCCCGCAGGATGGCAAAGTGCGCAATCACCCACTGCGGGCAATTTTGCATGTTGAGCACCACGCGGTCGCCCTTGCGCACGCCCAGCCGGTGCAAGGTGGCAGCCAGCCGCTCGGCTTGCCGCAGCACTTCGGCATAACTGAGCACTCTGTCAAAAAACACCAGCGCCGGCTTGTCGGGAAAGCGCAGCGCGCTGACGGCGAGGTTGTGCCACAGCGATGTGGCCGGAGGCGTGATGCTGCGCGGCAAGCGCCTGGGCCAGACCTGGTAGTGCAGGTCGTGGCGCGGGGCCGCATCGGGCAGGGAGGCGTCGGCAGAGGGGAGTGAAGGCAAGGAAGGGCTCCGGATAAAGATCGGTTCACCACAGCCTACCCGCACTTCGCGCCGCCTGCATCGGGGAAGCTCCCGATAAAACAGTGTCACCTGCGTGACCCGGCGTCTCTATGATGAAAGCGCCCCCGACCGCTGCGCACAGGCCATTGACAACCATTTCATCACCCGTCCCTGTCACCTAATGGCCAATGAGCCAATGGCGCGCAACGTCCCGCATTGCCTTGCACACAAAAACAGGAACACCATGAGCCACCTTTCCCTGCCCACCGTTTTGTTGAAGCTGCCCCGCACCTTGATGACGACGCTGCTGCTGCTCGCCAGCGCCGCGGCGTTCGCCGCATTTCCCGACAAGCCGATTCGCGTGGTGATCGGATTCCCGGCAGGCGGCCCCCTTGACCAGCATGCGCGACTGCTGACCGAGCGGCTGCAGGCGGTGCTGGGCCAGCCCATCGTGATTGACTACAAGTCGGGCGCCGGCGGTACGGTGGGCGCCCAGGACGTGATGAAGGCAGCGCCGGACGGCTACACGCTGATGCTCGCCAACACCGGCGTGATGGTCATCAACCCGGCCCTGTACACCCGCCTGCCCTACAGCACCCTGAGGGACTTCACGCCGATTGCGCGTACCGCCATGCAGCCGCTGGCGCTGCTGGTGAACCCCAAACTGCCGGTTAACACGCTGCGGGAGTTTGTGGACTACACACGCGCGCGGCCCGGCCAGGTCAACTACGGCTCTGCCGGCAACGGCGGCATCAGCCACCTGGTGCCCGAAATGTTCAAGAACGCCACCGGGCTCTTCATGGTTCACATTCCCTATCGCGGCAGCGCACCGGCCTTCACCGACCTGATGGCCGGGCAGGTACAGTTCATGGGCGAGTCCATCCCCCAGGCGGCCAACTACCACAAGCAAGGCAAGGTGCGGGCGCTGGCCGTCACCAGCCGTGAGCGCAACCCCGCCCTGCCCGAGGTGCCCACCGTCATCGAATCAGGCTTCAAGGGTTTTGAGGTGGTGGGCTTTTACGGCTTCCTGGCGCCTGCCGGCCTGCCCAAGGACATCACGGCCAAATTGAGCGACGCGTTCAAACAGGTGATGAACAGCCCGGACATCCGCAGCCGCATGGTGACGCAGGGCGCCGACCCGGCCTTCATGGGCAGCGACGAATTCGCCCAGTTCCTGGCAGCCGAAATGCCGCGCTGGGCCCAGGCGGTCAAGGCCTCGGGCGCGAAGCTCGACTGACCCGCCGCGAGAGAAGAAGGACGAAGAGGAGCGCGATCACCGCGCGGGCGATGCCTTGGCGCGACGCTTCGCTCCACCCGGCCAGCAAATCGGGCAAGGACCCGGGCCGCGGTACTTGTGCCCGCGGCGGCAGGTTTTCCAGCCACCGCGATTGGGTTGTTCCATGGCTGCTTCCTTTCGAGTCATCACTCGAAATTCAGGCGCAGGAAAAATGGTACCCCTGCTATTCCTGACCGGCAACGCCTTCGTTTGGTGCAGCCCGAACCAAAAAGCCGCAGTTTGATGCACCAGCACACCACACAGGTGCACATATCTTGTATACCAGCCAGTTAAACCAGTCCAGAACCCTGGCACGGGATATGCACTGCTTCCTGCATGACCACGGCCTCCCACATCAGCAACCGCATCATTGAAGCCGTGATGGCGCAAAAGCTGGCGCCTGGCGCTCGCCTGGGTGAGCAGCAGCTGGCCATACTGTTTGACTGCAGCCGCACCATCGTGCGGGAAGCCCTGACCCACCTGGCCGCGCGCGGCATCGTCACGGTCAGCGCGCGGCGGGGCTGGTATCTCATTGAGCCCTCCAGGGAGGAAGCGCGTGAAGCCTTCGAGGCGCGGCGCGTGATCGAGATGGGACTGATTCGCTGCACACGCGACGTCAGCAAGTCCGCCATCAAGCAGCTCAAAAGCCACCTGACCCGCGAAAAAGCGGCGGTCAAGGGAGAAGACATCGGCTTGCGCAGTTTTCTGTTGGGCGACTTCCATGTGTGCCTGGCCGAATGCCTGGGCAACAACCTGCTGGCTGACACCCTGCGCGACTTCACCGCACGCACCACCCTGATCGCCATGCTGTACCAGTCCTCGCACGATGCGGCCCAGTCCTGCGAGGAGCATGTGCGCATTGTGCAGGCCCTTGAAAAAGGCGACCTCGTGCTGGCCGAACAACTCATGCAGGCGCATATCGGCAGCGTGCAGGCGGGCCTGCAGCTACAGGCTGCGGGCGGCGATCCGCTGGCGCACCTGCGCAGCGCGCTGAGCCCGCTTTCGCCCGCAAAGGCCAGATCGGCACAAGAGTTGCATACAAGTGTTCGCAAAACCGGCCGGCGCCCGGCCAAACCCCCTGAAGAATCCTCAACCTATCTAGGAGCCCTGCTATGAAGTTACCCCAACTCTCCAAACGCCTGTTTTCCCTGAGCATGATGTCGGCCGCCTTGCTGGTGGCAGCGGGCGTGCAGGCACAAACGGCGCTGGACGACGTGATGAAGGCCAAAAAAATCACCATCGCCATCCCGACCGACTTTCCGCCGTATGGCTTTGTCGGCCCCGACCTCAAGCCGCAGGGCCTGGACATCGACATGGCCAACTACATCGCCGCCAAGCTCGGCGTCGAGATTGAGCTGACACCTGTCAGCAGTGCCAACCGCGTGCCTTACCTGCAAACCCGCAAGGCTGACCTGGTGATCTCCACGCTGGGCAAAAACGCCGAGCGCGAGAAAGTCATCGACTTCACGGCCGCTTACTCGCCTTTCTTTCAGGCTGTCTTTGCGCCCAAGTCCATGAGCATCAAGAGCTTTGCCGACCTGTCAGGCAAGAGCATTGGCGTGACGCGCGGCGCGATTGAAGACCAGGAACTGACCAAACTCGCCCCGGCGGGCGCAGACATCAAACGCTTTGAAGACAACAACGCCACCGTGTCATCGTTCGTCGCAGGCCAGGTGCAACTGATTGCCACGGGTGCCTCAGTCGCCGGCAACATGATGGCCAAAAACCCGAAACTCGCTGCCGAGTACAAACTGCTGCTCAAGGACTCGCCCAACTTCATTGGCGTGGGCAAGGGCGAAGACAAGCTGCGCCTGAAGGTCAATGAAATCATCGCAACGGGCAAAAAGGCAGGCGACATTGACAAGATGGCCGTGAAATGGCTGGGTCGCCCTGCCGGTGATTTGCCACAGTAAATGTTGCACACCCCCGTTGGGGCTCGCTTTGCGTAGCCCCCTCCCCCCTTGCAGGGGGCGCCGCTGGTGGTCCGGCAAAGCCGGTTCCACGGCGGCAGGAGTTGCACACCCCTGTTGGGGCTCGCTTTGCGTAGCCCCCTCCCCCTTGCAGGGGGCGCCGCTGGTGGCCCGGCGAAGCCGGTTCCACGGCGGCAGGAGTTGCACACCCCTGTTGGGGCTCGCTTCGCGTAGCCCCCTCCCCCTTGCAGGGGGCGCCGCTGGTGGCCCGGCAAAGCCGGTTCCACGGCGGCCTGGTAGAGATGCAGAAGAGACTGTCGTTACTTTTTAGAAGGAGTGAAGCCAGATGCGGGTTGAGTTGGACTTCATCTCGGTCTTGAGTCAGTGGCCCTTGCTCGCCAAGGGCGTGCTCTGGACAGTGGGCCTGACGGTCATCTCTGCGATGATGGGCGTGGTAGCGGGCGTGGCGTTTGCCTGGGTCCGCTCGCACGGCGCACCCTGGCTGAAATGGGGCGTGGGCACCTATGTGGAACTCATTCGCAACACGCCCTTCATCGTGCAGCTCTTCTTTGTATTCTTTGGCCTGCCTGCGGCGGGCATCAAGCTCTCGCCCGAGGTTGCTTCCATCATCGCGATGGTGATCAACCTGAGCGCCTACGCGACAGAGATCATTCGTGCCGGGATTGACGCCACGCCCAAAGGGCAAATTGAGGCCGCGATGAGCCTGGCGCTGAACCGCATGCAGACCTTTGTGCGCGTGGTCTTGCCGCCCGCACTCCGAAAAGTATGGCCTTCACTCGTCAGCCAGATCATCATCGTGATGCTGGGCTCGGCGGTGTGCGGGCAAATTTCGACCGAAGAGCTGAGCTACGCCGCCAACCTGATTCAAAGCCGCAACTTTCGCGCCTTTGAGGCTTACATCGTGGCCACGCTGGTTTACCTGACGCTGGCTGTCGGGGTACGGCAACTGCTCAACTGGCTGGGTCCGCGTTTCCTTTTTGGCAGATAAATAAATATGCCCCCACACTTACTCACTACGTGTAGTTCGCTGCCCCCCGAGGGGTCGCAGGCCTGCTTGGGGCGGCCCGGCGCGAGGCCTGACCATGGTTGAATTTTCCGTCTGGGACATTTTTCGCAACCTTTTGCTGGCCGCGCGCTGGACGGTGGTGCTGTCACTGATCGCCTTTGTCGGCGGCGGCATTGTTGGCCTGCTCTTGCTGGTGGCCCGGCTTTCCAAATTACGCGGCATGAACACGCTGGTCGGTGGCTATGTGCAGCTGTTTCAGGGCACGCCGCTGTTGATGCAACTTTTTCTGGCTTACTTCGGCCTTGCGCTGTTTGGCATCAAGACCTCTGCCTGGGTTGCCGCGTCGGTCGCGCTCACGCTGTACACCAGCGCTTTTCTGACCGAAATCTGGCGCGGCTGTGTGGCGGCTATTCCCAAGGGGCAATGGGAGGCGGGCCAAAGCCTGGCGCTGAGTTTTCGCGAGCTGCTGCAGCATGTGGTGGTGCCGCAGGCCCTCAAAATCGCCATCCCACCCACCGTCGGTTTTCTGGTGCAGGTAGTGAAGGGCACCGCGCTGGCCTCGGTGATCGGTTTCATCGAGTTGACCAAGGCCGGCACCATGATCACCAATGCGACCTTCAAGCCCTTTGTGGTCTACAGCTGTGTGGCGCTGCTCTACTTTGCGCTGTGTTTTCCGGTGTCGCTGTATGCCCGCCGGCTCGAAAGGAAATTGAGGAATGGACGTTAAAGAGGAAACCAATCAGACCGCTCACCAATTTTCCGACGGGCCGCCCCAAGGAAAATTAGCCCCCGAGGGGCTGACGTCCGCGGCTCCAAGCCTGCCTGCGCAGGCTTGGACGGACGGAAGAGCCGTTGCGTCTCGCAGCGGCACGTCCAGCGCATTACACGCAGTGAAAAGCGTGGGGGCAAACACCTTGGTGGAAATCAACCAGCTGCGCAAAAGCTTTGGCAGCCATGAGGTGTTGAAAGGCATTGACCTTGAAGTCAAGGCTGGCGAGGTGATTGCCATCATCGGCAAGAGCGGCTCGGGCAAGAGCACGCTGCTGCGCTGCATCAACGGGCTGGAGGAGTTCCAGAGCGGCACGCTGCGCGTGGACGGCAAGCACCTGCTGCACGACAACCCGCATGTGATGCGCGACCTGCGCCAGCGCGTCGGCATGATCTTCCAGAGCTTCAACCTGTTCCCGCATCTCACCGTCGGCAAAAACATCATGCTGGCCCCGACGCTGGTCAAGAAGACGGCCGGTGCACCGGCGCAGGAGCAGGCCCGTGCGCTGCTGCAGCGGGTCGGTCTCGCCGAAAAATTCGATGCCTGGCCCGACCAGCTCTCGGGTGGCCAGCAGCAGCGCGTGGCGATCGCCCGCGCGCTGGCGATGCAACCCTCAGTGCTGCTGTGTGACGAAATCACGTCCGCGCTCGACCCGGAACTGGTGGGAGAGGTGCTGCAGGTGGTGGAAAGCCTGGCGGCCGAGGGCATGACGCTGCTAATGGTCACGCATGAAATGAACTTTGCCCGCAAGGTCGCCGACCGGCTGGTCTTCATGCACCAGGGCCGGGTGCATGAAATCGGCCCGCCGGACGAGGTCTTTTCAAACCCGCAAACGCCTGAGCTGAAGCAGTTTCTCGGGATGATCCAATAGGCTGGATGCTGGGTGTCAGCAGGCCGGGTATTGGCGGACACCCGGGCCGGTGATCTCATTGACAAACCGCGTTCTGGGACGGGGAAGTCCCGTATTCAGACCCCATCGGCCCCATCGCGGCGTCGCACGCAGCCCCCCCTCATCCGGTCACAATCACCGGATGTGCGCACGCCCACCGGCATCCCCGGGTAGAAAACGCGCCCGGTCCAACGACGGCCGGCTCCCGCCATTCGTGGGTCAGGGTACGATTTCATGGCCTGTTCTTGCGGTTTCGATGCCGTCCGCGCAAGCCATCGGGCACTGATCTTCCTCGTCCCCTCTTCCCTCTTCCCTCTTCCCTCTTCCCTCTTCCCTCTTCCCTAATATCCATGCCCCCCGTTCTCTATTTTTCCGCGTTGTGCAACCTCGTCATTGGCAGCGGCGCTTTTGTGCTGGGCGGCATTCTGGAGCCGATGAGCGAATCGCTGAACATCAGCGTGGCCGCAGCGGGCCAGGCCATGACCGCCTACGCCACCGCCACGGCCGTGCTGGCACCGCTGCTGATCATCCTGACCGCCAGATGGACCCGCAAGCGCGCCGTCCAGCTGGCGCTGTTGCTCTTTGCAACGGACTGCCTGCTGTGTGCACTGGCGCCCAGCCTGGCTGTCCTTCTGCTGGGGCGGGTGCTGATGGGTGCGGGCGCCATGTTCACGGCAGCCGCCTCCGCGCTGGCCGTCAGCATGGTGGCGCCCTCGCAGCGCGGCCGTGCGCTGTCCATCACCTTCCTCGGCATGAGCATCAGTTACGCCGTGGGGCTGCCAGTGGATGCCTGGCTGGGTTTTGAATACGGCTGGCGCGTGCCGGTGTGGCTGTCGGCCGCGGCCAGCTGGCTGATCCCGGCCACGATGGCCAGTGCTTTGGCCGCATCGATGGCCCGTGGCGAGCAGGCCGGTCGTGACGAAGCATCGGCCAAACCCGCCTCACCCAGCGCCAGGTAACGTCCCAGCCACTTGCGTGCCGTTGGGGCTGTGACCCCGTGCATCCGGGCGGCATTGCAGGCGCTCAGCCCACGCAAAGTAATGTCTTTGAGCATCTCGATTCGACGGGCCAACGTAAGTCGGGCATTCTTATGGATGTTCATCTGGTTGGGTTCCTTGAGAGTTCTGGGGGTTTGGCGATTCCCAGTTTCTCAAACTCAATTCAGATGAACACATACAACCTATTGGACCTTCACACCTAGCGCTGAAGGGACACCGGCTGAAGGGACACCGGCCATCCAGGCCTCCACAGGACCACGTTTCTACAATAACGCCATGACCGCGCAAGACCAGCTCAACACTTTGCACACCGCGCTGCAGCAACTGCGGGCCGACACCCTGGGTGTTGCCGCTTTTTCGCAGTTTGCGGCGCAACAGCAAACGCTGGCAGCCGCACTGCCGCCACGTTTTTCCGAGGTGCTTGGGCAACTGCTCAACCGGCTGGAGTCCAGCGCCCTGTTCACCGAAGAAAGCTGCTCCTTCAGCCAGCAGGATCTGCTGGACAGCCTGCAGCTGTGGATTGACAAGGCGCAATGGCAGCTTCAAAAAAGCTGAAGCTCTTCAGGCGCTTCAACCGCTTCAGCATCAGACGTGCCGCTTGACGGCTTCGGGGCGCTTGACCGGCACCGGCAGGGCATCGGCCCGCTCGTGCAGCGCCTCGATGATGTGGCAGTGCGCGTCGGTGCCATCGCAGCGGTCGCGCAAGGCCTTCAGGTCTTTTTCAAGGGCCTTGAGTTCCGCCAGGCGCGCGCGCACATGGGCCAGGTGCCCGTCGAGCGACTCCCGCGCCGTGGCGCAATCGGTCTTGAGGTTGAGGTCCAGTCCCAGCAACGTGCGCACTTCGTCCAGTGACATGTCCATGGCGCGGCACAGGCGGATGAAGCGCAGCTGGTGCACATCGCCAAGGCTGTAACAACGATAGCTGTTTTCGCTTCTCCCATGCGGACTCAGGAGCATTTCCTTTTCATAAAACCGGATGTTGGCAGCGGACACGCCGCTCAGGGCGGCCGCCTCGCTGATGCGGTACGGTGCCGGGATCGCACTGTCAGTGCGCATGTCGCTACTCCTTTCGGTGGTCATGACGGTGGTGGGCATCGGGGTAATGCGCATGGCTGTGGGTCATGGGCTCGTGGCGGTGACGATGCGAATGCTGCCCTTCGACCGCGGGCACATGCTCATGCGCATGGTGCTCATCATGCGCATGCAGGTGCTCGTGTTCCAGCGCCTCGTGCCGGTGCGTATGTGCATGGTGTTCGGTCAGGTGCAGCCAGATCCCGAGGCCCATCAGGGCTGCGGCAGCGAGCAACTGCCAGGTGACGGGCTCACCCAGAAAAATCACCGCGCACAGCGCGCCGACAAATGGCGCGGTCGAGAAATAAGCGCCGGCGCGCGAGGCACCCAGGTGCCGCAGGCCCACTACAAAGAGGGCCAGGCTGACGCCATAGGCCAGCAAACCGACCAGCATGGCAACCGACACCTTGGCCAGCCCGGGCAGCGCCGCGCCCGCCACAAAGGCCAGCAGCAAATTCGTGCTGCCGGCCGCCAGGCCCTTCACGCAGGCAATCCACGACGCATCGGCCAGCGCCACCTTGCGCGTGAAATTGTTGTCCAGCGCCCAGAAGAGGCAGGCCAGCGTCACCGCCAGCGCGGGCCACAACGCTGTCAGCGAGGTTGGCACCTGTGCACCAGGTGCGCCCTGCTGAGGCCAGCTCAGCAACACGGCGCCCGCCACAATGACGGCCATGCCGGTGGCAATGCGCTTGTCGAAGTTCTCGCGAAACACAACCCAGGCCAGAAGCGCCGTCAGCACGGCTTCAGCATTGAGCAGCAAGGCCGCATGGCTGGCCGGCATCGCCGACAGGCCCCACATCAGCAGCACCGGGGCGATGCCACCGCCACACACCACCGCCGCGACCAGCCACCCTGCTTCACCCGGATTAAGGCGGGGTGTGGTGGCACCCCGCAGTCGGCGATACAGAGCCAGGCCCAGGCCCGACCCCAGGTAAAGCAGCCCGGCCAGCATCCACGGGCTGACCTGGTCCAGCAGCCATTTGGCCAACGGTGTGCCGGCACCAAACAGGAAGGCCGACGCCAGGGCCGCAACGACCCCCGGTTGCCAGCGCGCAATTTGCATTTTCAAGTTCTTGACTCCTTGTGCCTTCAACAAAAAACACTCAAACACTTGTTCATTGGACACCGCTTGCCGGAGTGCCAGAGCGCCGGCCAGTGAAACCGCTTATCCCCGGCAAATGCGGGGCCATTCAGGCTGCTGGCTTGACCTTGAAGTGGGTCCAGGGTTTCCAATCTTGCCATCAACCCTGAATTTGGAGAAGCCCCATGTCGGCCCACTGCTGCGACCACGACCAGAACGCCATGAACAGGGCCCTCAGCCCACGCTACAAAAAAATCCTGTGGATCGCACTCGCCATCAACCTGGTCATGTTCGCCGTGGAGGTGGCCGCGGGCCTGCGTTCCGGCTCCGTGTCCCTGCTGGCTGACGCGATTGATTTTTTTGGCGACGCAGCCAATTACGGCATCACGCTGGCGGTGCTGTCCGCAGGCCTGGTCTGGCGCGCCCGGGCGGCCCTGCTCAAGGGGGCCAGCATGCTGCTGTTTGGTGTGGTTGTGATGGGCAGGGCGCTGTGGATGGTCGCGCAAGGCGGCACACCCGAGGCGTTGACCATGGGTACCATCGGTTTGCTGGCACTGCTGGCCAATGGCGGGGTTGCCGCGATGCTGTACGCGTGGCGCGACGGAGACGCGAACATGCGTGGCGTCTGGCTCTGCACACGCAACGACGCCATCGGGAACATCGCGGTGATGCTGGCCGCGCTCGGCGTATTCGGCACCGGTACGGCCTGGCCCGACCTGGCGGTAGCGGCCGTGATGTCGGGACTGGCCATCACCAGCGGCTGGGCGGTGCTGCGGCATGCACTGCAGGAACTCAATATTGCCCGGTCCGCCGCCAGGCCAAGCTAAATACAGGCTGAAGCATTGAAGCTCAGCCCTGAAGTCCCCGCTTTGCGCCCAGGTTGCGCATTGATGAAGTTTGCAAGGATTGGTGGAAGTTTTGTCTTTGCTTTTTGTCTTTACATCCGCATCTCGCCACCCCGTCACTTTGGGCGCATTGGAGTCCATTGCCGGCCACTTTCCCCGCTCGCCATGCCGATCTGGTGCAGGTGACGAGGGGTTAGCCGGTCGTGGCGGACGGCGGAGCCGGTGAAACACCGTCTCACGCTGGACGCAGAACGCGGCGCCTCAATATCAAATAAAATGAACCTTTAACGACCGCTCCTGTCACATCAACCCATGCGCCACCTGTTCCTCATCCTCCTGATCGCGTTGCTGCCTGTGCGCGGCTGGGTCGGTGATGCGATGGCGACCGGGATGGCTGGCACCCCGGCGCAGCACCAGCAACAAGTCGCTGCAAAAATGGTAGCTGAACATGTTCATGAAGTTGGGGCGCAAGGCCATTTTGACCATGACGCCGTGGTGGCAGAGGCTGGTCAAGCCGCTGCCGACTGCACGGGCCATACCTCCGGTGTGGCGTCTCACGCGGCAAGCACGCACTGCGAGTCCTGCACCGCCTGTCAGGCTTGCCACACGGTCGCGTTGTCCCAATTTGCGCCTGTCTTGAGCCCCGTTGTCAGGGGGCTCACGCTCTCCAGCATCGCAGCAGACCAGTTTTCCAGTGCCGAAGCTGCACTGGGTCAGAAACCACCCATCTCCTGAGCTCCCGGCCCGAATTGGGTCTGTACTCGCCGCCGGCAGGGTCTTGTGGACCCGCATTGCCCGGACATTGCGATTTCAACATCGCACTGCTTGTCATTCAGGAGATTTTCGTGAACTTCCGCTTTATTTCAAATGCGGCCGTGCGGCTGGCCGTAATGGCTCTACCGCTATGGACCTATTCGGCCAATGCGCAGGGGCCTGCGCCATCATCGACATCGTCCTCCCCCCAAACGATGACACAAGCTGCGCCAGCCGCCTTTCGCTCGGCGCTGGAGGGCTACAAGCCTTACACCGACGAAAAAACCGTCAACTGGAAAGAAGCCAACGACACTGCTGGCCGAATCGGTGGTTGGCGCGAGTACGCCAAAGAGGCCAGTCAGCCCGAGTCCGGGGCCAGGCCGCCAGCGGCTGATGTCGCGACCAAGCCCGGCCCTGGCGCAGTGCCTGCCAAACCGTGACAGGAAACGCCATGAAAACGATTTTTCGATTGAGCGCCCTGGCCACGGCAGGCCTTGTGCTGGCAGGCTGCGCATCGGTCAACGTTGACCAGGTCGTGCGTGACACCAATGACACAACCAACACCTTTACCCAAGGCAAGCTGGAGCTCAGCCGTACCGAGCAGCAGGGGCAAGCCAGAGCCAAGCTGAGCAGTGAACTGCTGGCCAAGCCTTTAACGATGGACGATGCCGTACAGCTGGCTTTGTCCAACAGCCCGGCCGTGCAGACCTTGTTGGCGCAAAGCTGGGCCGACATGGCCCAGGCCAACCAGGCGGGCCGGATTGCCAACCCGCTCTTCACGTTTGAACGGATGCGCTTTGGCGATGAGCTTGAGCTGGGTCGTCTGCTGTCATTTGGCCTGCTGGATATCCTGACGCTGCCGCGGCGGCAGGCCATTTCGCGCAGCCAGGGCAGGCAGGCCAAGGTGCAGCTCAGTGCCAATGTGGTCGAGCAGGTCACGCAGGTACGCCAGGCCTGGGTGCGAGCCGTGGCCGCGCAGCAGACGCTGCAATACGCAGGCCAGGTCAACAGCACCGCGCAGGCGAGTGCAGAACTTGCCCGGCGCATGCAGCAGGTGGGCAACTTCACCAAGCTGCAGCGGGCGCGCCAGCAGGTGTTCTATGCGGACGCTACCGCACAGCTGGCGTCAAGCCAGCATGCGGCCACCGCCGCCCGCGAAGAGCTGACGCGCCAGCTGGGCCTGACCGACGCGCAAGCCGGGCAATTAAAGCTGCCTGAACGCCTTCCCGACCTGCCGAAAGAACCGCGCCAGGCAGCCGTGGTGAGCGCCAACGCCACGCAGCAGCGCCTGGACGTGCAAATGGCACGTAACCAGCTCGACGTGGCGGGGCAATCCCAAGGCTTGAACTTGATCACCAGCCTTGTTGACGTGGAGCTGGGCATTCGCCGCGACACGGTGTTTGACAACGCGGCCGGCACGAGCACGCCACGCAGAGGTTACGAGCTGGGCATTCGCCTGCCAATCTTTGATTGGGGCTCCGCGCAGCGTGCCGCGATGAACGCGCAGTCGCTGGCCGCCGCCAACCGCTATGAAAGCACGGTGCGCAACGCCTCGTCACAGCTGCGGGAGAGTTATTCGGCTTACCGCACAGCCTATGACGTGGCCCGGCATTACCGCGACGAGATTGTGCCGCTGCGCAAGACCATGGCCGACGAAAACGTACTGCGCTACAACGGCATGCTGATAGGCGTGTTCGAGCTGCTGGCCGACAACCGCGAGCAGATCTCCAGCGTCATCGCCGCGATCAACGCCTATCAGCAGTTCTGGCTCGCCGATGCTGCGCTTGCCGCGTCCATGACCGGCAAGCCAACCGCCACGCTGATGGCAGCGCCCACGTCAGGTGGCGGCGGCGACGGGGCCGGTCACTGATGACCCGCCGCACAGACCAATCAATGGAATCGACATGACAAACAGAAGAAATTTTTTGACCGGCGCGGGCGCACTGACCTCCGCCGTGGCCGCAGCAGCAGTCAGCCGGGTGGCGATGGCCGCCCTGCCGGAACCGGTCCTGCAGACAAAACCCGACACCATGCCGCCGCTCGTTCCCGCCACGGGCCGCCCCTACAACCCGGTGGTCACGCTCAATGGCTGGACGCTGCCCTGGCGCATGAACAATGGCGTCAAGGAATTCCACCTGGTGGCCGAACCGGTGGTGCGCGAGATGTCACCCGGATTCAAGGCGCACCTCTGGGGCTACAACGGCCAGAGCCCCGGCCCGACCATTGAAGTGGTGGAAGGCGACCGGGTGCGCATTTTTGTTACCAACAAGCTGCCCGAGCACACCAGCATTCACTGGCACGGCCAGCGCCTGCCCAACGGCATGGACGGCGTGGCGGGCCTGACCCAGCCCGCCATTCCGGTCGGCAAGACCTTTGTCTACGAATTCGTGGCCCGGCGCCCGGGCACCTTTATGTACCATCCGCATGCCGACGAGATGACGCAGATGGCCATGGGCATGATGGGCTTCTGGATCACCCACCCGAAAGCGAAGCATCCGCTGATCGACGAGGTCAACCGTGACTTCGTGTTCCTGCTCAATGCCTATGACATAGACCCCGGCGCCTACACGCCCAAGATCATGACCATGCTCGACTTCAACCTCTGGAGCTGGAACAGCCGGGTCTTTCCGGGCATTGACCCGCTGGTGGTGCGCAAGAACGACAAGGTGCGCATCCGCATCGGCAACCTGACCATGACCAATCACCCGATGCACCTGCATGGGCATGAGTTTCTGGTGACCGGCACCGATGGCGGCCCCACCCCAAAATCAACCCGCTGGCCCGAGGTGACGACCGATGTCGCTGTCGGCCAGATGCGGCAAATCGAGTTCCTGGCCGACGAAGAGGGCGACTGGGCTTTTCACTGCCACAAGAGCCACCACACCATGAACGCCATGGGCCATGACGTGCCGACCCTCATTGGCGTAGACCACCGCAAAGTGGTGAAGGACATCACCAACGTCATCCCCGACTACATGGTGATGGGCGAGCGCGGCATGGCCGACATGGCCGAGATGGAAATGCCTTTGCCGGACAACACCGAAAGGATGATGACCGGCGCAGGCCCCTTCGGCTCAGTCGAAATGGGCGGCATGTTCAGCATGGTCAAGGTACGCAAAGACCAAAAACCCGGCGACTACAAAGACCCTGGCTGGTACAAGCACCCGGTGGGTGAAGTCGCCTATGAATGGACAGGTTCGCTGCCCAATCCGGCACGCTTTGCAGCCGAGGGCGGCCAATCCATGAAAGCACAGAACATGCCCCTGAAAGAAGTCGAAGTTCAGGTCCGCAAGCCCTCCATGGGCAACATGAAGCATTGACAGAGTTGAAGCAATATCCTGGAGGAAATGTCATGAAAATTGTCATGAAAATCTCAAAAGCCACTCAAAAAGCCACTCAATTAGCAGCGGCGTGCACCCTGGCTGTCTGGACCAGCGCCTCTTTTGCGCAACACACCGGGCATGCGCACAGCAGCGCCGCCAAGGCAACCGCGCAAGCCGACACCCCGGCATCTCCGTACGCGGGAGAGCAGACCCGCGACATCAAGTCACTTTCTGCAAGTGATGTAACGAGCCTCCTGTCGGGTGCCGGCATGGCCTATGCGAAAGCCGCCGAGCTTAACGGCTACCCGGGCCCTGCACATGTGCTGGAATTGTCGTCGCAGCTAAGGCTCAATGGCGATCAGCACAGCGCCACCAGAACGTTGATGGATCAGCACAAATCCAGGGCACGCACCCTGGGGGCTCAGCTGCTGGAGGCTGAGCGTTCGCTGGACGGGGCTTTTGCCTCACAACAAATCGATGCTCAGCGCGTTGAAGACCTGACCCGCCAAATCGGCACGCTGCAAGCCCGGCTGCGCGCGGAACATTTACAGACCCACCTGGCGCAAACCGCGCTGCTCAGCCCACAGCAAATTGCCAGCTACCAGAGATTGCGGGGTTATGACCGGACGACGACAGGAAAGGAACCAAGCTCTCCTCAATAAGGTCTCATCCGGCTTCACGCAAGACCAAAACCCCATTCATTTCCCGAACCCGATGACTACCCTGGTCACCGTCTATTTTTCAATCACCCCGTTTAAAAGGTATTTCATGAAATCACATAATGTCCTGCTCGCGCTCCCTTGCGTTCTGTTTTCCCTGTCCGCGCTGGCGGCTGGCAACCATACAGGTAGTCATGGAGACGACGCGATCGGCAAGCCCGGCATCGCATCCAGGGTGACACGCACGGTGGTCGTCGACATGACCGATGACATGCGCTTCCATACCTCAAAAGTTCCCGTCAAGCAGGGTGAGACTATCCGCTTCGTCGCCAGGAATCTTGGCCAGGTCAAGCACGAAATGGTGCTGGGCTCGGAAAAAGACCTGAAGGACCACTACGAAGTGATGAAGAAAAATCCGGAAATGGAGCATGAGGACGCCAACATGGTGACGGTCGCGCCGGGCAAAAGCGGCGAGATCATCTGGCAGTTCACCAGGGCAGGCAAGGTCGACTTCGCCTGCCTGCAGCCCGGGCACTATGACGCCGGCATGAAGGGGCTGGTGAATGTGGCAAGCAGCAAGGTACTGATCAAAGGAGATGGCCATGCAGATCACAAGCGTTGACATGGTTTCCCGTCGTATGGCGTTGCGGTTGCCGCTGGCGGCACTTGCGACGGCAGCGCTCCTCACTCAACCGCTGCGCGCGCTGGCTCGCAGCAGCCAGCCCCAGATCACGGTCTGGAAGGACCCGGACTGCGGCTGTTGCCAGGACTGGGTCAAACACCTGGAAGCCGGCGGCTTTCAGGTGAAGGTGAATAACGGCGGCAATACCGCGGCCAGGACCCGGCTCGGTGTGCCTGACAAGTTGGGCTCCAGCCACACAGCACTGGTGGGCGGCTATGCCATCGAGGGCCATGTACCCGCCCGGGAAATTCACCGTCTTTTAAAAGAACGCCCATCGGTCATCGGTCTGGCCGTGCCCGGCATGCCCGTCGGCTCACCGGGCATGGATGCGCCGGTGTATGGCGGGCGCAAGGACCCGTACGACGTGCTGCTCATCAACCGCGATGGCAGCAGCCGTGTTTATCAAGCTTATCCCTCCCAATCTCCCGCTAAATCCTGAAAGAAATCATGATGAAAACCCTGAAAACCCTGTTGATCCTCACGGCCATGGCTGGCGCTGCGTCCGCTTACGCGGCATCGCATGCAGGCGCACCCATGGCGATGGGGGAAGCCAGCAAAGAAGCCGCCATGGCTGCCCCCACCGATATGGCCGACGGCGAAATTCGCAAAGTTGACATGGCCACCAAAAAGATCACCATCAAGCACGGCGAGATCAAAAACCTGGACATGCCTGGCATGACGATGGTGTTTCAGGTGAAGGACCCCGCCCTGCTGGACAAGGTCAAAACAGGTGACAAGATCCGCTTCAAGGCAGAGAAAGCCAGCGGCGCGATTGTGGTGACCGAAATTCAGCCGGCCAGGTAAGTCGTTCAAGGAACTACCGGGGACTTCGTCCGGGGTAGTTTCTTACGGCCTTGATGCAGTAAGGGTACGGCGACGGACCTTACCGGACTGTCGTCATGACATAGTCCTCACCTTCCTTCACAAACCCGAAGTCCACTTTTTTGCCGACCGTCAGCTTGTCGAGCAGGCTCTTATTTTTGACCTTGAAACTCATGGTCATGGGTGGCCAGCTCAGACTGTTAACCGGCCCATGCGTAATCGTTGCCCAGCCTTTTTGAGCATCGATCTTCTTGATGGTGCCGTTCGCTTCATGTGTAGTCTGAGCGGTGGATACAGATTTCATGACCGTGTCCATGCCCTTCATATCGCCCATTTTTGACTGGGCAAACGCGATGGATGCTGCGACAAAAACCAGGGAAGCGATTGCGATTTTCTTCATGAAAAACTCCTGTTGAGAGTGGCTAATAAAACGGTCGAGAATTAAGTTCAACTGGCGGGAATGCGTTGCTCCCGGAAAGGCCTGCCTGTGGCTTGGCGCTCGCGCGGCCGCCGCATCAGCAGATACGCCGCCGGAATCACGAACATCGACAGCAGCGGAGCAGTGATCATGCCGCCGACCATGGGCGCGGCAATGCGCTGCATCACCTCGGAGCCCGTCCCCGTGCCCCACATGATCGGGAACAGGCCGGCCAGAATGACGGCCACCGTCATGGCCTTGGGCCGCACGCGCAACACCGCGCCTTCACGGATGGCGTCCAGCAAGTCAGAGGCACTGGTTTTTCCTTGCTCGAGCCGATCGTCCCAGGCAGACTTCAGGTACAGCAGCATGATCACGCCGAACTCGGCAGAGACCCCGGCCAGTGCGATGAACCCAACAGCGCCGGCCACCGACAGGTTGTAGCTCAGCAGGTACAGCAGCCAGATGCCCCCCACCAGCGCAAATGGCAGCGTGGACAAGATCAGCAGAGCCTCGTCGAAGCGCTTGAACGTCAGGTACAGCAGCACGAAGATGATCAGCAGCGTAAACGGCACCACCACTTTGAGCTTGGCCGTGGCGCGTTCCAGGAACTCGAACTGACCCGACCAGGAGATCGAATAGCCCGGCGGCAGCTTGACCTTTTCGGCCACTGCTTTCTGCATGTCCTGCACCGCAGAGCGCAAATCCCGACCTCGAATATCAACATACACCCAGCCCGACAGGCGGGCGTTTTCGCTGCGCAGCATGGGCGGGCCATCGGTGATGCGGAGATCGGCCACGTCAGACAGCACCAGGCGCTGGCCGCGTTCCGTCACAAACGGCAGGCTGCGCAGCTTCTCCAGAGAATCCCGGATTTCCCGCGGGTAACGCATGTTGATGGGAAAGCGCTGCAGGCCTTCGACCGTCTCACCGATGTTCTCGCCGCCCACCGCCGAGCTGATGACCGACTGTACGTCGGCAATGTTTAATCCAAAACTGGCTGCCGCCTCTCGGCGGATGTTGACGTCCACATAGCGTCCGCCCGTCAGGCGCTCGGCCAGTGCGCTGCTGACGCCGGGAACGTCCTTCAGCGCGCGCTCAATCTCCCCGGTGAGGCGGTCAATCGTTACGAGGTCCGTGCCGGCAATCTTTACGCCTACCGGGCTCTTGATGCCGGTGGCCAGCATGTCGATGCGGTTGCGGATGGGTGGTACCCAAATATTTGAAAGGCCTGGCACCTTGACGATGCGGTCGAGCTCTTCCACCAGCTTGTCCTGGGTCATGCCGGCTCGCCACTGGTCGCGCGGCTTGAACTGGATGGTCGTTTCGAACATCTCCATCGGCGCCGGGTCGGTCGCAGTCTCTGCACGCCCAGCCTTGCCATAAACGCTGGCGACCTCGGGCACGGTCTTGATCAGCCGGTCGGTTTGTTGCAGTAGCTCGCCCGCCTTGCCGGCCGACAGGCCTGGTAACGCTGAGGGCATGTAGAGCAAATCGCCCTCGTCAAGCCGCGGCATGAACTCGCCGCCGATATGCTGCAGCGGCCAGAGACTGATAACAAGGATGACAGCAGAGGCCAACAGAGTGAGCTTGGGCGCACGCAACACGATATCCAGCAACGGCCGGTAGGCCGCGATCAGCAAGCGGTTCAGCGGATTGCTCTTCTCATCGGGGATTCGACCCCGAATCAGGTAACCCATTAGCACCGGAATCAAGGTTACTGACAGCCCGGCCGCTGCGGCCATGGCGTAAGTCTTGGTAAACGCCAGCGGTGAGAACAGCCGTCCTTCCTGGGCCTCCAGCGTAAACACCGGGATAAAGGACAAAGTGATGATCAGCAGCGAGAAGAACAGCGCCGGGCCCACTTCCGCCGCTGCGTCACCGATGACCCGCCAACGCGCCTCGCCCTGCAGCGTTTCGCCCGGATGATCGTGACCCCAATGCTCCAGGTGTTTGTGGGCGTTTTCGATCATCACCACCGCCGCATCGACCATGGCGCCAATGGCGATCGCAATGCCGCCCAGTGACATGATGTTTGCGTTTACCCCTTGGTAATGCATCACGATAAAGGCGGCGAGGATGCCCAGCGGTAGCGAGATGATCGCGACGAAGGCCGAGCGCAGGTGAAACAGGAAGATGAAGCACACCACGGCCACCACGAGAAATTCCTCCAGCAGCTTGTGCGTGAGGTTGTCCACCGCGCGCTCGATCAGGCCCGAGCGGTCGTAGGTGGGCACAATTTCCACGCCCTTGGGCAGGCTGGCTTGCAGCGTCTGAATCTTGGCCTTGACGGCGGCAATGGTTTCCAGCGCGTTCTTGCCCGAGCGCATGATGATCACGCCGCCGGCAGCCTCGCCCTCACCATCGAGCTCGCCGATGCCGCGACGCATTTCCGGGCCGATCTGGATGCGTGCCACATCACCGAGGCGCACCGAGACGCCGGCAGGTGTGGTCATCAACGGTACGGCACGGAAATCCTCCAGGCTTTGCAAATAGCCCGAGGCCCGCACCATGTATTCCGCTTCACCGAGTTCCAGGACAGAGCCACCGGTTTCCTGGTTGGCCTTCTGGATGGCTTCGACCACCTTGGTATGCGCAATGGCATAGGCTGCCAGCTTCTCGGGATCTAACACGATCTGGTACTGGCGCACCATGCCGCCCACCGACGCCACTTCCGCGACGTTAGGAACAGTTTTCAGCTCGTACTTGAGAAACCAGTCCTGCAGCGCGCGCAACTGCCCGGCGTCCTGCGTGCCGCTGCGGTCGATCAGCGCGTACTGATAAATCCATCCCACGCCCGTCGCATCCGGCCCCAGCGAGGCCTTGGCCGCTGGAGGCAGGCGTGACTGCACCTGATTGAGGTACTCCAGCACCCGCGAGCGTGCCCAGTACAGGTCAGTACCGTCCTCGAACAGCACGTAGACGAAGGAGTCGCCGAAGAAGGAGTAGCCGCGCACCGTCTTGGCGCCAGGCACCGAGAGCATGGTCGTGGTCAACGGGTAGGTGACCTGGTTCTCGACAATGCGCGGTGCCTGCCCGGGGTAGGTGGTGCGGATGATGACCTGCACGTCCGACAGGTCGGGCAAGGCGTCCAGTGGCGTCCTGAGCACCGAGTACACGCCCCAGGCACTCACCATGAGCGTAGCCAGCAGCACCAGGAAGCGGTTGGCGATAGACCAGCGAATCAGACGGGCGATCACTTCTTGCCCCCTGCGGAAGCTGGCGTGGAGCCTGGCGCGGAAGCCAGAGGCGAGACACGGGTCAACTGGGGCAGTCCGTCCGCATCCATGTAGAACTCAAAGCTCACCCGGTCGCCGGCCTCCAGGTTGCGCGGTAGCGCTTGTGGGGGCGGTGACTTGAAGTCCATGGTCATAGCCCCCCACTTCAGTGAGGGGATTGGCCCATGCGACAGAGTGATCGCGTCCTTGCCAACTGCCTCGATCTTCGCCTCTCCTTCGTGCCGCGGCGCGGTATTGCCCGCGACCGGCTTGGGCGCCTCGTTGAGCCGGGCTTCGACCCCTTTGAGGCTGGCTTCGGAATCGATCAGGAACTGTGAAGACACCACGACGCGCTGGCCAGCCTGCAGCCCGCGCTTGATTTCAGTTTGACCGCCGGCCTCGATCCCGGCTTCCACGTCAACCGGCCGAAAGCGTCCGTTTTCCTCGGCCAGCATGACGACCGTACGCTTGCCCGTCTGGATGACGGCTTCGGTGGGCACCAGCAATGCCTTCTCGGCGCGCATGTCCATGAACTGCATGGATACGAACATGCCAGGCACCAGACGTGCGCCCGGGTTGGCCAGTTCCATCCTGGCCCTGAGCGTGCGTGTGGCCGGGTTGACCTCGGGCAGGATCGCCTGCACCTTGCCGTTGAAGGTGGTGCCCGGCGCCGCCGGGCTGCGCGCCTGCACCTTGGCGCCCGGGCGCAGCAGGGCCGACTGGCTCTCAGGCACCTCGGCGTTAGCCCAGACGGTGGACAGGCCATTGATGCGAAACAGAGTGGTGCCGGCCATTACCGTCATGCCTTCGCGCGCCATTAGTTCCACCACCACGCCGCCTAGCGGCGCCGTCACGGTAATACGAGCCTGCGTCCTTCCGCTGGCTTCAACCTGGCGAATTTGCTCATCGCTCATGCCAGCTTGTCGCATACGCTGGCGGGCGCCGTCCACCAGTGACGCCAGGTCATTCCCTTGCATGCGTTTGATGGCCAAAAACTCTTCCTGGGCAGCCACCCAGTCCGGCACATAGAGATCTACCAGCGGCTGACCCTTCGCCACCCGGTCCAACGTGGCCCGCACATGAAGCCGCTCCACATAGCCGGTGGCGCGGGCCTGGACGGTGGCCTGATCACGCTCGTTGTAGGCAATGCTGCCTACAGCGGAAACCTGGGGCGACAGCGTGCCCTCGGTAACCGTCGCGGTACGCACCCCCAGGTTCTGCTGGATGCGCGGGCTGACGGTGACCTTGCCTTGATCGGCGTCGCCACTCGCATAGACCGGCACCAGCATCATGTCCATAAAAGGCGACTTGGCCGGCTTGTCGAACTTGCTGCTTGGCACCATGGGGTCGTGGTAGTAAAGAATCTTGCTGCCGGTAATCGGATCGGTATCCCCCGCTTTGAGGCCTGCGCTGATATGGCGGCGGGTCGCCTCTTCACCATCGGCGACGCTCTGGGGAGCGGCCGCGGGCGCAGCACTTTGGCTGCCAGCGTTGGCAGGTGCACTGGCGGCAGGCATGGTGCCGCCCTTTTTCACCCCCAGGGTGTACAGACCGTAACCGGCGGCGCCAAGCACGCCCGCAGCAAGCAGCGCGGCAATGAGATATTTCTTGTTCATGGTTGGTCCTTGGCGGGTGCGGAAATGTGGAGGTCGGGGATCAGAAAGTTGAGCTGCGCCCAGGAACGCGCCGTTTCCATCTCCAGGGTCAGGGCCTGCATGCGGACATCAATTTCGTCGCGGCGTGCTGACAGCCCAGCAGCCAGGTCGCTTTTGCCAATGCGATAGGCCGTGAGCGTCGCCTCGGAGCGCTGTCGGGCGGTGGGAATCAGCTCATCACGGTATCGGACCAGCCGGTCCTTACCCGTCTGCCATTCGTTGAGCAGGCTGCGGACTTCAGCTTCGTTCTTGCGCAGCAAGTCCTCGTATCTGGCCTTAGCCTCATCGACCATGGCCAGCTTGGCGCCTAACTCACGGTTCTGGCGATTTTTGGGGTCCCACTGCAAGGGGATGGATACCCCGATGGAGAGCATGTTGGAGAAGGCTGGGCCGCGCTGAGCGTAGCTCGCCTCCACGCTGATGTCGGCCTTCTTATTAGCCTGAGCAAGCCGGACTTCAGTTTCAGCGGCATCAATCTCGGCACTTATTATCAGCAGATCAGGATGCCGCTTGAGGGGTTCGCTCGAAATATCACCCTGTAGCGGCGTGCTTTGCCAGGGTGGCGAGCCAGAGCTTGGTCGTTCAACGGCAGAAGCACCCACCCACCGGGCCAGCATCAGAGCAGCGCTGCGCGACTGGCGATCAATTTGGCTGAGGCGGTCTTGCAGCATGATCACTGCGGCGCGGGCTGCGAACACGTCAGCCTGGCTGCCCCGGCCGGTGCGAAAGGCGCTGTCTGCGGCTTGAACCTGCAGTCGGGTTTCCTCAATTTGTTGCTGCAACAATTCACGCTGGGCTTGAGCGTAATAACGATCCAGCCAGGCCAGCGCCGTGTCGCGCTGCACGTTGGCCAGCGTCAGTTGCCGCTGCGCCCTCACTCGCTCAGCGTCGCGTTCAAACTTTTCCGCCCTGAGCTGGCGTTTTTCGGCGCGCGGAATCTCCTGCATGACGCCAATGCGGCGCATGGTCATGAAGTCACGCGTCAGGCTGAGACGGTCTGGGCCATTGGCCGGCAGGTTGTCAATGCCCAGCTTGAGCACCGGGTCGGGCAACTGGCCGGCAGCCACGGCCTGCTCGCGGGCGGCGGCAGTAAGCGCGTTTTGAGCGACCAATTGCTGGGAACGGCCCACCGCAATGCGCTGCGCCTCCGCCAGGGTCAACGGGTCAGTTGCCCATGATGGCGACCCCATGGCAACGAACAGAGCGGCAACGGCAGCCCGGCAAATCGGAAACGAAATAGACATAAAACCTCCAGAGCACGAATAACGACCTGTCGATGCACCAGGAATGCATCAGACAGGAGCTAAGTGGTCTGAGAGGTCAAATGCGGAAGCAACAGTTCCGGATGGCCACAGGCGGAGCTGTGGTGCGCTTCAGGTCGGGCACCAGCAGCGGCGCACCTGAAAACACCGGGCCAATGGGTGGCGATGTGAAATCAGAAGGCAGAGCACTGATGGCTACCGGCGACGGGAATTCGTACTTGTCGGCGGTTTGCTGGCCAGTCTGGCAGTGCGCCTGGCACAGGTTGGGCTGCGTGTCGTCCATGTTCAGCGACATGGGTTCGGCGCAGGGCATACGGGCGTCGGCCATCGCGGCGACTTCCGCGACCGTTGACGCAGCACCTGGACAAGCATAGCTGGCCACCGCCAACTGCATGAACAGCAGGCTGACCAGTGCAAAAAGCACTGTGATCAGGCGGGTGCGGCGGTTCCAAATCATGGGCTAAAGTACGAAGGAGGGCGATAAGTAAGTTGTGGGAACGGGAAGTTTAACTGACGTGACCCGGTACGGCGACAAAAGTTCTCAAGGGCAGCCGTCCGATGGACGCTTCTTGTTCCGGATGGGCGGGCACGGATGACGCCTTGTTTATCGGTTGTGGACCCACCTCCCACCGACGCTCGCTCACTCGGCGAGCTCATCGAGGATCGGACAGGCTGGCCGCTCGTCGCCATGACAGGACGCGGCCAAGACCTCGATCGTGTGCTTCATCGACACCATCTGGCTCACTCGGCGCTCCAGGTTGGCGATGTGGACCAGAGCGATGCGTCTGACATCGGCGCTCGCCCGGTGACGGTTCTGCCAGAGCTTGAGCAACTCGGCGATCTCGTCCATGCCAAAGCCGAGGTTCCGCGCGCGGCCAACGAAGCGCAGCGTGTGGACTTCGCTGTCCCCGTACTGCCGGTAGCCGGCCTCTGTGCGGGCCACGGGGGACAGCAAGCCCATGGATTCGTAGTAACGGATCATCTTGGCCGTCACGCCGGAGCGTGCGGCCGCCTGGCCTATGTTGAACCGCTGCGCGTTCATCGGCGCCGGCGTTCGGTGACGACCGTATCCTGCCGGCTTGCTGGCGGCCCGTTCTTGCCGTGGTGCGGTGTTGTACATCATGGTCGATCTCCTTTCCAGTGGCGCAGCGTCAAGGCATTGGCAACCACGCTGACGCTGCTGAACGCCATGGCCGCGCCGGCAACGACCGGGCTCAGCAGCCCCAGTGCCACCAAGGGAGTCGCCACCACGTTATAGGAGAACGCCCAGAACAGATCGTTGAGCGCCCAGTGTTCGTTAAACACGCAAGATGCACAGGTCATGCCCTCGATCGGAAACGACCGGACCGCCAAGCCACCGATTGCGGTGGGCGCGAGGGTGGCGGTGCTGCTCATGGGATTCCTGGGTAGGCTAAAGCCGCTTTCGCGGCCGTTGACTCAGTCTCGACCTTGCCACTGTTGGAAAGTCAAGGGTGCCGCTTCCAATTCAGTGTCGTCATCATGGATATCTTTCGGATCGCTTGACCTTCCCACAGTCGGAAGCATCACAGTGAAGGCATCCATTCTTTTCCCAAGGAGCGCCTTCATGATGGAATTCGACCTCCAGTCCATGACCTGCAGCCACTGCGTCAACGCGGCAGCCAAGGCCGTCAAGTCGGCCGCTCCCGACGCCAAGGTCGAGGTGGATCTGCCCAATCACAAGGTTTCGGTGGAGACCCAGGTGGATCGTGAGACGGTCGTTGCCGCGCTAAGCGAGGCAGGTTACCGTCCTGACTGAGTTCGCAGGGGCAGGCAATGTTCTCTCGCTCGCCGTTTTCCTCTGCAGCCCTGTGGGCAGCGGGTGTCTCGTCGCCCCAGGATCTGGCGGCTGCGCTCTGCAGGCTTGCGCGACGGGGAACCATTTATTGTGCCGATGCATCGAATCACCATGATGACGACCTCGGTCTTCAGGCGTTTGGTCTGTCGCATGCCGAACTACGGAAAAAAGCGAGGAAATCATGAACTTCAAGTATGTTGTCGCAATTGTCCCGCCTGATGCCGTGAAGTCGCTGGAAGCGAGACTCATACGCATGGGCGTCGGAGGGATCACACTGACGAAAGTCAAGGGCTTCGGCGAGTACAAGAACTTTTTTACCAGGGACTTGCTCAGTGAACACACCAAAATCGAGATCTTCACGGAGGCATCGAAATTGGAGCCACTGCTCGACGCCTTGCTGGAAGTCGGGGATGCCGACATCCCCGGCTCAGGAATCGTGGCTGTGATCCCCGTCGACAGGTTCCTCCATCTTCGTACCGGGACCGATGACTTGCCTGCATCGTCAATTTAAAAGTTCCGCTAACCGGTGCGCAAAGGGGTTTTCGACCCTGCCCCAGTCTCAAAGGAGAAAAATATGAAATGCGATTCGAAAATGATGGTGAAGATGGCTCTCGGGCTGGGCGTTGGCCTCGCGGTCGCGTACTTCGCGCTGCCCGCGGCCCAAGTGCTCATTCTGGCCAGCGCACCCTTCTTGGCGGCACTCATCTGCCCCGTGGCGATGTTCTTCATGATGAAGGGCATGAATGGCGACAAGAAGGATGAGAGCAGAACGCCAGACCAAAGCAAGGTGAAGTCCGAGACCCGCCATGCCGATCCAGGCAAAGCTTAGCGAGCAACGCCCGAATTCCGCATTCACAGGCGGCTGGCCACACATTCCACTCACCCAGGATCCAGGCGAGGCCTTCAAGTGTCACACACGGCAACCCCTCCAGACCCTGCACGTCGCGTGTGGCTCACGGCAGCTTCTGTGGCTGGCGGCGCGGGTATCGTCGCAACGAGCGTACCCTTCGTGGTTTCCATGGCCCCCAGCGAGCGAGCACGCGCGCTCGGCGCGCCCGTAGAGATCGACGTTGGGCCCATCAAGCCAGGCGAGCTACAGACCGTGGAGTGGCGCGGCAAACCGGTGTGGGTGCTGCGCCGCACTACCGACATGCTCGCAACCTTGCGCAGCCATGACGATTTGCTCAGCGACCCGCATTCGAGCCGTCGGGGGCAGCAGCCCGATTACGCCCGCAACGACCTTCGCTCGGTCAAGCCGGACATCGCCGTACTGGTGGCGATCTGCACCCACCTGGGTTGCGTCCCGTCCTTCAGGCCAGTGCCGGGTACTGCCGACATCGGCGCGTCATGGCCGGGCGGGTTTTATTGCCCGTGCCATGGCTCGAAGTTCGATCTCGCCGGCCGGGTTTTCAAGAACGTGCCCGCTCCCAGCAACCTCGAGGTGCCGCCGCACCACTACACCGGCGAGTCGAAACTACTCATCGGCGAGGGGCCGCGGGCCTGATCGACGAGGCTCCAGATGGCTCTTGTAAGCTTCGTCCGCATCGCCCTCCTGGGGATCGCCGGGGGGGTCTCGTTCGTTGCCCCGTCTTATGGTGCAGAAGACGTCGAGCGCGGCGCACAGGTGTCGCGTTCCTGCATGGCCTGTCATTCGTTCTCGCCCGGGCGCCACATGACCGGCCCGAGCCTCGCAGGGGTGTGGGGCCGCCGGGCGGGCACCGCCGCCGGGTTCAGCCGCTATTCGGATGCGCTGAAGCGCTCGGAAATCGTCTGGACCGAGAAGTCCCTGGATGCATGGCTCCGAAAGCCGGCGGCGTTGATTCCGGGCAACACCATGCTCTTCGATGGCATACCGGACCCGGGTACGCGCGCCGATCTGCTGGCATATCTCCAGGCCGTGTCCGAAGGTCGCGCTTCGGCACCGGAGCGCGGGCTGCCGAACCTCAAGCGCGTCGACGCGTCCAGCCAGGTGACCGCGATCCGCTATTGCGGCGATGCCTACCGCGTCCTCACCGGCGACGGCAAGAGCCGCACCTGGTGGGAATTCAACCTGCGGTTCAAGACCGACGGCAGCCCCGACGGGCCGTCGACCGGCAAGCCGGTCATCGTCGGCAGCGGCATGCAGGGGGACCGGGCCGCGGTCGTCTTCTCGCGCCCCGAGGAGATATCGATGTTCATTCGAAGGGAGTGCCCGTGAAGGACAGAACAACGGGCCGCCCGGAGGTCGCCGCTATTGACCCCGCCCACGCCGTGCAGGCGAAGACGGCGCGGCCGCGCGCCGCGGCAGGAAGAAGGGCCTTGCTCGTGCTGCCCATCGTGGCAGGACTGTTTGCCGTTGTGCCGCTGCTTGATCGAATGCGTAGTCCGCAATCCGCCGGCCTCGACCTCGTCCTTCATGCGCGCCCGAAGGAATTGCCGAATCTGCGGTTCTCCGATGGGGGAACGCAGACGAGCCTGGCCACCTTCCGAGGCAAGGTCGTGCTGCTCAACGTGTGGGCCACATGGTGCCCGCCGTGCCTCGAAGAAATGCCGGCCCTGGATCGTTTGCAGGCCGCGCTGGGTGGGCCGCACTTCGAAGTCGTCGCACTCTCAATCGATCACGGTGGCCTGCCGGTCGTGCAGGCATTCTTCGATCGCACAAGCATCAAGCACCTGCAGTCATACATGGACACGTTCGGCGACGCATCTTCGAATCTCGGTGTGGCCGGTGTTCCGCTGACGCTGCTCATCGACCGGGAGGGCCGCGAGATCGGCCGCAAACTCGGTCCGGCGGCGTGGGACGACCCGCGGATGGTCCAACTGATACACAGCCACATGGCGCCTGGTGCGGCGCCATCGCAACCCGAAGGTAGACCATGGCCCTGAGAGCATTTCCTGTCGTCGCGCTCGTGCTACTCGTGGTCGCCTGCGGCGAGCGCACGGGCGGTTCAACGTCGCCGGTCAAGTCAGCCGACATATAACAAGGATCAATATGCGATTCAACAAGCCCACCCTCCACGCCGCCCTGCTCGCGCTGGTGCTCGGCGTCTGCACGACCACCCAGGCTCGCGCCGGCGAACCTGTCACATTGATGCACGTCCACGGGCTGTCCTACAGCGCTGACGGCAAACAGCTCCTGATCCCCAGCCACCATGGCCTGGCCGTGTACGCGGACGGGCGCTGGTCCAAGGCCGCAGGGCCGGCGCACGACTACATGGGCTACTCCGCCACGCGCGACGCGTTGTACAGCAGCGGGCACCCGGCACCGGGTTCCGGACTGACCAACCCTTTCGGCCTGATCAAGAGCCGCGACGGCGGCAAGAACTGGCAGCAGTTGGGGCTCACAGGCGAGTCGGACTTCCATATGCTGGCGACCAGCTACGCGACCAACGCGGTGTACGTGCTCAATCACCAGCCGAACTCCCGCATGAGCCAGGCCGGCATCTACTACACACTAAACGATGGCCTGAAGTGGACGCGCGCCGCCGCCAAGGGGCTGGGTCCCAAGCTCAACAGCCTGGTCGTGCACCCCACGGACGCCAAAGTCGTCGCTGCCGGCATGGACGACGGGCTGTATCTGTCCCGGGATTCGGCCGAGAGCTTCGAGCGGCTGGCGGGTGGCCAGCGCGTACTCGCCCAAAGCTTCGACCTGGACGGGCAGCATCTGTGGTTCAGCACCCATGCAGGCAAGGCGGCGCTGGCGAGGATCGCATTGAAGGGTGGGGGCAAGGCCGAAGAGGTTCCGACCCCGGCACTGACGGAGGATGCCGTGGCGTACATCGCGCAGAACCCCGTCCGGCGATCCGAGATCGCCATCGCGACCTTCAAACGAAGCGTGTTTCTCAGCAAGGACCAGGGGCGGACCTGGACGCTGATCGCGAAGGAGGGATCGACCCATGAGTGACGTACAGAATAGCAGCGCACCCAAGATCGTTGTGGGCGTACTCGCGGTCACTGGTGGCTTTGCAATCCTGGGCGCCATCGGCATGGCGGCGATGCATTTCGGAATGATGGGTCGCTGGAGCTGCTGACAGGTCCCGTTCCCCGCACCAAAACCAGATCGGAGGCGTCCCACATGAACAATCAAAGGCGCCGCATCCTGATCCGTTCAGCCGCCACTGCGGCGGTCGCTTCGCTCGGCCTGCGGGCGTTAAGCACAAGGGCCGGCAACGAAGAGCACACCGCCGCCGGCATCGATGTGCACATCGAACTGCATGCGGTTCAAGATAAGGTTGCCATCCGCCCGGGTGAGCAGACCCAGGTGTGGCGCTACCGGGGCAGGCTGCTGCACGGCGACGCGAGCGCGCTCAATACGTGGGCCAGCAACTACCTGGGGCCCATCATCCGAGTGCGCCGGGGTCAGCGGGTGCGCATCGACCTGATCAACGCGCTGCCTGAGTCGACCATCACTCATTGGCACGGACTGCACGTGCCGGAGGCGATGGATGGCCATCCGCGCTACGCGATTGCGCCGGGCGAGCGCTACGTCTACGAGTTCACGGTCGTGGATCGGGCCGGCAGCTACTGGTTCCACCCGCACCCCCATGGCCGGACGGGCAAGCAGATCTACTTCGGCCTGGCGGGCCTGTTCCTGGTAAGCGACGACGAGGAGGCTGCCCTTGATCTGCCCACCGGCCCGCACGACCTTCCGCTGGTGATCCAGGACCGCACGTTCGACGACGACAACCAGCTCGTCTACCTGTCGGAGAGCGCGGCCGGTGCTGTATCGCAGGGCACTGGCCAACACGGGATGATGGGCGGCGGCATGATGGGTGGAGACGGCCGCAGCGGTGCCATGGGTGCCATGGATGCCATGGGCGGCATGGGCCAGATGATGGCCCGCATGATGGGCGTGCTCGGGGACAATATCCTCGTTAACGGCAGACCCGGCGCGAACCTGGAGGTCGAGCGCCGCCCCCATCGCCTGCGCTTGCTCAATGCCTCGAACACTCGCATGTACAAGCTGGCGTGGCATGACCAGTCGCCGCTGACGGTGATCGCGACCGACGGCGGCTTGCTGGCGGCGCCGCTGCAACGCGACTACGTCATGCTCTCGCCGGCCGAGCGCGTCGACTTGTGGGTGGACTTCGGCCGCTGGACCGCGGGCACAGAACTGACGCTGCAAAGCCTCGCCTTCGCGGGCGGCATGGCCATGGGCGGAATGATGGATGGAACGGCGCTGCCCGATGGCGCGCCGTTCCCAGTGCTCAAGCTGCGGGTCGAGGGTGGCACGAGAGGCCGCGCCGCGCTGCCACAACGCCTGTCCCAGTTGCGGCGCCCGCAACCGCGCGCTGCCGTCAACTTCAACCACCCCAAGGTGTTCAATCTCACCATGGGCATGATGGTCTGGGGCATCAACGGCCAAAGCTTCGACATGCTCGGTGCGAGCCCGCTTGAAACCGTCAAGCTGGGCACCCACGAGGTCTGGGAGTTTCGCAACGATGCCGCGAGCGGGATGATGGATATGACGATGCCCCACTCGATGCACGTGCACGGGTTGCAGTTCCGGGTCATCGGGCGCTCCGTTGCCGGCAAGTTCTCGCGGCAACACGGCACGGTGAAGGCCGGCTTCGTCGACGAAGGGTGGAAGGATACGGTGCTGGTGATGCCGGGCGAGCGCGTGCGCCTCCTGCTGGGCTTCACCGACTACCCGGGGCTGTTTCCCTACCACTGCCACATGCTGGAGCACGAGGACTCCGGCTTGATGCGCAACTACCTCGTCAAGGAGTAGACGATGATGGAGCGTCTGCTGATGGTCATCGCGGCGGCGACCGTGGCAACGGTTGCCCGCAGCGACGACGCCGCGGTGCGCGCCACGTTGCAGCGCACCTTCCCGCAAAGCCCGATCCAGAGCCCTTCGAAGACCCCGGTTCCGGGCGTTCTCGAAGCGGCGATCGAAGGCCAGATCATCTACATCACGGAGGACGGCCAATACGTTCTTGGCGGTCCGCTACTCGACGTCAAAGCGAGCCGCAACCTCACCGAAGTCCGGCTCGAACAGATCAATGCGATTCCCTTCGACAGCCTTCCCCTCGATTGGGCCTTCAAGCGGGTCAAGGGCACCGGTGCGCGCAGGATCGCGATCTTCGAGGATCCCGACTGTCCGTACTGCAAGATGCTGGAGCAGACGCTTGAGGGCATGGACAACTTGACGGTGTATGTCTTTCTGTATCCCATCGACCAGATCCACCCCGACGCTGTGGCCAAGTCCAAGGCGGTCTGGTGCGCGAAAGACCGGGTCAAGGCGTGGGACGATGCCATGCGTCCCGGCACCGTGCCCACTGGCGCGGCGAACTGCGACAACCCGATTGCGAAAATCATCGACTTCGCGAAGCGGCACCGTATCACCGGCACCCCGACGACAATACTCGCGGATGGGCGCCGATTGGTCGGCGCCGTCCCTCGCGCCGAGCTGGAAGCGCAGCTGCAGAAAGCGGCAAAACGATGACCTCACGATCATTGCGCTGCACCTCGGCTCGCGTCGCACGCTGCCTTCCTGGACTGCTGCTTGCCGCGTCTGCTGCGGCCTATGCCCAATCCGATGCATCCGCGCCCCCTGTGTCGCCGCCGCCCGGATTCTCGGCCGCAGCGTCGGGGCCGATTGACTCGATCCGGAAGTGGTTGAATGTTCCCAGCTCGGAGCCCGAGTTGCTGCCACCGGAACAGGCGTTCCAGATTGCGGTGCGGGCGAGCGATGCGAACAGGCTGGTCGCCGAATTGACGCCGGCGCCGAACTACTACCTCTACCGCGACCGTATCAGCTTCAGCGTTGTCCAACCACCGACGGTCGCCATCGCCAAGGTGACGCTGCCCAAGGGGGAGCCCAAGACCGATCCCACGTTCGGGACGGTGGAAGTGTTCCGCCGCCCGGTCGAGGCAATCATTGACTTGAAGCGGCCGGATGGGCAAGAGAGCCCGATCCAGCTGCGCACCACGTACCAGGGCTGCAATGAACCGCTGGGCGTTTGCTACCCGCCGATCGAGAAAACGTTCACCGTAGCGCTACTTGGCATCGCCTCGCCCGCTGAACCTTCGCCGGTGCCTGTGGCCGATGCATCGGGCTTGCCGACCGGCGGTCCGTCGGACGACGGGCATATTCGCCAGCTGTTCATGCGCGGCAGTGTCTGGGCGCTGGTCGCAGCCTTCTTCGGCTTCGGTCTGTTGCTGGCGTTCACGCCCTGCATGCTGCCGATGATCCCCATCCTGTCCGGCATCATCGCCGGACAGGAACCGCACATGACGCGGCGCCACGCCCTCGGCCTGTCGTTGGTTTACGTTCTGGGGATGGCGATCACCTACGCGCTGGCCGGCGTGGCGGCGGGGCTCGCGGGCACGCTGCTGTCCGCGTACCTGCAAAACCCCTGGGTGCTGGGCGGCTTCGCCGCGATCTTCGTGCTGCTGGCGCTGTCGATGTTCGGCCTGTTCGAACTGCAGTTGCCCGCATCCCTGCAAAGTCGGCTGGCCCGTGCGGGCAGCCGGCTCAAGGGAGGCAGGGTGGCCGGCGTGTTTCTGATGGGGGTACTGTCGGCGGTGATCGTCGGGCCCTGCGTCGCCGCCCCGCTAGCGGGCGCGTTGCTGTACATCGGTCAGACGCGCGACATCGCCCTGGGCGGCGTGGCTTTGTTCTCGCTGGCCATCGGCATGGGTGCTCCGCTGCTCGTGGTCGGCGCCACGGCCGGCACTTTGCTGCTGAAGGCCGGCGCCTGGATGGAGTCGGTCAAGCGGCTCTTCGGCGTGGTGATGCTGGCGGTGGCGATTTATCTCGTCTCACCAGTGATTCCGGTCGTCGTGCAGCAACTGCTGTGGGCGGCTCTGCTGGTGGTGTCGGCCATCTACTTGCACGCCCTCGACCCGTTGCCGACCGACGCGCCGGGCTATAGGCGCCTTTTCAAGGGTGTGGGCGTGCTGGCGCTGCTGACGGGTGCGGCCCTGATGGTAGGCGTGCTTTCGGGCCATCGCGAGATCCTGCGGCCGCTGGCTGGCATCCGTGGCACCGCCAACATCGAGCGACGGGAACTCACTTTCCAGCCCGTGAACAGCGTGTCCGAACTGGAGAGCCGGCTGGGGGCGGCCCGGGGCCAGGTCGTGATGCTGGATTTCTGGGCCGAGTGGTGCGTGTCGTGCAAGGAAATGGACCGCTTTACCTTCAGCGATCCGCGGGTTCAGACCCGCTTGAAGGATGCGGTACTGCTGCGTGCCGACGTCACCGCCAACACCCCGGATCACCACGCGCTGCTGCAGCGGTTCTCGTTGTTCGGACCACCGGGCATCGTGTTCTTCGACAAGCAGGGCCGGGAGGTGGCCTTCCGCGTGATCGGGTACCAGGCTCCGGAGCAGTTCATGGCATCGCTGGACCGGGCGCTGGCGCCGTGAACTTGCGAGCCCTACAGAACCCACGTGCCCAAGCGGCCTCATCTGCCGAGTGCTCGACGCTGCACGGCCACGCTGCTGACAGAGCCCAACGATCGCGATGCCGGTCACAGACGCGGGTATCGATGTGTCGTCGAGCTGCCTGGGCACTATTCGACGTTAAGGAAGTGCACCAGCCCCACATCCGTCGTTGGAAGGCAGCGAGACCGCCCTGCTCAATGCGCTCCGGGAAATATCTGTGTTGCACGTGCGTCCCAAGGCCATGACAGTGACGGTGACGGTGACGGTGATTCTGGGGGATGCTCCCCATCATGTGGGGGCAGCGACACCGGCTTGGAGGTGATGCAGCGCATCACGGCGCACTGCAGTCGATATTTGTGATTCCGGCAGACTACTGGCTCATGCGACGGAACAAGGGTCGTTGAAATGGCGCCGCAGATGCAGGCGCAAACCTCGTTCGCTATAATTATCATAGCTAATAGCCTATATTTTTTCTGGTCTTCAGGTGTTTTTACCAATAGAAAATCTCTGGGGGTACGCCGCGGCACGCCACATGCTATGGTTCACAGCATGCCGAAAACCATACGCTACACCCTGCTGTCGCTGCGCGATCTGGCGGTCTCTGCCGGTCCCTTCATTTTGCTGGCCGCCACGCTGCTGGTGCTGGCCTACTGGTGGCTGGACCCCAACCCGCCCAAGCGGGTGGTACTGGCCACCGGCCCGGCACAAAGCGCCTATGAAGAATTTGGCAAGCGCTACGCGCGCATTCTTGCGAAAGACGGCATCGAGGTCGTGCAGCTGCCTTCGGAAGGGTCGGCAACCAATTTGCAGCTGCTGCGCGAGGGCAAGGCCGATCTCGGTTTTGTGCAGGGCGGCACCAGCGAGGCAGGCATCGAAAATGACGGGCAGCTGGAATCGCTGGGCAGCCTGTTTCTGGAACCGGTGTGGCTGTTTTACCGGGAGGCGGCTGCGCGCAAAGTCGCATCCGCAGCGCCGCGCGGCAATGCCTCGGCAGACGGTGCCGCCGCCGGCTCTACCCTCAGCGCCCTGACACAACTGCAAGGCTTGCGCGTCAACGTCGGCACACCCGGCAGCGGTGTGCCCAACCTGGTGAACAAATTGCTGGAGAGCAACCGCATTGACAGCAGCACCCTGAAAATCTCCCGGCTGGAGCAGACCCCGGCCACCGTGGCCTTTCTGGGCGGCGAGCTGGACGCCATTGTGTTCGCCTCGGCACCCGAATCGCTGATGGTGCAGATGCTGCTGCAGACACCCGGCGTCAAGCTGATGGATTTTGCGCAAAGCGAAGCCTACTCGCGGCGCTTTGAGTTCCTGAGCCCCGCGGTGCTGCCGCGCGGCGTGGTGGATCTGGCCACCAATATTCCGCCGCAGGATGTCCGCCTGGTGGCGCCCACCACCACCCTGCTCACGCGGGCCGGCACACACCCGGCGCTGCTGCAGCTGTTTGCACTGGCCGGTAACGAGATCCACGGCAGTGCCGGCTGGTTCAAGCGGGCGCGCGAATACCCGAATGTGAAGAACAACGAATTGCCGGTTGCCAAAGAAGCCGAGCGCAGCATTCAGGCCGGTGCGCCGCTGCTGCAGCGCTACCTGCCCTTCTGGGTGGCCAACCTGGTCGAGCGCATGTGGCTGGTCATGGGCATCATCATCGCGGTGCTGTTGCCGCTGTCGCGCATTGTGCCGCCACTCTACGAGTTTCGAGTACGCTCGCGCATTTTCAGGTGGTATGGCCAGTTGCGTGATATTGAAAGCCGCATTGAGAGCACGGGCGAAAACACGCGCAATAGCGCGCTGCTCGAAGAACTCAACAGCCTGGAAAATCGCGCTGAAAAAATCAGCGTGCCGCTGTCATACACCGACGAGCTGTATGCGCTGCGCAGCAATATTCATCTGGTGAGGAAGAAGTTGCAGAGGTTGTAGCCGGCATATTCGACCGCCTGCTTTCGCCAGATTCCGGCTCGCCGCGTTCCGGTGCTGCCGGCGATTGAAGTCTGCAACATCACCGGCGGGAAAGGTTTGACCCGCAGCGAACGTTTCGCGGAGCCCTTTGGCGGCTGCCACTGCGATCGCCTGCTTCACCCGAAATCGTGTGCGGTCCAAAGCTCTGCCGCGATGGCCGTCTTCAGTGCCACGGCCAACCCGCTCCTCACTCGTTCCTCCTGGCCGGACCGGCCTGGCCGCGGCCAGACAGCAAGCAACTATTGCCCTAGACGCACCACAACATTGCGCCCATAATGCCCAAACTAACTGCAATCCAGTGCGGTCCAGCCCCAAGAGCCAGTCATAACCATAGGCTCGCTGGCGATGATCGAATAGAGCAAGGGAGAGCTGAATGCAGCGTATGGCCTTATCAGGGCAGCGATTGGCGCATGTTGAGCAGGCGCCGCGCTGTCGTTTCTCCACCCCGCAGGCACCACCCAGCGCCGACCCCATGCGCAGCCGAAATGTGCCCGCGCGTAGCCGCACGAGCCGATGGTGTGGCACCCAGCATTTTCATCGAGGCGCGATAGCGACCGCGGCTCATTCGCCAACCCCTCTCGGGAGGAGCCTCAAATGGATGCTCGTGCCAAGACAGTAAAGGAGCGCAATGGCGCGCCAATAACGCCACCAGGAGAGCAATCGGTTTTCCTGCAAAACATCCTCGAATCGTCGACCGAGTATTCGATCATCGGCAAGGATCTCAGCGGCAAGATCCAGCTCTGGAACGCCGGTGCACGGCGCCTCTATGGCTACGAGCCGGAAGAAGTCATTGGCAAGGCCAACTCGTCCATGCTCCATACGCCGGAGGACCTTGCCGCCGGCAAGCCGGCCCAGATCATGGACGCCGCCTTGCAAGCCGGCAAATGGGAAGGTACCCTCACGCGATGCCGCAATAACGGCGAGCGATTCACCGCGCGCGTCGTCATCACGCCACGCCGCGATGCCACCGGCAAGCCCATCGGCTTCCTGCTGATCTCGAAAGACATCTCGGATGAAATCCGCCTGACGGAAGAACTCAAGGCCACGCAGTTCTACGCGCGCAGCCTGATCGAGGCCTCGCTCGACCCGCTGGTCACCATCAGCCCTGAAGGCAAGATCACCGATGTCAATGAAGGCTCGATCAAGGTCACCGGCGTGCCGCGCGAGAAGTTGATCGGAGCCGACTTCTCCGACTACTTCACCGAGCCGGAAAAGGCCCGCGAAGGCTACCAGCAGGTTTTTTCCAAGGGTGCCGTCACCGACTACCCCCTGACGATCCGGCACAAGGACGGGCGCCTCACCGACGTGCTCTACAACGCCTCGGTGTACAAGGACGCGCGCGGAAATGTGCTGGGCGTGTTTGCGGCAGCGCGCGATGTGACGGAAAGCCGCAGGGCGGAACAGAGATTCCGGACCCTCATCGAGTCGGCGCCGGATGCGATGGTGCTTGCCAACCGGGAAGGAATCATCCTGCTGGTGAACAACCAGACCGAAAGCCTGTTCGGCTATGCGCGCGAAGAGATGCTTGGGAAGTCGGTTGATCTCTTCGTTCCCAGCCGCTACCGCAGCGCCCATCCTGGAAATCGGGCGAAGTTCTTCGGCGAACCGCGCCTGCGTCCCATGGGCGCGGGCCTGGAACTCTGGGGTGCTCGCAAGGACGGAAGCGAGTTCCCGATCGAGATCAGTCTCAGCCCGATCGAAAGCCCCCAGGGTTTGTCTGTCGCGGCGACGATTCGGGATGTCACGGTGCAAAAGACATCCTCCCAATATGCCCGCAGCCTGATCGAGGCTTCGCTCGATCCACTGGTCACCATCAGCACGGAAGGCAAGATCACCGACGTCAATGAGGGATCGATCAAGGTCACCGGCATCTCGCGCGACAAGCTGATCGGGACCGACTTCTCCGACTACTTTACCGAACCGAAAAAAGCGCGCGAAGGCTACCAGCAGGTGTTCGCCGAGGGCTTCGTGACCGACTACCCGCTGACAATCCGACACAAGGACGGGCGCCTCACCGACGTGCTCTACAACGCCTCAGTCTACAAGGACACACTCGGCAACGTGTTGGGCGTGTTCGCCGCCGCGCGTGACGTGACGGCGCAGAAGAGGGCCGAGGCCGAGGTCGCCGAACAGCGCAACAAGGAGTTGGAGCGGCTGGCGGAACTGGAGCGTTTCCAGCGGCTTACCGTCGGACGGGAGCTCAAGATGATCGAGCTCAAGAAGGAGATTGAAGAACTCAAGAAAACCGGGGCCAGGTGACAGACTATGCCGGCGAACATGGCGCACAGCGTGGACACCGAGCAGCCGTTCAGTACCGCCGACTATGCGAAGGCGGTTCTCAATATTCTTGAAGACGCCGCCGCCGAAAGGACACGTTTGAAAGACACACAGCGGGCGGTGATCAACATCCTGGAGGATGCGGCCGGCGAACGATCGTTGCTGGAGATGACGCAAAAGGCCGTTCTCAACATACTGGACGATTCCGGTACCGAGAAGCTGCGCCTTGAAGAGATGCAGAAAGCGGTGCTTAATATCCTTGACGATCTGGCGGGCGAGATGGGCGAGCGCACGCGCCTGGAGGCGCAGTTCCGTCTGCTGGAAACCTCGCCGGATGCGATCGTCATCGTCAATGAGGCGGGCCGCATAGTCCTGCTGAACGCGCAAACGGAAAAGCTGTTCGGCTACGCGCGCAGCGAGCTGCTGGGCCAGATGGTCGAGATGCTGTTGCCGGAACGCTTCCGGGCGCGCCACCCTCAGCAGCGGATGGATTTTGGCGCCGACCCGCGAGTCCGCACGATGGGTGCCGAACTGGATTTGTATGGGCTGCGCAAGGACAGTACCGAGTTTCCGGTTGAAATCCTCCTCAGCCCGGTGCAGACGGATGAGGGCGTCCTGATCTCTGCGGCCATTCGCGACGTCTCGCGCACCAAGGACATCGAGCACCAGATCCGCACCTCGCTGAAGGAAAAGGAGGCGCTGCTGCAGGAGATTCACCACCGGGTGAAAAACAACCTGCAGATCATCGCCAGTCTGCTCTCGCTGCAATCGGGCTACATCCGCGATCCGCGGACGCTCATGCAGTTCCAGGAAAGCCAGGGGCGCATCCGTTCCATGGCCCTCATCCATGAAAAGCTTTACCAGTCGGAGACGCTGGCGACGGTCGATCTGGCGGACTACGTGCAGACCCTGGTGAGTATTCTCATGCGCACCTACACCGCCAATGCCAAGGTGAAATTGGAATGCCGGCTCGATCCGGCGACGGTGAACATCGATACCGCGGTGCCGGTGGGGTTGATGCTCAACGAACTCGTGACCAACGCACTCAAGTACGCGTTCCCCAACAGCCGTCCGGGGCGCCTGCTGGTGACGCTCGACGCGGTCGCGGACGGCGGGTTCGTGCTGGGCGTGCACGACGACGGCGTCGGGCTGGCGCCAGACTTTCAGCTGGAGCAGGCCAACACGCTGGGCCTGCGACTGGTCAGGATGTTCACCAAACAATTACGCGCCAACGTGACACTGCAATCCGGGTCCGGTCACACCGGATTCGACATTCAATTCAAGGAGGCGGCGGCAAGGTCGCCATGACCGACCATGGAACAAGTGCTGAACAAAATTCGTGTCCTCGTCGTGGAGGATGAAATCGTCGTATCGGAAGACCTGCAGCAACGGCTGTCGGGGCTCGGGTACGAAATCACCGGCGCGGCGGACACCGCGGCCGCTGCGATCCGGCTTGCCGCATCGCAGCGGCCCGACGTGGCTCTGATGGATATCATGTTGCACGGCCGGCCCGAGGGTATCGACGCTGCCGAACACCTGCGCGGCGAGCTGGACATTCCGGTCATCTATCTCACCGCACACAGCGATACGGCCACCCTGCATAGAGCCAGGTTCACCGACCCTTCGGGCTACATCGTCAAACCGTTCGATGACCAGCAACTGCGCGTCGCCATCGAACTGGCGCCGTTTCGCCATGAGATGGAGCGCAAGGCTCGCCGGGTCGCCCGCTGGATGACTGCCACGCTGACGAGCATCGGCGACGCCGTCATCGCCACCAACACCCATTCAGAAATTCTGCTGCTCAATCCTGCCGCGGAGAAGCTGACCGGCTGGACGCAGGATGAGGCTACCGGAAAGCCATCCGGCGAAGTGGTGCGCCTGGTGAACCAGAAAACCCGCCAGCCTCTGGAAGACCCGGCCACACGCGCCCTGCGCGATGGCCTGGTCGTTCGTTTGGACCCGGACACCGTGCTGATCACGCGCGAGGGCGGAGAACGCTTTGTGGATGACAGCGCTTCGCCCATTACCGACGAAACCGGCAAGGTCCTGGGCGCTGTCGTGGTGCTGGTCGATGCCACGGGCCGGGTCGCCGCGCAGAACCGCGTGGATACCTTGACGCGCCAGGTGAAGGGGCTGCTCGCCGAGAAGGACAACTATGAACTGAAAGGCGCTGAACTCGAAGCCTTCGCCACTGCCGTGAGCCACGACTTGCGGGGGCCGCTGCAGGCCATTGCCGGCTTCTCCGAGCTTCTGGCCCGGTCGCAGCGCGAGCGGCTCGACGCCTCGGGACAACTGTTCCTCGATCGGGTTCACGCAAGCGCGCTGCAAATGGGCTGCATGGTGGAGGACTATCTGGGCTTTTTGAAATCGAATCGCGAGCAAACACTTAGCGTGACAGAGCTGGACCTGAAGCACCTCGCGCACGCAGTGTTTGCCGAACTCGCCCTCGTGCCGGGCCAGAAGCCGGCGCAGTTCGTGTGCGAGGAATTGCCGCGGGCCTGGGGCGACGAGGCCATGCTCCGGCAGGTGCTCGTCAACCTGATCGGCAATGCGCTCAAGTATTCGGCGCAGCGGGAGCATCCGATGGTGGAAGTCGGCGCGATAGCAGGTGAAGAAGCGGGCGAGGACTGCCATACCTTCTTCGTCCGTGACAACGGTGCGGGCCTGGATCTCGCGAACGCAGCGAAACTCTTCGAGCCGTTTCAACGCTTCCACAGCACGGCCGAATTCCCCGGCACCGGGGTGGGCTTGGCCATCGTCAAACGCATCGTCGAACGCCACGGTGGCCGGATGTTGGCCGAGAGCCAGCCTGATGCCGGCGCCACGTTTTTCTTCACCTTGCCGTCGAAGGCTCCCGGCATGACGGCGGCCCTGCAATGACGCCAGCCACACTTCTTATCGTGGAAGACCAGGCGGTCGTCGCGGCCGATCTGGGGGACCGCCTGGTACGCCATGGCTACAAGGTGTGCGGCGTGGCCGCCTCGGGCGAGGAAGCGCTGGCCCTGGCGCACCAGCATCGGCCCCGGCTCGCGCTGATGGACATTCGGCTCCAGGGTGAAATGGACGGCATCCAGACCGCCGAGATGCTGCGGCACGAACTGGACCTGCCGGTGATCTTCCTGAGCGCGCATTCCGACGAGCCGACACTCCAGCGGGCCAAGAACGCGGCGCCTTACGGCTTTCTCATGAAGCCCTTCGATGAGCGCGAACTGCAACTTAACATCGAAGTGGCCCTGCACAAGCACGAGGGTGAACGCCAGCTCGCCGTCGCACATCTGGAAATCCGTCACCTCAACGCCAGCCTCGAACAAGGTGTGCGCGAGCGGACGGCGGAACTGGAAGCGGCGCTGACGGAGATCGAGGGCCTCGTGCACGCCGTCGCGCATCACCTGCGCTCGCCGCTGCGGGCCATGGAAGGCTATTCGCATTTGCTGCTGACCCGGTACGCCGCCAACCTTCCCGAGCCGGCCTCGCGATTTCCAGAAGTGATTGCCGGCAGTGCCCGGCGCATGGCGCGCCTGGTGGACGACTTGCTCTCGTTCGTCAACCTGCGGCAACAGGCCTTGAGTCCCGCGCGCGTGGATATCGCCGCTGCCGCACGCGAAGTCATGGGCGAGTTGATCGCCGCGCAACCCGGCCGCTCCGTGGACACCCACATCGAGGAACTGCCCGCCTGCCAGGCCGACCCCGAACTACTGCGGCGGCTCCTGGTCGAGCTGCTCTCCAACGCGCTCAAGTTCAGCCGCGACCGCCAGCCGGCGATCATCACGGTGGGTGTCCGGCCGGGCCCGGATCAGCCGGACCAGCATGTCTATTTCGTTCGCGACAACGGCATAGGCTTCGACCCTCTCTATGCCGACAAGCTGTTCAAACTGTTCAGCCAACTGAATCTGCCCGAAGCCTACGAAGGCACCGGCGCGGGACTGGCAATGGCCCTGCGTATCACCGAACGCATGGGTGGCCGCATCTGGGCGGAGTCATCTCCCGAGCAGGGCGCCACGTTTTTCCTCAACCTTCCAAGCCCACCATGAGCATTTTCACGCTAGACATCTTGCTGGTTGAAGACAGTCGAAGTGACGTCGAGCTGTTCATGCTCGCCCATCAGGTGAACGGGTCGGCTGCGACCATCAGGGTCGCGCGTGATGGCATGGAGGCGGTGGAAGTCCTCCTCGGTGGCGAGGGCCGATCCGGGGACGCCCAGGGCGCCCTGCCCCGACTGGTGTTGCTTGACCTGAACATGCCAAGGCTTAACGGGTTTGAAGTGCTGGAGCGGCTGCGCGCCGATGAGCGCACACGGCAGCTTCCTGTGGTGATCTTCAGTGCGTCCGATCAAAGCTCGGACATACTTGAGGCCAAGCGTCTGGGCGCCAATGGCTACGTCCGCAAGCCTGTGGGTTTCGAGAATCTGTGCGCGACCCTGGCGCAGTTCGAACGCGACTGGCTGAGCGCCGACCTTGCTCCACGGCATCCGGCAGGATGACTGTGCAATTGGGCCCTCATCATGAACATTTCCGCGCCTGACATCCTGCTGGTTGAAGACAGCCCCACTTCAGCCGAACTATTCGTGTTCGCCCTCGAGGCCAACCAGTCGGCCGCCACCATCCAGGTCGTGCGCGACGGTGTGCAGGCCCTGGACTTCCTGCTGGGTGGCGCCACCCCATCCGGGAGCGCTGGCAACGCCCTGCCTCGTCTGGTGTTGCTGGATATTCACATGCCGAGGCTTAACGGGTTCCAGGTGCTGGAGCGCCTGCGTGCCGATGAGCGGACGCGGTTTCTTCCGGTGGTGGTCCTTAGTTCCTCCGACAAGGAGTCGGACAGGCGCGAGGCCTATCGGCTTGGTGCCAATGGCTGCATCTCCAAGCCCATGGGGTTCAAGGACTCTTGCGAAGCTATCGCCCAGCTCGAACGCGAGTGGCTGGGGGCGGTCGTGCCTGCGCAGAATCCACCGGAATGACTATGCAATTGCTCTCCCCATCTGCGACATGATCACGAAAATTTCACCTAGGCAGCCTGCCGCTGCAGGATGCTGTCGCGCAGCGCGTGCAGAAAGCCCTTCACCGCGGGCGACAGGTCTTTTTTTCTGCGCGTGATGATGCCCAGCTTGGCCATGGACATCGGCAGTTCCACCGGCAAGATCGCGACCAGCCCATAGTTCGCATAGTGCTGTGCCACGTCCAGCGGAACCACCGAGATCATGTCGCTGGCCTCCAGCAGCGAGGTGGTTGCGAGGATGGACGAGGTCTCGACGATGTCGGGGGGCGCCGCCAGGCCGGCGTGCTGCAGCGCCTGCTCGACGCGGCGCCGCATCGGGCTGCCCAGCGGATGCAGGATCCAGGTTTGCGCGACCAGGTCGGCCAGCGTCACCTTGGCGAGGTCAAGCAGCGGATGGCCCGGCCGCGCCACCACGCTCATCGGTTCGCCCTCCAACTGCTCGATCTCCAGATCCTCGTCATAAAACTGGTCCGGCAGGCGCCCCAGCACCACATCGAGGTCACCGCGCAGCAGCGCCGGCATCAGCAGGTCGCTGGTGTCGACCTGCAGGGAAACGCGCACGCGCGGGTGGCCGGCCTTGAAGCGCGCCAGGCCCTGGGTGAGCAGGACTGGCGTGGCGCCCATGACGCTGCCGATGCGCACCAGCCCGGCCGCCCCTGCAGCCAGGGCCGCCATTTCGTCACCGGCGTACTCGAAATCGTGCAGCACGCCGCGCGCGTAGCGGATCATCACCTCACCGTACACCGTGGGCTCCATGCCGCGCGAGTGCCGCTCAAACAGCGCCACGCCCAGGCCTTCTTCGAGCTGCTGCAGCAGCGCCGTGGCAGCGGGCTGGGTGGTATGAATGGCCGCCGCCGCCCGCCGGAGGTTGCGGTGCTCATCCAGGGCGTTCAGCAGCATGATTTGCCGGCTCTTGATGCGCAGCCGGCGAAACAGGTTGGCGGGAACGGGTGGGCTATCGGTGATCGGGTCCATTGTGATATCAAAAATAGTATCGCAATATACCAAAATAAGATTGGATTGATATCGCCAATCTTTATAAGCTGTGCCATCCATTTCAACCATTTCAACCACAGGCAAGGCAAACGTGACTACAACCATCACCCGGCTCTCGGTTCGCGACATCCGCTTCCCCACCTCGCGCTCGCTCGATGGCTCGGACGCCATGAACGCGGCGCCCGACTATTCGGCCACCTACGTGGTGCTGCACACCGACGCCGCGCAAACGCTGGAAGGCCATGGGCTGACCTTCACGATTGGCCGCGGCAATGAAATCTGCGTGGCGGCCGTCAACTCGCTGGCTTCGTTCGTGGTGGGCCGCACGCTCGAAGACATCACCGCCGACATGGGCGCGTTCTGGCGCAACATCACCAGCGGCGACAGCCAGCTGCGCTGGCTGGGCCCCGACAAGGGCGTCATGCACCTCGCGACGGCAGCCATCGTGAACGCCGTCTGGGATCTGTGGGCCAAATCGCAGGGCAAGCCGGTGTGGAAGCTGCTGACCGACATGAGCCCGGAGCAGCTGGTGCGCTGCCTGGACTTCCGCTTTGTCACCGACGCGCTCACACCCGAGGAGGCCGTGGCCCTCCTGCGCCGCCAGGCGCCAACCAAGGCCTTGCGCGAGAAGGAAATGCTGGCGCAGGGCTACCCGGGCTACACCACGTCGGCCGGCTGGCTCGGCTATTCCGAAGACAAGGTGCGCCGCCTGGCCCGCGAAGGCGTGGCTGAAGGCTGGACGCACTTCAAGCAGAAGGTCGGCGGCAACATCGAGGAAGACATCCGCCGCGCCACCATCCTGCGCGAAGAGATAGGCTGGGACCGCAAGCTGATGATGGACGCCAACCAGGTGTGGGAAGTGGACGAGTCCATCACCAACATGCGGCGCCTGGCCGCCTTCGAGCCCTGGTGGATCGAGGAGCCGACCAGCCCGGACGACATCCTCGGCCATGCGGCCATCCGCGCGCGCATCGCACCGATTGGCGTGGCGACCGGCGAACACTGCCACAACCGGGTGATGTTCAAGCAGTTGCTGCAGGCCAAGGCCATCGATTTCTGCCAGGTCGACGCGGCCCGCCTGGGTGGCCTGAACGAAGTCCTGCTGGTGGTGCTGATGGCTGCCAAGTTTGGCGTGCCGGTGTGTCCGCATGCCGGCGGCGTGGGCCTGTGCGAGTACGTGCAGAACGTGTCGCTGTTCGATTACATCGCAGTCTCGGGCTCGCTGGAGAACCGTGTGCTGGAGTACGTGGACCACCTGCATGAGCACTTCATCGACCCGGTGGTCATCCGCAAAGGCCGCTACATGCCGCCGCAACGACCGGGCTACAGCATCGAGATGCATGCCGCGACCCTCAAGGAGTTCGAGTTCCCGAACGGCTCCGCCTGGGCCTGAAGATCCTGAACTTCACGTTCCTTCAAATTATCACGACATCGCTACTAACAAAGAGAGACAAGCATGAAGACATTCACTTCCCGCATCCTGGCTGGCCTGCTGTGCGCCCTGGCCCTGCCTGCCGCCGTGCTGGCCCAAGCCACCTACCCCAGCCGGCCAATTGAGCTGATCGTGCCCTACCCGGCCGGCGGCGGCACCGACGTGCTGGGCCGGGCCTTCGCGCTGGCGTCGGTCAAGCACCTGCCGCAGAACCTGATCGTGGTCAACAAGCCCGGCGCCAGCGGCGCCATCGGCTGGGCCGACGTCATCAATGGCAAGCCGGAGGGCTACAAGGTCGCCCTGCTCGCGACCGACCTGATGACGCAGCCCAACATGGGCCTGACCAAAATCACCCATGAGGACTTCATCCCGATCGCCCGCCTCAACTACGACCCGGCGGCCATCACGGTGCGCGCTGATGCGCCGTGGAACACCGTCGAGGAATTCCTGGCGGCTGCGAAACAGGGCGACTTCCGCGTGGGCAATGGCGGCAACGGCTCGACCTGGCATCTTGCCGCCGCGGCCGTGGAAGACAAGACCGGGGTGAAGTTCAACCACATTCCGTTTGCCGGCGCTGCACCGGCCGCGCTGTCCCTGCTGGGCGGGCACATCGAGGCCATCACGGTGAGCGCGGCGGAAGTCTATGCCTACACCTCGACGGGCAAGCTGAAAACGCTGGCCGTGATGTCCGAGCAGCGCATCAAGGGCTTCGAGAAAGTGCCGACGCTCAAGGAACGCAACATCGACATTTCCATCGGCACCTGGCGCGGCCTGGCCGTGACCAAGGGCACGCCGCCCGAGATTGTCAATGTGCTGCGCGCAGCGACCGCGAAGATCGTGACCGAACAAAGCCTGCGTGACGCGCTGGACCGCCAGAACATGGGCTACGCCTATGCCGAAGGCGAGGCCTTTGGCGCCGTCATGGCCAGGGACCATGCTTTTTACAAAGGCCTGATCAACAAGCTCGGCCTGAAGCAGTAAGCACAAAGCAACCACAACGCAGAAAAGAGGCAGGGTTCCTGCCTCTTTTCTCTTTTCTCTTCTCGTTTGGGTTGCGATCGCTCCAGGGGCATCGCCCGCCGCGATGGCTGTACAGGAAGCCTGCTCGCCGGCGCTCCGGAAAATACCCGTGGAGCGCCGGCGGTCCAGCCGTTTTTTCTGGCTGCTCAGGCTTCAGGGCCTGCCAGCTTCCTCTTCTGATGACTCAGGGGAAAGTGAAGTTGGTGGTGATCGTGGCACCAGACGTCAACACAGGGCGTATGGCCGTCTTGTCCGCAAATCCGGTCAGGCTTGCCCGCAGTGTGTATTGGCCAGCCGCACCCGCGTCGGCCACAAATACCAGCGGGCCGGGTACTACCACGTAGGGCGCCACCTGCGGCGCATCGACGGGCAGCAGGTAAGCGTAATTACCCAGCCCATCCACAAAGCGCCCCGCCACTTCCACCGTGGTGCCGCCCGTCAGGATCTGTTGCGCACGCACCAGGGTGTCCAGCACCAGCGGTGCGGTGCCGTTCACTGTGCCGTTCACGGTACCGGTGGCGGAAACCGCCGGGTTGAGCGCGGTGCCGGAGGTATTGAGGGCTGTCACCGTGTCTGTCACCACGGGCACGCTGGTGACGACGGCCGTGGCGCGGCCCGATCCTGTGAGCACCAGCGTATAGCTGCCCGGGGCAACCGGTTGCAGCAGGAAGGTGCCGTCGCTCCTGGGCGTGGTGGACTTGATGATGACGCCGCCCTGCTGCAGGGACACCGTGGTCGTGCCGTTCACTATCGACGCGTTCACGAATCCGGACACGCCGGAGATGTAGCGCGGAATCATGATGAGGACCGGCTTGAGCAGGTATTGACCCGAAGTGCCCGCGTAAACCACGGACTTGCAGGCATCGAAGTCGAGCACGAAATCGGCGAGCCTGTTCGGGGCGATGTCAATGTCAATATTGGTTTTGAGGCCGGACTGTTGACCGCTCGGTGTCTTGAGCGCCACCTCGGCTTTCGTGTCAGTGAACACCACGGAATTGGCCAGCGGATTGCTTCCGCTATTGGCAGTCAGGACCAGCCTGAGTTGCGTGTACTTGCCCGCGGGCAAGGGTGTCTGGCCGAGTTCGTCGAGAACCCCGTTGGTCAGGTCCAGCAGGTTCACGCGCCTGGCAGGATTGAGCACGATTTCAGCCCAGCCGCCGTCCGCGTCGCCGGCGCTGTCACTCTTGTGCACGCGAACTTTCTCTATCGTCACATTGACGGCGTCGTAGCCGCAAGCCGGCGCGTCGGTGAGCGCCAGTCGAAGGGTACCGTTGCTGGCACCGCCGCCACCACCGCCGCAGGCCGCGAGGCCCGCCACGAGAAGACCGCCCAGGGCCAGTCTTAGAGATTGAAGTAGCTTCATGGAACACCTCATTCAGGTTGATTTGTCGGGACAGTCAGCGGAGCCGGGAGCGAATCCATCGCGCCGCTCGGTAAGCCTACCGATGGCTGCGATACCCGCCCTGTAGGACGCCGCCCCAATCCTGTGCATGTTCAATGCGGGTGAAGCCGTCGGCGGATACGCGGCCTGAAAGCCGCCGGGCGAGCCAATCAAAAAGGAATGAGGGGAGTGCGCTGGCCAAAGCAGAAGCCGGCGTGCCCCGGCAGCGTCATGGCCTCGCCGCGTTCATACGCGACGGGCAGGCCGGGTGGGGCGAACGCCCTGGCTTCGGGAAGCAACAACAGCACCGACCGGCTGCGCAATCAGGTCAACACGTCAGCGCATCAGCGCACGCGGCTGACTAATTTGCCTTACCGCCTCGCCTTACAACCCCAGGGCCTTCCACCCTTGCAGCCCCAGTTTTTCCAGCGTCGCAATGTTCTGCTCGAAAATCGCATCAGCCTCGGGAAAGGCTGCCACCGCACGCTCCACACTGCCCTCGCGCAGCAAGTGCAGAATGGCAAACGGCGCGCGGTTGGTGTAGTTGCTGATGTCGTCGGGCTCGGTACCGTCAAACTGGAAGCGCGGGTGGAAACTCGCCAGCTGCACCACGCCCTCCAGCCCGTGCTCATCCACCACGCCCTCTGCAACCTCCAGGAAATCATTGAAATCCAGGAAGTCGCCGAACAGCGTCGGGTGAATCAGCAGCGTGGTGTCCACCTCTTGCGCCGGTGTGGCCACCAGCAGGTCGAGCTCGCGGTCCAGCTCTTCGAGCAGGTCGTCGGCATGGCGCGCATGGCTCACCACCAGGCGCACCTGGTTCTTGACGTACACCGCCTTGGCAAACGGGCACAGGTTGAGCCCGATCACGGCTTTTTCGAGCCAGTGACGGGTTTGAGTCAGGACTTCGTCGTCGGTCATACCTATCTCCGCAGAAATTTTGCTCGCATCGGTATTGCTCCCTCTCCCTTTGGGAGAGGGCGGGGGTGAGGGCCTTCGGCCTTCAACCAAGCACAGTGCAACATCACACGCCGCCAGCCCTCATCCCGACCTTCTCCCAGAGGGAGAAGGAGTGGGCTGCTGCGCTCCAGTAGAGCGACCGCGAGAACTTAATGCAATGCCTTGAAGCGCACGCGCTTCGGCTTGGCGCCTTCTTCACCCAGGCGCTTCTTCTTGTCGGCTTCGTATTCCTGGTAGTTGCCGTTGAAGAAGGTCCACTGGCTGTCGCCTTCGGCCGCAAGGATGTGCGTGGCAATGCGGTCAAGGAACCAGCGGTCGTGGCTGATGACCATGACGGAGCCGGCGAATTCGAGCAGTGCGTCTTCGAGCGCGCGCAGGGTTTCCACGTCGAGGTCATTGGACGGTTCGTCAAGCATCAACACGTTGCCGCCAGCAATCAGTGTCTTGGCCAGGTGCAGGCGCCCGCGCTCGCCGCCCGACAGCATGCCGACGCGTTTTTGCTGGTCGGCGCCGTTGAAGTTGAAGCGGCCCGCATACGCGCGGCTGGGCATGGTGAATTTGCCGACGGTGAGCAGGTCGAGGCCGCCCGAGATATCTTCCCAGACGGTTTTTTCGTTGGCCAGGTCATCACGGTGCTGGTCCACAAAAGCCATGCGCGCTGTCTTGCCAATCACCACTTCGCCGCTGTCCGGCTGCTCTTTGCCGGCAATCAGCTTGAACAACGTGGACTTGCCCGCGCCGTTGGGGCCGATGATGCCGACGATGGCGCCGGCCGGCACCTTGAAGCTCAGGTTGTCGATCAACAGGCGGTCGCCGAAGGACTTGCTGACGCCCTTGAACTCAATGACCTCATTGCCCAGACGCTCGGCCACCGGGATGAAAATCTCGTTGGTCTCCACGCGTTTCTGGTATTCAAAATCAGACAGCTCTTCAAAACGTGCCAGACGCGACTTGCTCTTGGCCTGTCGCGCTTTCGGGTTCTGGCGTGACCACTCCAGTTCCTTTTTCAGAGCCTTGGCACGGGCCTCTTCGCCCTTTTGCTCCTGGGCCAGACGCTCGCCTTTTTGATCCAGCCAGCTGCTGTAGTTGCCTTTCCAGGGGATGCCATGGCCGCGGTCCAGTTCCAGAATCCACTCGGCCGCGTTGTCCAGGAAGTAACGGTCATGGGTGATGGCAACCACCGTACCCGAATAGCGCTGCAGAAACTGCTCCAGCCAGTCCACCGATTCGGCGTCCAGGTGGTTGGTCGGCTCGTCGAGCAGCAGCATGTCGGGCTTGGACAGCAGCAGGCTGCACAAGGCCACGCGGCGTTTTTCGCCACCCGACAGAACACTGATCTGGGCGTCCCAGGGCGGCAGGCGCAGCGCGTCGGCGGCGATCTCGAGCTGGTGCTCGGAATCCGTGCCCGAGGTCGCGATGATGGCTTCCAGGCGAGCCTGCTCGGCGGCCAGGGCGTCAAAGTCGGCATCGGGCTCGCCGTAGGCGGTGTACACCGCTTCGAGCTGGGCCTTGGCGGCAAATACCGCCCCCATGCCGGCCTCGACACTCTCGCGCACCGTGTGCCCAGGGTCGAGCTTGGGCTCCTGCGGCAGGTAGCCGATGTTCAGCCCCGGCATGGGGGTGGCTTCGCCTTCTATCTCGGTGTCCAGGCCAGCCATGATCTTGAGCAGCGTGGACTTGCCGGAGCCGTTGGTGCCCAGCACGCCAATCTTGGCGCCAGGGAAAAAGCTGAGCGAAACCTCTTTGAGAATTTGACGCTTGGGCGGCACGATTTTGCCGACCTTGTTCATGGTAAATACGTACTGGGCCATCAGGATCAACTTTGGTAAAAATGAAAAACAATGCAAGAAAACGGGCTGCACACGGCCTGTAGCTGCTATTTTTACAGGCTTTTTGCAGAGTCATCTGCAGGCTAAAACCACGCGCTGCGCCTCGGGGGCAACGCCTTTTGGCAAGGCGTGTTTTTTGCGTGAATACTCCGATTATCGTTCCGTGCGACAATACGCGGGTTGCTGGCTCCAGTTGCCTGCAACATTTGGGCACATCCCGGGTATTACTTTCAGTAGTTGCTTACGATGTTTTTTGGCCCGATTTTCTGATCCCATCTGCCTTTGACTGGCGGGTTGCTTTCAAACAAGGCACCCAACAGGCCGATCTATAGCACCCCAGCGGTGCAACACCATGACATTTGAAGAATTGAAATTGGCTCCGGCCATTCTTAAAGCCGTGCTTGAGCAGGGTTACGACACCCCCACGCCTATCCAGGCCCAGGCGATTCCCGCCGTGCTGGCCGGCAGCGACCTGCTCGGCGGCGCCCAGACGGGCACCGGCAAGACCGCCGCGTTCACCCTGCCCATGCTGCAGCGCCTGTCTACCGAACCCCGGCTGACCAACCGACGCGGCGTCAACGCCGTGCGCGCCCTCATCATGACGCCGACCCGCGAGCTGGCCGCGCAGGTTGAAGAAAGCGTACGCACCTACGGCAAATACCTGGATCTCACCTCCATGGTGATGTTCGGCGGTGTCGGCATGGGGGCGCAAATCGACAAGCTGCGCCGCGGCGTGGACATCCTGGTGGCCACCCCCGGCCGCCTGCTCGACCATGCAGGCCAGGGCACGCTGGACCTGAGCCAGGTACAGATCCTGGTGCTCGACGAAGCCGACCGCATGCTCGACATGGGCTTCATCCACGACATCAAGAAGGTGCTGGCGCTGGTGCCCAAGCACAAGCAGTCGCTGCTGTTCAGCGCCACCTTCAGCGACGAGATCCGCGAACTGGCCAATGGCCTGCTGCGTGACCCCCTGCACATTCAGGTGACGCCGCGCAACACCACCGTGCAGCGCATCACGCAGACGATCCATCCGGTGGGCCGCAGCAAAAAGAAGGCGCTGCTGACCCACATCATCAACGAGCACAACTGGAGCCAGGTGCTGGTGTTCACGCGCACCAAGTTTGGCGCCAACAACGTGGCCGAGCACCTGACCAAAAACGGCATTGAAGCCATGGCCCTGCACGGCAACAAGAGCCAGACCGCCCGCACCCAGGCGCTGCAGGGCTTCAAGGACGGCACGATTCGCGCACTGGTCGCCACGGACATCGCAGCCCGCGGCATTGACATCGACGAATTGCCGCACGTGGTGAACTACGAGATTCCCAACGTCAGTGAAGACTATGTGCACCGCATCGGCCGCACCGGCCGCGCCGGCAACAGCGGCGAGGCGGTGAGCCTGGTGTGTCTGGATGAAGAAGGCTTTATGCAGGACATCGAGCGCTTCACCAAGCAGAACATTGAAAAAGTGCTGGTGCCCGGCTTTGAAGCCGAGCCCGGCGAAAGAGCCGAGCCGCTGGCCATGGGCCGCCAGACCATCTGGGGCGGCCTCGGTAAACCCCCAAGCCGTGACGTGATGCAGGCCGCCGCGAAAGCAGCGCGCAGCGAAATGATGCAGCGTATCCGTGACACCAAAGGCGCCCAGCCTGCGCGCGGCGCGAGTGGCGGCGGTAATGGTGGCAATGGCGGCAACGGAGGCGGCCGCGGACGCGGCCCCGCCGGTGGCGGCAATGGCAGTGGTAATGGCAGTGGACGCGGCCCGCGCACCCCCAATCCGGGTCAGCCGCGCCAGAATTCCGGCTATTCGCAAGGCGGCCAGCCTGCCCAGCCGAGACATGCTCAGGCGCGGCAACGCGACGAGCAACCCCGTGCGCCAAGGAATGACTCACGCAGCGAGCCTCGCAATGACTTCGACAACCAGCAGCCCGCCAGCCACGCCTCGTCCGGATTCCCGTCTTCCGGCCAACCCACTGGCAACCGCAACAACTTCCGGGGCAACCGCTCCGGCGGTGGCGGCGGCTCGGGTGGCGCTGGTGGCCGGGGCAACGGGCCTCGTCGGCCAGGCGGTCCTGGCTCGTTTACTGGCCGATAAGGCTTACTCGACGGTCCACACTGTGGGCCGTCGCGCACCAGCCCGGCAGCACGCCCGACTGGTGGTGCAGGTGACGGATTCGTTCAACGGATTCAACGCACCGGCGGTCGATGACGTCTTCATCGCGCTGGGCACCACGATCAAGGTGGCGGGCAGCCGCGAGGCTTTTCGCAACGTTGATTTTGATGCGGTGGTGGCAGTGGCACGCGCTGCTCGCGCCGCCGGCGCCACCCGCCTGGGTGTCGTCAGCGCCATGGGTGCTGATAGCCGGTCGCCGGTTTTCTACAACCGCGTCAAAGGCGAAATGGAAGATGCCGTTAAGGGCTTGGGGTTTGAGACCGTGGTGATCGCGCGTCCCTCCCTGCTCGCAGGCGACCGCGCCTCGCTGAGGCAGGCGCAACGCCCCGGTGAAAAATGGGCGCTGGCCGCCATGACTTTGTTCAAACCGCTGATCCCGAACAATTACCGGGCCATCCCGGCGGACGATGTGGCCGCCGCGCTGATCGCTGCTGTACAGATTGGCCAGCCCGGCCCTCGCGTGCTGCTTTCAGGCGAGATGCAGTCGCACTGAGTTTTCCGGGCCTTTTACACCCTCAGCCCTCAACCCTGCACGAACAGGGTCACCAGTGGATCCGGCCCCACCTGGCGGCTCCAGTGGCCATGCACTGCCGCGTCAAAGGTGGCGCCCGGCGGAAGCACGTCGGCTGAATAAAAATGCTCACCGGGCTTGAACACCCGCGACACCCCGCCCTGCAAACCAATCTCCATCTGTCCACCCAGAATGACGACCCACTGCGGCGTCCCCGTGCAATGAAACTGGCTGCGAAACCCGACCGGGCTGTGGCGTAGCTGGTAGCCTGTGGACGGAAGCACCGGCGACAGCAGGGCTTGCGGCGAGCCCTCCGTCAATGCGACCGCTTCCTCGCGGAATTTCGCGCGGCCGTCGGTGCCGGTGTACAGGGTGACTTTGGTGAAGGTGGTCAATGAAATCTCCGGTGTCGTCTTGTTGTAGCTATCAAGGTCGGGGCTGCGCACATTGTCATGCCGCCGCCGGCGCATTGAAATCGATGAGCACTTTCAGCGCCCGGCCCTTGTCGCCCGCCAGCTTGAAGGCATCCGCCGCCTGGTCGAACTTCAGGGTGTGCGTGATCACCGGCCGGCCGTCGATGAGGCGCTGGTTGAGAAAGCGCACCGCGACCGCAAACTCCTGATGAAAACGGAAGGTACCGCGCACATCCAGTTCCTTGGCCACCAGCAGGTTCATCGGCACGCTGATATCGCCGCCCAGGCCCACGATCACGACCACGCCGCGCGGCGCCATCACATCCAGCCCGCCGCGCAAGGCCTTGTCGCTGCCGGAAGCTTCGAACATCACCTCGATCATGCCCTTGTTGAGCGCATAAGGCGCCAGGCCGCCGGGGTGACGGGCTAGGTTGATGGTCTCGTCCGCACCCAGCGTGGCGGCGCAGACCAGGGGCACGTCGGCAATGTCGGCTGCAATGATGTGCGCAGCACCGGCACGCCGCAGGCCGGCAATCAACAGCAAGCCGATCGGACCGCAGCCCGTGACCAGCACGCGCTTGCCAAACACCGAGCCGGCGCGTGTGATGGCATGCAGGCCGACCGACAGCGGCTCGGCCAGCGCCGCCTCGGCCAGCGGCAGCTCGTCGGCGACCAGATGGGCCTGGCTGGCATCAATCACCAGGTGCTCGCGAAACGCGCCCTGCACGTGGGGGAAGCGCATGGCACTGCCGTAAAAGCGCATTTCCATGCAGTGGTTCTGCAAACCCAGGTTGCAGTAGCGGCAGGTGCCGCAGGGCCGCGAGGGCGACACCGCAATGCGCTGGCCAACCTGGAATTGTGTGACGGCGCTGCCCACCGACTCGATCGCGCCCGACACCTCGTGCCCCAGCACCATGGGCTCCCGGATGCGCACGGTGCCAAAGCCGCCGTGCTGGAAGTAGTGCAGGTCCGAGCCGCAAATGCCGCCATAGGCAATGCGCACGCCGAGCTCGGTCGGGCCTGGCTGGTCGGACACGAACGTGTCAAAGCGCAGATCCAGCGGAGCGTGGCAAACAAGTGCGCGCATGAATTTCTCCTCAAATAGCAAAGTCGGTCAAAAAGTCAAAGAGTCAAAAAATTAAAAAGTTAAAGACTCAGAGGGTGGCGGTCACGCCGCCGTCGACGTACAGGATGTGGCCATTGACAAAGCTCGATGCATCGCTGGCCAGGAACACGGCCGCGCCACCCAGGTCCTCGACGTTGCCCCAGCGCCGGCTGGGCGTGCGTCCGATCAGCCAGGCATTGAACTGCTCGTCGGCCACCAGTTTCTCGTTGAGTTCGGTCCTGAAATAGCCGGGCCCGAGGCCGTTGACATTGATGCCATGCGGGCCCCAGTCAATCGCCATGCCTTTGGTCAGCATCTTGACCGCACCCTTGCTCGCCGTATAGGGTGCGATGTTGGGCCGGCCCAGCTCGCTTTGCACCGAGCAGACGTTGATGATCCTGCCGCGGCGGCGCTCTATCATTTTGCGTGCCACGGCCCGGCCCATGAAGAACACGCTGTCGACGTTGGTGCGCATCAGCTCATGCCACTGCTCGGTGGAAAATTCGTGCAGCGGCATGCGGCGCTGCATTCCCGCGTTGTTCACGAGAATCTCGATGGCGCCGAGGGTGCTCTCGATATCCTGCACCGCGGCCTCTACGGCCTCGGCCTGCGTGACATCAAACATCCGCGTGTGGACCTGCAGCCCTTCGCTGCGCAACACGCCTGCCGCCTGTTCCAGCCTGCCGGCGTCCCGGCCATTGAGGACCAGCGTGGCGCCGGCCTGCCCAAGCGCGCGCGCCAGCGCGAAACCGATGCCGGCGGAAGATCCGGTGATCAGCGCGAGCCGGCCGTCCAGCCGGAAGGGATTCGAAGTACTCATGGGAGTGCTCGTGGGAGTGCTCGTGGGAGTGCTCATGAAAATGCTCATTCAGTGCGGTGGGAAACCGTCATCGCCACGGCTGCGGCGATGACATCGGGGGGCGTCGTGATGTTGAAGGCCAGTGCGTTCTCGCTGGCGTCGGGCGCCTCGAGTGTCGCCAACTGGCTGTCCAGCAAGGTGGCCGGCATGTAGTGGCCAGCGCGCTGCGCCATTCGTTCGGCCAGCAGAGCCCGTTCGCCATGCAGGTACACAAAACGCACGGCGGGCGAGCCCTGGCGCAGCACATCGCGGTATGAGCGTTTCAGGGCCGAACAGGAAAGCACCAGGCCACGCCCCGCGAGGCGCGCCTCGCGGATACGATTGGCCAGCACCTTGAGCCAGCCCTCGCGGTCGGCATCGGTCAGCGGTACGCCGGCAGCCATACGGGCCACGTTCTCGGCAGAGTGCAGTTCATCGCCCTCGATAAACTCCAGCCCGAGGCGGGTGGCGAGTTGCGACGCAACCGTGCTCTTGCCACTGCCGCTGACGCCCATCACGACGAAAATATCCGGCTCCATGACACGCGGAACGAACGTGCGCTCTCCGCTTTCTTCAGTCAACCCGGTCGCCGCTGGCAGCATCGAACACATGGGCCTTGCCGGCCGCGATCTCCAGCGTGACGAGTTCATCCGGCTGGACATTGGTACGCCCATGCATCACGACGATCAGCTGTTCATCGCCCACCTGCAGCAGCAGCTCGGTCTCCGCGCCGGTTGGCTCCACCACAATGACCTTGGCCGCGATGCCCTGGCCCGTGGTTGAAATCTTCAGATCGCCCGGCCGGATGCCATAGTTCACCGCCTGACCGTCGTGGCCGTGCTGGAGAACGCCTACCGGCCAGCGGCTGCCCTGAGCCTCGACCCAGCTGCCGCCCTGGCCCTGGCGCAATACACCGTTGAGCACGTTCATCGCCGGCGAGCCGATGAACTGCGCCACAAAGAGATTGGCAGGCCGGTCGAACAGGGCCAGCGGCGTGCCTATCTGTTCAATGATGCCATCGTGCATCACGACGATGCGGTCGGCCATGGTCATGGCTTCGATCTGGTCGTGCGTGACGTAGACCGTGGTGGTTTTCAGCCGCTGGTGCAGCGCCTTGATCTCGGCACGCATGGCCACGCGCAGTTTGGCGTCCAGGTTGGACAGCGGCTCATCAAACAGAAACACCTTGGGGTCGCGCACGATGGCCCGCCCCATCGCGACGCGCTGGCGCTGCCCGCCCGAGAGCTCGCGCGGGAAGCGGTCGAGCAAGGGGTCGAGGTTCAGGATGCGCGCCGCATTGCCAACGCGCTTATTCGTCAGGTCGTCGTCGGCCTTGCGCAGCTTCAGGCTGAAAGCCATGTTGTCGCGCACCGTCATGTGCGGATACAGCGCGTAGCTCTGGAACACCATCGCGATGTCGCGGTCCTTGGAGTCGAGGTCGTTGACCACCTTGCCGTCGATCGCGATCTCGCCGCCACTGATTTCCTCCAGCCCGGCCAGCATGCGCAGCAAAGTCGACTTGCCGCAGCCCGAGGGGCCAACCAGCACGACGAACTCGCCATCGGCAATGTCGAAGCTGATGCCGTGAATGATCTTGAACTTGCCGAAACTCTTTTCAATTTTCTGGAACGATACGGATGCCATGGGGCTGCCCCTTTTTGCTCAGCTCTTGACAGCGCCGGCCGTGAGGCCAGACACCATGTAGCGCTTGAATGTGTAATAGATTGCCGCCGGCGGCAGCGCGTAGATCAGGCCTGTTGTCATCAGCAGTTCCCACGGCGAATCGTCGGCCGACAGGAAGTTGCCGAGCGCCACGGCCAGCGTGACACTGGTGTCGTTGGACAGCAGCAGGAACGCATACAGGTACTCGTTCCAGGCCAGCAGCAACGCGTAGGTACCCACGGCAACGAGCGATGGCACCATCAGCGGCAGGTAGACCAGGCGGAAAAGCTGCAGCGCCGTTGCACCATCCATCTTGGCGGCCTCGTCGAGTTCGTACGGCAGCTTGTCGGAGGCCTGCTTGAGCACCCAGATGCAATACGGCGAGGCGATCGTCACCATCGCCAGGATCAGCGCCCACTGGCTGTTGAGCAGGCCGTAGTTGCCCATGGTCTTGTACATGGGCACGGCCAGGAATGCCGCCGGAATGAAGTAGGTGAACAAGGCCATGTTCATGACCGTGCGGCCGCCGGGAACCCTGAGCCGGCTGATCGCAAACGCCGCCGCCGTAGACACGGCCAGCGTCAGGAAACCGACCGACAGCGCAATCACCAGGGAGTTGCCCATCTGCACCCAGAAGTGGTCGAGGTAGAAGTGCTTCTGATGAAAAACAAAAGAGAAGTTGTCCAGCGTCGGGTTCTTCGGCCAGAGCCGGCCCGAGGTCGCCTGGTCGCGCGGCGAGATGGCGAACAGCACCATGTGGTAGATCGGAATGATGGTCCACAAGAGCACGGGAATGCCGATCAGCAGCAGCTTGGCCTCGGTGGCCACAGTCTTGAAGGTGATACGTTTCATTTGGAGCTCCGACGAGCCGCATCCAGGAGAGCAAATACGCCCTCGGAGGCAGCGCAGTACGCGCGGCGACAAGCGTAGAGGTTCATTTCGAGAGCCGTTTCATCATGAAATAGACCAGCGGCAGCACCAGCGGCAGCGCCACGACGATGGAGGCCAGCGACAGGTCGACCTGGTCTAGCCGCAGGTAGCGGATGCCCAGCGTGGCCAGCACGTGCGTCAGGTCAGCCGGGCCACCGCCGGTGAGCAGGTACACGCTATTGAAGTCGCCCAGCGTCCAGATCATCGACAAAATGGTGGACGTCAGGTAAAGCGAACGCATGGACGGCCAGGTGATGAAGCGGAACTTCTGCCAGTGCGAAGCGCCATCCACCGACGCCGCTTCGTATTGTTCGGCCGGAATCGCCATGCGGCCGGCCAGCAGGATCAAGGTCCAGAAGGGCAGCGATTTCCAGATGTGGGCCAGCATGGAAAACGACAGCGCCAGCGTCGGGTCGTTGAGCCAGTTCGGGCCGTCGATGCCGGTCAGCTTGAAGATCAGGGTGTTGATCACGCCCCACTCGGGATTGAGCATGAAGCGCATCGACAGGATGGTCGGGATCGAGGGTACGGCCCAGGGCAGGATGAACACCAGCGACAGCCACTTGACCCACCAGCGTGTATTCAGGAAGAAGCCCGAGAGAAACAGCGCGACAATCATCTTCAGATTCACCGAGACGATGATGAACACGACGCTGTTGACCATCGTGCGGAAAAATATCGGATCGGCGAAAAGTCGCACGTAGGTTTGTGGCTCCCGCGCCAGCCACAAACCGTAGCCCACCGGGTAAATCACAAACACCAGAAAAATCAGCAAGTACGGAATGACCAGGATCATCCCCCATCGTTCCCACGACGTCATGCCCTTGCTGGCAGACTCCGCGGACGGGCGCACCTGGTCTACAGTGATAGTGCTCATGGCATCGCTCCTCGCGCAACCGCTCCCGCGAGGGGAACGGTTGCGCGGCTTTCTTTGATGAACAGACTTGGCTCTTAGTTCGCGACGGTCTTGATGCGGGCGATCATTTCGTCGACCGCCTTGTCAACCGGCACTTTCTCGTTGAGAACCCGGTTCGCGGCCTTGGCCCAGACGTTCTCGTTGTTGAGAACGGTGAACTTGTAGTTCTTGGTGAACTCGAAATTCACCGTGCCGGCCGTGAACTGGTTGTACACGGCTGTGCGATGCGGATCGGCTTTCCAGAACGGGCGCTGCTGCGCCGCCTTCATCACCGGGAACCAGCGGCCCAGCGAGCCCTCGACGTACGGCGTGAGGTTTTCATCCTGCAGCAGGAAGGCCACAAACTCCTTGGCGCGGGCCTTGTTCTTGGCCTGGCTGAAAACCACGCCGGTCTTGATCGCGGCACGATAGACCATCTTGCTGCCATCGGGCTTGCTCGGGAAACCGGCGGTGCGGATGCGCTCCGTGTAGTTCTTCTTCGCGATCTCCCGATCCTCGGGCTTCAAGGCGGCGTTGTTCATGTCATCGAGCCATTTGGCCGCGATCGAGATGGTCGCATTGTGGGTGAGGACGGTCGTTTTGTTGTGGAAGGCGACGTTGTTGTCCGGGTCTTTCCAGCTGGTCGACGACGGTGGCGTGCAGCCCCTGGCGTAAATCTGGGTGTAATCGGTCAGGGCGCCGATGAGGCCGGCGCGCACCTTGGGATCATCCACCAGCAGCTTGCCGCTGTCGCTGACCAGGCTCACGTTATAGGCGTCCATGAACGTGAGGAAGGAGTAGAACGAGTCGCTGGAATCCACGCCCAGCGGCTGGCCGATGCCGAAAGTGCGGTTGCCGCTTTTCTGACGATAGGCCGGCTGCACCTTGTCGCACCAGAAGGACCAGTAGTCCTTCCAGGCCGTCGGAATGTCCGACTCCTTGAACCCGGCCTCCGCCAGCATGTCAGCCCAGTACTGGATGTGCATGGTCTGCTGCTTCATCGGGAAGGCGTAGTACGCCCGCGTCTTGGCCTGGTCGTTGTACAGGAAGGCGGTCTCGACCGTGTTGGGCGCGAACTTGGCGCGCATGGGATTGATCACGCTGCTGATGTCTTCGAGCTTGCCGTCGAAAGCCCACTTGCCCGTGACCTGGAAGTCATAGACGTCCGCATAAGCCACGTCGGGCGGGTTGCCCGAGTCGAGCGCCGCCACGGTCTTCGGAATCATGTCCTGAATCGGGTATTGCGAAAGCTCGATCTTGACACCCTTGTGCTTGTCTTCGTACTTCTTGATGGCCGCAAACAGGGCATCGTCTTCGGCCTTGTAGAAGCCCTTGACCCACCAGACGGTGAGTTTCTCCTGGGCTGCTGCATGGCCGCCGGCTAAAAGCGCCGTGGTCATGAACGCCGCTGTGGCAAGTAGTTTGAACTTCATCGACAGTCTCCTTCTTTGGTTGGTGAGGAAAAGCTTACGGGAATCAGGCCGCCTTCAACGGCAAAGCAGGTCGGTGGACGCGGGGCAGGCGGCGGCGGGAACCGAGCACCTGCTCGATGTCCTTGTGCGCCCCTTCGATCAACACCAGCACGGCGCGCTCGGCCTTGACCGGATCGCGCGCCACCACGGCATCGAGCACGGCACGGTGCAAGGGCAGCGAGCTGCGCGGACCGTCCTTCTTGCTCGTGGAGATTTCGAAACTGGTGCGCAGCAGCGCGCCCAGCGCCTTGCTCATCTGCACCAGCATGCGGTTGTGCGAGGCGCGCAACAGCCCCTGGTGAAAACGCAGGTCGCTGGTCACATAGTCGCCGCCGCCCATCACGGCGCGATGCATGCCGGCATAGGCCTCTTCGATTTCAGCAATGTCGGCATCGGTAGCGCGGGTCGCCGCCAGCTTCACGGCCGCCGGCTCAACCACCAGGCGCAGGTCCTGCAGGTCGCGGATGAACTCGGGTGACAGGCCAGCGCGCGACTGCCAGGCAATCACGTCAGGGTCGAACCAGTTCCACTGATCGGACGGCAACACATGCGTGCCGACTTTGGGGCCGGTATGGATCAGCCCCTTGGCCACCAGCGACTTGACGGACTCGCGCACCACCGTGCGGCTGACACCGAGCTGCTCGCACAACACCGGCTCGGGCGGGATCGACTGGCCGACCGCATAGCGGCCCGCGACGATGGCTTCGCCTAGCAGGTCTACCGTGTTGCCGTGGACGTTTTTGATCATGTTCGGGGAGTCAATTGCGTTGCTATCATATGATGATTAGAGCCCCGAAAACCTATGGAAAACCCCGAGCTTTTACTGGCATTCGGGTACTGGCGTCAGCAGGGGTTCACCCGCAAAATGGGCGCGCAGATTAGAGGCCGCCAAGTCGGCCATCGCGCCGCGCGTCTGCCGCGTGGCGCTGCCAATGTGCGGCGCCAGCACCACGTTGTCCAGGGTCCACAGCGCGGATGGCACGACAGGCTCGTTCTCGAACACGTCCAGCGCGGCACCGGCGATCACGCCCTGCTGCAGCGCCTCGACAAGCGCCGCTTCATCGACCACCGAACCACGCGCCACATTGATCAGATAACCCTGCGGGCCCAGCGCCTTGAGCACATCGGCATTGATCAGCTTGCGCGTGCCGGCGCCACCCGGCGTGATCAGCACCAGAAAATCGACTTCGGCGGCCAGCGCCTGGGCGCTCGGGTAGTAGGCATAGGGCAGTTCCGCCTTGCGGCTGCGGGCGGTGTACGCCACCGACATGCCAAAGGCCTCTGCCCGGGTGGCGATGGCCTGGCCAATGCGGCCCAGACCCACAATGCCCAGACGCTCCCCGGACACCTTGCGCGCCAGCGGCATCGGCCCCTCAGGCCAGCGGCCACTGCGCACATACTGGTCGGCTTGCGGTATGCGGCGCGCCACGCTCAGCATCAGCCCGATCGCCAGATCGGCCACGTCGTCATTCAGCACGCCGGGCGTGTGCGTCACCCGAATGTTGCGCTCCAGCGCCGCAGTGACATCCACGCCGTCGTAGCCCACGCCCATGATGGAAATCATTTCCAGCGCCGGCAATTGCGCCATCAGCGAACGCGGCACCTTGGACTCACCGCTGCCGACGATGGCGCGGATACGTCCGGCGGCAGCGGCAAACGCCGCCGGGTCGGTTTGATGGATTTGTTCATGCACGACAAAAATCTCGCGCAGCGGCTCGATCAGGTAAGGCGGCAGCTTGGCAACGGCCAGGATTTCGGGTTTGGACAAGGGAATCTCCTCAGTTCAACAGGCTTGACGAATTGCCATAATGGGCCACTATTGTCTTATCATCATATGATTGAGCCTCGATTGGCATCCATGCAAACCCTGAATCCTTGACGGAAACTTTTACGGAAACGCAGCACACCATGAGCAACCAGACACCCAAAAAGAAACCCGAAGAACTACGCAGCCAGCAATGGTTTGGGCGGCAGGACCGCGACGGCTTTGCCTACCGCAGCTGGGTCAAGGGCAAGGGCGTGCCGCATGACCAGTTCGACGGACGCCCCGTCATCGGCATCTGCAACACCTTCAGCGAACTCACCCCCTGCAACAGCCACTTCCGCACCATTGCGGAGCAGGTCAAGATCGGCGTGTACGAGGCCGGCGGTTTTCCGCTGGAGTTCCCCGTGATGTCGCTGGGCGAGACCCTGTTGCGCCCGACTGCCATGCTCTACCGCAACCTGGCCAGCATGGACGTGGAAGAAAGCATTCGCGGCAACCCGATTGACGGCGTGGTGCTGCTGATGGGCTGCGACAAGACCACGCCCTCGCTGGTGATGGGCGCGTCCAGCGTGGACCTGCCGACGGTGGGCGTCAGCGGCGGCCCCATGCTCAGCGGCAAGTGGCGCGGCCAGGAGCTCGGCTCCGGCACCGGCGTGTGGAGCATGAGCGAGCAGGTGCGCGCCGGCACACTCAAGCTGCAGGATTTCTTTGAGGCCGAAAGCTGCATGCACCGCAGCCATGGCCACTGCATGACCATGGGCACGGCCTCCACCATGGCCAGCATGGTGGAAGCGCTGGGCATTGGCCTGCCGGGCAATGCAGCCTATCCCGCGGTGGACGGCCGGCGCAATGTGCTGGCCCGCCTGGCCGGACGGCGGGCGGTCGAGATGGTGCATGAAGACCTCACGCTCTCCAAAATCCTGACACGCGAGGCATTTGAAAACGCCATCAAGACGCTGGCGGCCATTGGCGGCTCCACCAACGCCGTGATTCACCTGATTGCCATTGCCGGGCGCATTGGCGTGAAGCTGACGGTGGACGACTTTGACCGGCTGGCCAGCGAACTGCCCTGCCTCGTCAACCTGCAGCCTTCCGGCAAATACCTGATGGAAGACTTCTGCTATGCCGGCGGCCTGCCGGTGGTGATGAAGGAAATTGCGCAGCACCTGCACACGGACGCCATCACCGCCAACGGCAAGACCATAGGCGAGAACATTGCCGACGCCGAGAACTACAACACCGACGTGATCATGCCGCTAAGCACGCCATTCAAGGACAAGGCGGGCATTGCGGTGCTGCGCGGCAACCTCTCGCCGCGCGGCGCCGTCATCAAGCCCAGTGCCGCCACACCTGAGCTGATGGTGCACAAAGGCCGGGCCGTGGTGTTTGAAACCATCGAGGACTTTCACGCCCGCATCGATGACGAAGACCTCGACATCGACGAAACCTGCGTGATGGTGCTAAAAAATTGCGGACCCAAGGGCTACCCCGGCATGGCCGAGGTGGGCAACATGCCGCTGCCGCCCAAAGTGCTGCGCAAGGGCATTACCGACATGGTGCGCATCAGCGACGCCCGCATGAGCGGCACCGCTTACGGCACCGTGGTGCTGCACACGGCGCCCGAGGCGGCGGCGGGCGGCCCGCTGGCGCTGGTGCAAAACGGCGACATCATTGAACTCGACGTACCCAACCGCCGCCTGCACCTGCACGTGAGCGACGAAGAACTCGCCAAACGCATGGCCGACTGGAAGGCACCGGCGCCGCCGTTGACGTCCGGCTACTGGAAACTCTACATTGACCATGTGCTGCAGGCCGACGAGGGCGTGGACCTGGACTTTCTGGTGGGCAAGCGCGGCGCTTTTGTCCCGAGGGATAATCACTGACTTTTGCCCGCAAGGCAATCACCGCATTGCCTTGCGCCGCAAGCACCGGCTGGCGCCACGCTGGCAGTTACCATGGGTGCAGCTGGCGCGTCCCGGCCCCCATCACATGCCTGAAGGACGCCCAAGCCGCTGTCTTTTTCAGGAAATTCAATGCAAGCCAGGAAATTTGATGGCGTCGCACATGGCGACACCATCCCCCAATTCAACCCGATCCATACGGGAAGCGCCGAAAACCGGTGCAGCCTGATCGCCACCGCATCGCTGTCGCACCCCCTGCACGCGAGGGCCTTGCCATGAGCCGTCTGCTGGCGGTTGACTGGGGCACCTCCTCGCTGCGCGGCGCGCTGCTGGCGCCCGATGGCAAGGTAGTGGAACAACGGACCTTTGCACGCGGCATTTTGACGGTCGCGCCGGGTGAATTTCCCGCGGTGTTTGACAGCTGCTTTGGCGCATGGATGAACCCCGAAACCCTGTGCCTGATCTCCGGCATGGCCGGCAGCCAGCAGGGATGGCTGGAGGCGCCCTACTGCCCCTGCCCCGCAGGCTTCGACGACATCGCCGGTCAGCTTGCCTGGGTCGAGCCAGGCCTCATCGCCATCGTGCCCGGCTTGAGCATTGAAACCGGCGGTGTGCCGGATGTAATGCGGGGCGAGGAAACCCAGGTGTTCGGCGCGCTGCAGCTGCTGGGGCTGGACAACGCCCGGCTGGTCTTGCCCGGCACGCACAGCAAATGGGTCACCGTCAGCAATCGCCGCGTCACGGATTTTTCAACCTGGATGACCGGCGAGTTTTACGCCCTGCTGCGCCAGCACTCCATCCTGGCCCGTACGCTGCCGGCCACCGATCCCGCTCCCGACGCAGCAGCCTTTGAGCAGGGTGTGGCCCATGCCCTGCGCAGCCAAGGCCTGCTGCACACGGCGTTCAGCACGCGGACCCTGTCACTCTTCAAGCGCATGGCCACCGGCGCATTGCCCAGCTACCTGTCGGGACTGGTCATTGGCGAAGAACTGAAATCCCAAAGCCTGCAGCACGGTGATAGCGTGGTGGTCATGGGCGCGCCAGCGCTGACCTCCCGTTATGAGCAGGCGCTGGCGCTGCTGGGTGTCTCGGCCCAGCGCGTCAGCGACGGCGCCACCTGGCGCGGCCTGCGCGCCATTGCCGACACCCTGCCCCAACATTGAAAAACCAACCAGACGCCATGAACGCACACCAGAAATTCTCCAATGCCCTGCAGACTGTTCCGCTGGTCGCCATCCTGCGCGGGCTGCAGCCTGCAGAAGCCCTGCCGGTCGGCCAGGCCCTGGCGTCCACCGGCTGGACACTGATTGAAATCCCCCTGAATTCGCCGCAGCCGCTGGACAGCATTGCGGCCATGGCGGGCGCGTATCCGCAGGCGCTGATCGGCGCCGGGACCGTGCTCACACCCGACGACGTGCGCAACGTGCAGGCGGCCGGCGGCCAGCTGATCGTCTCGCCCAACTTCAACCCCGCGGTCGTGCGTGAAGCCGTTCGTCTGGGCATGGTCTGCCTGCCTGGCGTGATGACGGCCAGCGAAGCGTTTGCCGCCCTGGAAGCCGGCGCCACCGGCCTGAAGATTTTCCCTGCCGAAATGATCACGCCCGCCGTGGTGAAGGCGCTGCGCGCGGTGCTGCCGGCCAGCACCGTGGTGATGCCGGTAGGCGGCATCATGCCCGGCAACATGGCGCCTTACCTGGCTGCGGGAGCCAACGGTTTCGGCATCGGCTCGGCCCTGTACAAGCCGGGACTGGCAGCCGCCGACGTGGCGGAAAATGCCCTGAAATTCATGGCGGCGTGCGCTGGTACCATCCGGGCATGAACACTCCAATGCCCGGCTCGTCTTCCGCCATTTCATTCGGACTGGCCGACCGTGTCTGTATTGTCACCGGCGGCGCTCAGGGCATTGGCGAGGCCTGCATCCGGCGCTTTGCGCGCGAACAGGCCAAGGTGGTCATTGCCGATATCGACGACGCCCGGGGCGCTGCGCTGGCCCGCGAAGTGGGCGGCCTGTATGTGCATTGCGATGTGGGCGACAAGGCTCAGGTCGATGCACTGGTGGCACAAACCATCGCCGCGCACGGCCGCATTGATGTGCTGGTAAACAACGCCGGCATTTTCAGGGCCGCCGATTTTCTGGAAATCACGGAAGCCGACTTCGACGCGGTGCTGCGCATCAACCTCAAAGGCTCGTTTCTGGTGGGCCAGGCGGTGGCGCGCGAAATGGCCAGAGCCGAAGCAAGACCAGGCATCGGCGGGTCCGCCTCGCGGGGCAGCATCGTCAACATGAGCTCCGTCAACAGCGTGCTCACAATTCCCACGATTGCCAGCTACAACGTGAGCAAGGGCGGCATCAACCAGCTCACGCGCGTGATGGCGCTGGCGCTGGCGGACAAAGGCATACGCGTCAATGCGGTCGCCCCTGGCACCATCGCCACCGACCTGGCCGCCAAGGCCGTGCTGACCAGTGAAGAGGCCAAAGCCCGCATCATGAGCCGCACGCCGATGAAGCGCCTGGGTGAACCCTCGGAAATTGCCGACACAGTGGCCTATCTGGCCAGCGATGCGGCCAGCTACATCACCGGCGAGATCGTGATGGTCGACGGCGGGCGGATGACGCTGAATTACACCGTGTCGGTCTGAAGGGCAAGTCCCGCTCGCGGCAGGTTTGCCGCGGGTCAGAGTCTGGCGGGCACAACAAACATTGAGGTTGGGCGAGTCGCCACGCTGCAAGAACCCGCTGAAATCGCTGTGCGCGGCACGCTCGCTTGCCTCAGCGTTGCCATAAACCGCTCCGACCGCTTTGCGTTCCTGTGCCGCCCGGCCGGAAGCTGGGCATCGAACGACAGGCAAGCGCTCCATTTTGAGTGGGCCGATTCCAGCGCTGCGCGAGAACCGGAACCCGCATCTTGAAAGACACCAATCCTGCCCACTTTTTTTGAGTTATTTCGCTTGTCCTGTACACGCATGGTCCGATTCAGCCGTTATGAAGGTGTCGCGGAATGCGAGGGAGACATCACCATGCAAGTTCACGCAGAACAAGCCAAACGGGTTGATCAAGCGGTACACCACGCCGACGAGCAAGTTTTGCTGCTGGCGGAAGTCGATTTCAAGTGGCTGATGGCGGGACTCGGCTGGTGGATTGACACGGCCCGATTTCATAGCGACCCTGCATATGCCGCCGGCCTCCTGCGATTGGCCATGGCATCACCCTCTTTTGCGTTGCGGGACTGTGCCGCTTCGTTGGAGACTCGAATGAGCCACCCTGCTGCATGCAATGCCGGGCGAACCGGCCCCTGACGGGCTACGGTCCAGAAATACAGACGTACAGACGTCAATAACCCCAAAACCTTGATCTGGGATGACTCCGGCCTCAGTCACAGCACCCGGGCTGCTCCTGCTTTGATGGGCACTTGACGGAGCCGTAGGAACAGTGGACGCAGCAGTCCCCGCCTTTGGGCCTCAGCATCGCCTTGCAGTTTTCGCATTCGTACAAAAACTGGCATGCATCGGTTGGCATGGTCTCCCGTTTTGCATGGCCGCACAGCGGACACGCCAGGATCGACTCAAGGATTGGCGTGTTCATGCGGACGGCCCCATTGCGCGATCCCGATTGCCCGGGTCCTGAAAAGGCAGGCCCTGGGGCCCGGAGCACTACTCGCCCGTCGCCGGATGATCCGTCAGCCTTTTACGCCCGCAATGTAGTGTTCGAGCTGCTGGATGATGAAACCCTGCTCGGAAATGATGTCCTTGACCAGATCACCGATGGAAACCAGGCCGATGAGCTTGCCGTTGTCTATGACGGGTAAGTGGCGAAGGCGCTTGTCTGTCATCAGCGCCATGCATTCCTCGTTGGTATGGCGGGGGCCCACGTACTGCACCGGTGAACTCATGATGTCGCGCACCGGCGTTTCCCTGGGCAAGCGGTCCGCCAGGAGCATTTTCCGCGTGCAATCGCGTTCGCTGATGATGCCCACGAACTCTTCGCCGTCCAACACCAGGAGCGCACCGAGGTTCTTCTCCGCCATCAACTTGACGGCATCCAGCACCGGCGCCAACGGTGAAACGGTGTAGACCTTGTGATCTGCCTTCGACTTGAGGATTTGTGCAACGTCTTTCATGGTTATTCCTTCGTGGTCTGCAGTGCGGATGAGCTGCTTCCCGACCCGAACAAAGCGCTCACGCCGATCACCCGCAGCGCATCCGCCACGGTGACCCAGTCCGGCAACCAGGAGATGGCTACCTCTCAATTTCATTCTAGGTGTCGCCATGCCCCTCGTCAAACGGGCTCAGCGACCCCCGCACTGCAACCCGGCAATCCAGACATGAACGCATGCCTTCGCGTCCCTGGTGGCTTGCAAAGCCCTGTCGGCGTACCTGCATGCGGCGCCGAACATCCTTAAAAAACCACCCCATCAAGGGGCCTAAAATTTCGTATGACCTCTGACACCACCGCAGCTGAAAAAACAATGTCGCCCGAGGCGACCGCCGGCCTGTTCACGGACGACGTCCGCACCGCCCGCTGCGCCTGGTGCCAGGCCACGCCGCTGTACCGCCACTACCATGACAGCGAGTGGGGATTCCCGGTGGCGGACGAGCGCCGGCTGTTCGAAAAAATATGCCTTGAAGGCTTTCAGTCGGGCCTGAGCTGGCTGACCATCCTGAACAAGCGCGAAGCCTTCCGCAGCGCTTTTGCCAATTTCGAGGCCGAACAGGTGGCCGAGTTTGGCGAGAGCGACGTCAAGCGCCTGCTGGGCGACGCCGGCATCGTGCGGCACGCCGGCAAGATTGCCTCGACCATCAACAACGCCCGGCGCGTGATCGAACTGCGCCGCGAGTTCGGATCGCTGGGCGCCTTCGTCTGGCGGCTGGAGCCCGAGGCGACCAGCCGGCCCAAGCGCATCACACAGGAAGCCGTCAGGGCCATGCCGACATCGGCCGCCTCCATCGCGCTGTCCAAAGATCTGAAAAAACGTGGCTGGACCTTTGTGGGGCCAACCACCCTGTACGCCTTCATGCAGGCCATGGGGCTGGTCAATGACCATCTGGAAGGTTGCGCCAGCCGGCAAAAGGCCCTGGCCGCCCGTGCAGCGTTCAAGCCACCGCGTTAGAGCCAGAGAGATACCCTGCGCGGCATCCGCCCGCCTTTCCCCTATCCTGTCCCTACAGCCACCGTGCGCGCTTGAAGCGCCAGTAGAGCAGCGAGCAGGCCACGACGATCAGGCCCAGCGCCATTAGATAGCCGTAGCGCCACTTGAGTTCCGGCATGCTTTCAAAGTTCATGCCCCAGATGCCCGCAAACGCGGTGCACACGGCAAAAATACTGGCCCAGGCCGCCAGGCGTTTGGTGACTTCGCTCTCTCCAATCGTGACCATCGCCAGGTTGACCTGGATGGCCGTGCCAATGGTGTCGCGCATGTTGTCAATCTGCGCATTGATGCGCGTGAGGTGATCCACCACATCGCGAAAATACTCCTGCACGCCGGCGCACATGTGCGGCACCCGGCCGCCATACAGTTTGCTCGCGGCTTCAAGCAGCGGCGCCACCGCATGCTTGAGCACCATCACCCGGCCCTTGAGCTCATACAGCCGCTCGATGTTGGAGCGGGCCGAGCCTTTCGAAAAGATGTCCCGTTCGATGGTTTCCAGCTCGGTCTCGAGCTGGTCGATGATGGGAAAGTAGCGGTCCACCACCGCATCCATCAATGCATACAGCACAAAGCCGGAGCCGTGCCGCAACAGCTCGGGCTCCCCCTCGCAGCGAGCGCGTACACCCAGGAAGCCTTTCTGGCTGCGGTTACGCACCGAGAGCACATAGTTGCTCCCGGTGAACACATCGACCTCGCCGATGTTGAGTTCGCCGGGATGGTCCGGCACCGGCTCGACCAGTTGCAGCACGGAAAACAGCGAAGCGCCGTACTCCTCGATTTTGGGCCGCTGATGGCCATGCCGCGAATCTTCGACCGCCAGCTCATGCAGGTCAAACTCACGCTGCATTTCCTCGAGTTCTTCCGGCGTGGCGTCCCGCAGCGCCACCCATACGAAGGCATCGGGGTGCGAAAGATATTCGCTGATCTCGCTGACGGGAATGTCGGCCAGTTTGGTGCCGTTCTGGTAGACCACGCAATTGATGAGCATAGGAGGCGTCGCCGGAATATGCAGGTTAGGTTGAGACGATTCTGGCACACCGAAGCGGGCTGGCGTGACAGGGACAGCCCTATGCCCTGACCATCCCTACCCTCTCACGCCCGCAGGCTCACCCGGACTGGAGACGGCGCAGCAGCGTTGCCGTGCTGCACGGCCAGCCGACCCGGCCGAACCAGGCCCCGCCGGCAATGGCAGCGGCAATCACCACGCCATACACCACCAGCGCCGCGCCCTGTGCGGCATACACCTGAACCAGGCCCCCGCCCCAGCGAATGGCCAGCCAGCCGCCCAGTGCGGCGACCACAAGGCGCGCCAGGTTGCCCATCACGGGCCAGAGCAGGCGGGCCGCACCCTGCGAGGCGAAATACAGCACGAGGCCGAGGCCGAAAAATCCATAGAGCGGGCCGACCGCGCGCAGGTAAAGCGTTCCGGCTTCAAGCATTGCGGGGTCATTGCCGAACAGCGAGAGCCAGGCCCGCGGAAATGCGGCCGCCACCAGGCCAATCGATTCGGTCAGCGCAAAGGCGATGGCCGCGCCTGTCCAGGCCGCACGCAATGCGCGTTCATGCTGGCCCGCCCCCATGCAGGTGCCCACCATCGCCACGAGCGGCGCACCCAAACCAAAAACCAGGGGCACCAGCAAATACTCCAGGCGCGACGCCGTGCCGTAACCGGCAATAGCCGCAGGCCCAAATCCGCCCGCCAGCGATGTCGCCACCGCAATCGAGAGATTGGTCGCAACGGTGGAAATGGAGCCAAGAAGGCCAATGCGCAGAATGTCCCGAAAAAACAGCCAGCGCAACTGGACGTTTTTCAGCGAAGGTTTGAGCAGGCTGCGGCTCGACCCGAGATAGACAAGCAGTGCAATGCTGCCGGCCAGGTAATACAGCAGCAGCGCAATCGCGCCGCCCGCAATGCCCAGCGCCGGAACCGGGCCCCAGCCAAAAATCAGCAAAGGCGACAGCGGCACCAGCGCCAGGACGCCCGCTACCGTGACGTTGGCCGGTACCGCCATGTTGCCGGTACCGCGTATGACCGCCGCCAGCGAGTTGAACAGCCACACCAGCACTGCGCCGGCGAACACCCAGTTTGAATAGACCAGTGCCGCCTGCAGCGAGGCGCCGCTGCCGCCCATTTGCGCATACAGCCAGCGGCCGCCCAGCAGCAGGCACAGACTGAAGGCCAGGCCAAAACCCAGCGCGATCACCATGGCATGCAGGACCAGCGCATTGGCATCATCGCGCCGGTTTGCGCCCAGCGCCCGCGCCACCGCCGAGGCGATGCCCCCGCCCATCGCACCGGCCGAGGTCATCTGCATCAGCATCACGAGGGGAAACACCAGCGCCATGCCGGCCAATGCATCGGTGCCCAGCTTGCCGACGAACCAGGTTTCGATCAGGCCCACGGCGGCCTGCGCGACCATCACCAGCACATTGGGTGCGGCAAGGCGCAGCAGCGTGGGGCCGATCGGCGCTTCCAGCAACATGCGCGTACGCTGGTCAATACCTGTCATGCCGTTCCCGCTTCAAACCACGAGCAGACCACGAATCAGGTCGGCCGGCGGGGCACGACCACCTTGTTGACAGAGATTTGCAGCACCTCGCCGCGCTGGTTGCGCGTCTCGCAGCGCACCGTCACCATGCCGCGGTCGGGCCTGGAGCGCGAGGGCACAATGCCGGTGATCTCGCTCTGGACCTGCAGGAGGTCCGTGGCGCGTGTGGGGTGAGGCCAGCTGAGTTCGACGCCGGCACCCACGATGCCGCCGGCAATCGGCAAACCGCCGGTCACCAGCAGGCGCATGGTCACGGCAGCGGTATGCCAACCGCTGGCGGCCAGCCCGCCAAACAGCGTGGCCTTGGCCGCCTCATCGTCAAGATGAAAGGGTTGAGGGTCGAACTGCGTGGCAAAGGCCTTGATCTGTGCTTCGTCCATGGCGTGCTCGGCGCTGGTGAATTTCTCGCCCACCTTGAGATCCTCGAGGTAGAGCGCGGCTGAAGGAGAGGCGTTTGTCATGGGGTCCATTCCTGATGTTCTGGTGACCTGACGGACTGATGGGCAGGAGCGCCGTGGTCAGGCCGCCGCAGACATGGCGCGGCGCGGCAGACCGGCTTCGCGGATCGGCAGGTTCACCAGCGCAGCGCCAGCGGCCAGCACAATGTCGATGTACCAGACCCAGTCGTAGCTGCCGGTCACCTGAAACACATAACCGCCGAGATAGGCGCCGAGAAAGCCGCCGACCTGGTGCGCCAGCATCACCACGCCAAACAGCATGGCCATGTTGGAGGTGCCGAACATCTTGGCGACCAGCCCTGCGGTTGGCGGAACCGTCGAGAGAAAAGTCACGCCCATGACGGCCGCAAAGACCAGCATGACGGCCGGCGTTTTGGGCGCCAGCAGGAAGGCCAGCACGGCCAGACCACGCGTGGTGTACAGCAGGGCCAGCAGCGACTTCATGCGCCAGCGGCCGACAGCCCAACCCATCGCCAGGCTGCCGACGATGTTGAACAGGCCGATCATCGCGAGCGCCCAGCCGCCCACCTCGGGCGGCAGGCCGCAGGCCGCCACCACGCCCGGCAGGTGCGTGGCCAGGAAGGCGACGTGAAAACCGCACACCAGGAAGCCCAGGCTCAGGTAGCGGTAGCTGGGCGTGGCAAGCGCCTCGCCAATCGCCTGGCGGGCGCTGAGCGCCTTGGTGCCCGAAGCCGCCGCGGCCTGCGCGGCCAGGGCTTTCGCGTTGCCCCTGAGCGCCCACACCGCCGGCAGCGCCAGCAACACCAGCACGCCAAGCCATTGCATCGCGCTGGCCCAGCCCACGGCGGCCGTCAGGCCAATGGCGATGGGCGCCATGGCGAACTGGCCGAAGGAGCCGCCGGCGTTGACGATGCCGGTGGCCAGACCCCGTTTTTCAGGCGGCACCAGGCGCGTGCTCGCGGCCATCAGGACCGACGGACCGGCCATGCCGGCGCCGCCCGCGGCCAGTACGCCGATGGCAAAAATCAGGCCGGCCGTGCTGGTCATGAGCGGCGTGATGATGGTGCCCACGGCGACCAGCAGCACGCCGATGAAAATCACGCGACCGGTGCCGATGCGGTCGGCCACAGCGCCGGCAAAGGGCTGTGTCAGGCCCCACCAGAGCTGGCCGAAGGCAAAGGCCAAGCTGATGCTGCCGATGCCCAGCGCGGTCGAAGTGTTAAGCGCCGACAGGAACAGGCCCATGGTCTGGCGCACACCCATCGTCAGGGCAAAGGCGCCGCCGGCTGCCAGCAGCACCAGCCAGAGTGCGGCCTTGCGCGGGCCAGCGGTTTGGGGCTTATTCATCATCAGTTCCAGTTCCAGGTTCAGTGGGAGACAAGAGTTCAAGCGATTCATTGATCAGCCGGTGCAAGGCCAGCACACGTGCGACGCCCAACCGCTGGTTCAGGCTTTCCTGCGCGACCTTCCAGCGCAGGCGGGCCTCTTCACGTTTGGCGCGACCTGCCGGCGTGATGGTCACAATGCGGCTGCGCGCATCGGTGCCGGCCGCCAGCTCGACCCAGCCCGCGTCAATCAGCGGCTTGAGGTTGCGCGTGAGAGTGGAGGCACTGAACTTCATGCTCTGCGCCAGTTCACCGGGACGCAGGGGGCCTAGTTTCAAAACATGGCTCAGCAGCGAGTACTGCGTGGTCTTGAGCCCCGCCTTGGCCATTTCAAGGTCATAGTGCTGGGCCACGCGCCGCATCAGCTGGCGCAGCCTCAGGTTGGTGCAACCCTGGGCTTTCAATTCGGCTTCGATTGACAGGGATGATTTATCGCTCATAATTTGATTGTACCTACAATTATTGCATATACAAATTAAATGAACACAAAGACCCCACAAGACACGTTGACACAATGGCAGGAACAAAGCGCAGCCGTGCGCGCCCGCATGCTGGCGGGCGGTGGCAAGCCAGGCCTTGCCGGCCCCGAACAGGTGGCGGGCAAGACCGGCATGGAGGTGATGCAGGCCATGCTGGCCGGTGAGTTTCCCTACCCCCACATTGCGGAAACGCTGGACTTCGCGCTGATTGAGGTGGAGCCCGGAAAAGCCATCTTCCAGGGAACGCCGCAGCTCAAGCACTACAACCCGCTGGGTACGGTGCATGGCGGCTGGTACGCCACGCTGCTCGATTCAGCCGTAGGCTGCGCCGTGCACACCATGATGCCCGCAGGGCGGGCCTACACGACGGCCGAGTTGAGCCTCAACATTGTGCGGGCAGCGTCGCACCAATCCGGGCCGCTGCGTGCCATCGGCACCGTCATCCACTGCGGCAGGCAACTCGCCACGGCCGAGGGCCGCATCGTCGGGCCGGACGGCAAGCTGTATGCGCATGCCACGACAACCTGCCTGGTCTTTGAGCTGCCGAAGTTGGGGTAACCCGGGCGAACCGGGCGAAGCGCGGCTGGGCAAAAGAAAATCAGGAGGTCGACTTGTCTGCGCCCTGCTTCAGTCTTGCCAGGAAAGGCGTCAACAGATCAAGGGGAAGCGGGAAAACGATGGTCGTATTCTTGTCCGCACCAATGACCGTCAGTGTTTCCAGATAACGCAACTGGATCGCCTGCGGCTCCTGCGCGAGGATTTTGGCCGCCTGGAACAGCTTCTCGGAAGCCTGCAGTTCGCCCTCGGCGTGTATCACCTTGGCGCGGCGTTCACGCTCCGCTTCCGCCTGCCGCGCGATCGCCCGGATCATGGACTCTGTCAGGTCGACCTGCTTGATCTCAACATTGCTGACCTTGATGCCCCAGGAATCGGTCTGCGCATCGAGCGCCTGCTGGACATCCATGTTCAGCTTCTCCCGCTCAGCCAGCATGTCGTCGAGCTGGTGCTTTCCCAGCACCGACCGCAACATGGTCTGGGCAAGCTGGCTGGTGGCATTGAGGTAATCAACGACCTGGATGATGGCCTTTTGCGGGTCGATGACGCGCAGGTAGACGACCGCGCTGACTTTGACCGACACGTTGTCGCGCGAGATGACGTCCTGGGTCGGGACTTCCAGCACCACGGTGCGCAGGTCCACCCGCACCACCTGCTGGATGATCGGGATGATGATGACCAGACCCGGCCCCTTGACCTGCCAGAAGCGCCCGAGGGTAAAGACAACGCCGCGCTCGTACTCGCGGAAGATGCGCACCGCTTGAAACAAAAAAGCGATGGCCAGGAGCACAACAAGGCCACCGCCCAACAAGCCAAATTCGATGTTCATTTTTCGTCTCCTTCCAGGCGGGTGGGCTCGACGGTCAGCACCAGCCCGTTGATGCCGACCACCCTGACTGATTCACCGATACCGAGTGGAGTGTTCGCGCTTACTTTCCACATTTCGCCATGGACGCGCGCGAACACGCCGTCTTCGGTGTTCGCAAGAACTTCTCCGCTCGCGCCGAGCATCTGCTCGCGGCCGCTCACCACCGGCCGCTGGCGCGCGTGCATCGCGAAGTTCAGCACGACGAGCAGGAACCCGATGCTCGCCGCGGTCACACCCGCAATCAGTTGCCAGGGGATACGGTAGCCGGGCACATCGGTGTCGATCAGCATGATCGAGCCCATCACGAAGGCCACGATGCCCCCCATTCCCAGAATGCCGAAGCCCGGCGCCAAGTGCTCCGCGATGAGCAGGCCGACACCCAGCACGATCAGTGCAAGGCCGGTATAGCTGACCGGCAGCAGCTGCAATGCGAACAGCGCGACCAGCAGGCTGATGCCGCCGATGACGCCCGGCGCGACGAAACCCGGGTTATAGAACTCGAACAGCAAGCCATAGAAACCAAGCATGAGCAATAGATAGGCAATGCCCGGGTCGGTGATGACGACCAGCAGCCGGGTGCGCCAATCCGGCTGGTATTCGACGACCGCGGCAGCGCCGGTGGCGAGCTGCCTTTCCTTACCCAGCACCTGAATCTTTCGGCCGTCGAGCTGCCTGAGCAGCTGCGCAACATCGGTTGCGATCACATCAATGACGTTCAGCTTGAGCGCCTCCTCCGCGGACAGGCTGACCGCCTCGCGCACCGCCTTGTCGGCCCAATCGGCATTGCGGCCGCGCAGTTGTGCGAGCCCGCGGATGTACGCTGCGGCATCGCTTGTCTGCTTGCGCGTCATCGATTGCGTGGTGGATGGGGCGTCGGAGGCGCGGTCGCCCTCCTTCTCGGCCTTGCCCTTGGCCGCACCGGGCTCGCGCGGTTCGGACTGTGGCCCGATGCTCACCGGCGTCGCCGCGCCCAGGTTGGTCGCAGGCGCCATGGCGGCGATATGGCTCGCATACAAAATGTAAGTACCGGCGCTCGCTGCGCGCGCGCCTTCCGGTGCCACGAAGCTGGCGACCGGAACCGGCGAAGCGAGAATGTCCTTGATGATCGTGCGCATCGAGAGGTCCAGGCCGCCCGGCGTATCCATTTTGAGCACGACGAGCTGCGCCTTGAGCTCGACCGCTTTCGCCAGGCCGCGCTGCACGTAGTCGGCGTTGGCAGGTCCGATGGCCCCGCTCTGCGTCAGGACAACAACGGGGGCAGCCGGCTGTGCAACAGCCAGCGACGACCAGAGGATCAATAACAGCGCGATGATCCGCATCAATCCGCCTCCAGGCCAGCAGCCCATTCAACGAACCTGTATAGCTAACTGTGCCACAAATCGCGCCATCGAGACAGATAAAAGAAGAGGGGGCAAAAAGCGGTGAAAAAGCGGCTTTCCGAAGGTCTGCCGGGCGACCGCGGCCAACCACTCCAGGGTGCTGAACACGCCCCTGCAAACTTCCCCCGGTAGCGGGATAATCCGCGCATGCGACTACTCCACACCATGCTGCGCGTTGGCAATCTCCAGCGCTCCATCGACTTCTACACCCAGGTGCTCGGCATGAAGCTGTTGCGCACCTCCGAAAACCCCGAATACAAGTACAGCCTGGCTTTCGTCGGCTATGAAGGCAACCCGGCGCAGGCCGAGATTGAGCTGACCTACAACTGGGGCACCGAAAGCTATGAGCTGGGCACGGCCTATGGCCACATTGCGCTGGGCGTGCCGGACGCTTATGCGGCCTGCGAAAAGATCAAGGCCGCGGGCGGCAATGTGACGCGCGAAGCCGGCCCCGTCAAGGGCGGCAAGACGGTGATTGCCTTTGTGACCGACCCGGACGGCTACAAGATTGAGTTGATCCAGCGCGCTGAAGATGGCGGCGGCGCTGGTTTGCGTTGAGGCTTACAGGAGCTATATCTCATATAGCTCCTTGCGCCCATTTTTATTGGGCTAGAAGCTGATTTCGCTCATGAACGCCCGAGTTTGAGTGTTCCCCGGCTCAGGTAGCCTGCCGCTTCAACTGGCAGGCCTGCTGCGCCAGCGCAGTGATGTGTACCCAGTCGCCGCGCGCCAGCGCGTCCGCTGGCGTGAGCCAGGAGCCGCCAACACAAACCACATTGGGCAACGCCAGAAACTCGGCGGAATTGGCCGTTGAGACGCCGCCGGTCGGGCAAAACTTCACATCGCCAAACGGGCCGCTCCAGGCCTTGAGCATGGCCGGACCGCCGGCCTGCATGGCCGGGAAAAACTTGAGCTCGGTCAGCCCGTCTTCCTGCGCCATCATGATCTCGCTGCCAGTCGCCACGCCGGGCAGCAGGGGCAAGCCTGCATCACGGCAGGCCTGGCCCACTGAGTGGGTATAGCCCGGACTCACGGCAAAACGGGCGCCGGCCATCGCACAGGCCTGCGCATCGGCGGCGCTTCGCACCGTGCCCGCGCCGACCACGGCTTCAGGCACATCGCGCGCAATCGCCTCGATGCAGGCCAGCGCCTGCGGCGTGCGCAGGGTGACCTCCAGCATGCGGATGCCACCCGCCACGAGCGCGCGCGCCAGTAGAACCGCCTTATTGACGTCGGTCAGCACAATCACGGGAATCACGGGCGCATCCCGCATGACCTGCAAGGCCGTCAGCTTGCCACTGACATCCAGATTTACATCCACGATAAAGCTCCTTCTTCTGCCGTCAGGGCATGGCGGCGCATGCCGGTAAACAATTCGCGGCCCAGGCCAATGCCGTTGTCCCGTCGCAAGGCGGGCGGCATGGTGTCAACCTGCCGTGCCACCCATTCTGCTTCAGGCACGAGAACCTGCAACTCGCCCGTGACGGCATCGAGCCGGATCATGTCGCCGTCACGCACCTTGGCCAGCGGTCCGCCCGCAGCGGCCTCGGGCGACACGTGGATGGCCGCCGGCACCTTGCCCGACGCGCCACTCATGCGGCCATCGGTGACCAGTGCCACCCGGAACCCCTTGCCCTGCAGCACCGCCAGCGGCGGCGTGAGCTTGTGCAATTCCGGCATGCCATTGGCCTGCGGCCCTTGCCAGCGCACCACGCACACCATGTCGCGGTCCAGCTCCTTGGCATTGAAGGCGGCGTGCAAGGCTTCCTGCGAATCGAACACGCGGGCGGGCGCTTCTATCACATGCCGGTCATCGGGCACGGCGGAGACCTTGATCACACTGCGGCCCAGGTTGCCCTGCAGCAACTTGAGCCCGCCGCTGGGGCTGAAAGGCTTGCCGGCAGAACGCACAATCGACTCATCTTTCGAAGCGCCGATTTCATGCCAGGCCAGCGAAGCCCCGGCCAACGCCGGTTCACGCGTGTATTCGCGGATGCCGCCCTCGCGCACCGTCAGCACATCCTCATGCATCAGGCCGGCGTCCAGCAGTTCGCGAATGATCAGCCCGGGGCCGCCTGCCGCCTGGAACTGGTTCACGTCGGCACTGCCGTTGGGGTAGACATGCGCCAGCGTCGGCACCACATCGGACAAGTCGGAAAAATCATTCCAGTCAATCACGATTCCGGCCGAGTGGGCCACCGCGACCCAGTGAATCAGGTGGTTGGTGGAGCCGCCCGTGGCGAGCAGGGCCACCATGGCGTTGACGATGGCCCGTTCGTCGACGATCTGGCCGATGGGCGCAAAGCGTTTGGACTTGGTGATTCCCAGCACCGTGCGCGCCGCCTCGCGGGTGAGCTGCTCGCGCAACTCATTACCGGGGTTGACGAAGGCGGTACCGGGCACGTGCAGGCCCATGGCTTCGAGCAGCAGCTGGTTGCTGTTGGCCGTGCCGTAAAACGTGCAGGTGCCGGGGCTGTGGTAGGACTTGAGTTCGGCATCGAGCAAGCCCTCGCGCCCGACCAGCCCCTGCGCCGCCTGCTCGCGCACGCGGGCTTTTTCCTTGTTGGGCAAGCCCGTGGTCATCGGGCCCGCCGGTACAAACACGGTGGGCAAGTGACCAAAGTGGAGCGCACCGATCAGCAGGCCCGGCACGATCTTGTCGCACACGCCGAGCATCAGCGCCGCGTCGAACATGTCGTGTGAGAGCGCCACGGCGGTGGCCATGGCAATCACGTCGCGGCTGAACAGGCTGAGCTCCATGCCGGGCGTGCCCTGCGTGACGCCGTCGCACATGGCGGGTACGCCACCGGCTACCTGCGCCGTCGCGCCCAGCTTGCGCGCCTCGTCCTTGATCAGGGCCGGGTAGCCCTGCAGGGGCACATGCGCCGACAGCATGTCGTTGTAGGCATTGACGATGCCGATGTTGGGCGCCTTGTGGGTGATGACCTTGAAACGGTCGTCGAGCGGAATGCCAGCCACCGCGTGGGCCACGTTGGCGCAACCCATGCGGTCGACGCCTGGATCACGCCGGGCCGCCACCTGCAGCTGCTGCAGGTAGGCGCCGCGTGTGGGACGGCTGCGCTCGGCAATACGGGCCGTGATGTGTGAGATTGCGGGATGAAGAGCCATGCGTTGCACCTTAGATCATGTAACTTTATTACGGACTCTATGGTAACGGGTTACCGACGCTTTTGACACCCCCGGGTTACCGTATGGTTACCAAAACAGGACCGGGAAACACCCAAAAAGCTCGTGCACAGCGCCTGTCCGGCTGGTTTTTTAACAGGCGAGCCGATGCCGTCGAGCGCTTGCGAGACTCTCGCAAGACGCCTATTGAATGCTGATTTCGACACGCCGGGCGTCGGCATCGCTTCCGCTGCCGGCCATTTGCTCGGGCTTTTTCAGCTCGATCTGCCGCTCGGCAACACCCGCGGCCTTCAGGGCGTCCCGCACCGCGAGGGCGCGCTGCCGGGCCAGACTGGCATTTTTTGTCGCGTCGCCGGTGGCATCATGAAACCCGGCAATGACCAGCCTGCGGCCGGACTTTGCGGCTTTGACCAGATCAGCCATGGCGTCGCCAGCGCCTGCGGCAAGGTCTGCCTTGCCGGACGCGAAGTAAAACTTCACGACTCCGTATTCAACCTTGACGCTGGCTGCATCGGCGGCCGCCTGCGCGGCGCTGCGGCTGATATCTGCCGGCGCCGCGCTGGGGGCATCCGGTGGTGTGGCGTCGGGCACAGCGTCGGGCACAGCCATGGGGACGGAGATGGCGGAAGGCGCAGGCGCAGACGCCGGAACGCCGCGCGGGTCAACACGAAAGCTGATCACCACGGCCATCAGCAAGGCAATCACCAGCGCCACCAGGCCAAAGACGACCGTCAACACCAGGCCCAGCTGGCCGTCATCGTCCTGAGAAAACATCAACTCACTCCCGTCGCAAAAACTCGGACCATTGTAAAGTGTGGGTCGTGGCAGACTCCGCAAAATCAATCAGCTTTCCGCCCCCTTCCCCCTCACGCAATCCGGCTCACATGCTGGAAACCGTGATACGCGAATGGGGTGGCCACACCGACCTCTGGATCTTTGCCTACGCGTCGCTGATCTGGCGGCCCGAATTCGAATTTTCGGAAGAGCGTTTTGCCACCATCCATGGCTACCACCGGGCGCTAAAAATGTGGAGCAACCTGAACCGCGGCACACCCGAGTGCCCGGGCCTGGTATTTGGGCTGCTGCACGGTGGCAGCTGCAAGGGCGTGGCGTTTCGCATCCCGCGGGCGGGCGTGGCCGCAGCCCTGCCCGCCCTGTGGGAGAGGGAAATGCCCAATGGCGTCTACGACCCGAAATGGTTGCGTTGCCAGACCGCACTGGGCGACGTGCGGGCCCTGGCCTTCACGCTGTCCAAGCGCAGCCCCAGCCACACCGGCGTGCTCCACGAAGACACCTACCGGCAAATTTTTTCAGACTCCTGCGGGCGCTACGGCACAACCCGCGACTACGCCCAATTGACGTACGACAAACTGCGCACCCTGGGCATTCACGACCACGCCCTCGGAAAACTGTTGCAGCTGGCCTGCAGCTGAAAACCCGGTGGGCCGGCCCAGGGGGGGGAATGCGCCCTCTCGGGAGCAGCGCAGTACACGAAGCGACAACCAGGGGGCTAACGAGCGCAGCGAAGGGCCGCCCCGAGCAAGTTCAGCCCCCTCGGGGGCCAGCGAGTTACGCGAAGCGAACGAGCGTGGGGGCCGGCAATTTCCCGCCGGGCCGCCCCAAGGGAAATTAGCCCCCTCGGGGGGCAGCGAGCTACACGCAGTGAGCGAACGTGGGGGCCATATTGCCATCCCGGACATTGCCGCTTAAAGTAGGCCCCTGACCTTTCCCCTGACCAACAACGAACAACAGGAAAACACCATGAAATCCCGTTTGACACTGCTTGCCAGCGCCCTTGTTCTGACAGCCTGCGCCTCCATGACCAGCGGCCCGCGCGCCGTGGCCCAGCTCCAAAGTACCACGGGCAACACCGCCACCGGCACCGTCAGCTTTACCAAGAGCGGGGACAAGGTGGTCGTGAAGGGTGAAGTGCGCGGCCTCAAGCCCAACGCCGAGCACGGCTTTCACGTGCATGAAAAAGGCGACTGCTCCAGTGGCGACGGCTTGAGCGCGGGCGGCCATTTCAACCCCGATGGCAAGCCCCATGGAAATCATTCCGACATGGCTCACCATGCCGGCGATTTGCCCAGCCTGAAAGCCGATGCCAGCGGCGTCGCGAAATTCAGCTTTGAAACCACCTCCATCGCCGTCGGCAGCGGCCCCAGCGACGTGACGGGCCGCGGGCTGATTGTTCACCGTGACCCGGACGATTACAAGACCCAACCCACCGGCAACGCCGGCCCACGGCTGGCTTGCGCTGTGATCGCGCGGGGCTGAGCTCTTCGGACTGCTTCAGCGCTGGCCGAGCAGCATTTCGGCCCGGCGCAAGTCTTCCAGCGTATCGATGTCGGTGACCGTGCCGGGGTCAGTGACGTCGATAAACGCTACAGAATTGACAGCTTCCTGCGCCCGTACGACCGAAGCTGCACCCTGATCTCCCTTTAAACCCAGAAGACCGGCACGGCACGGGGCCGAGAAACCCACCGGGTGGCCGCGCACTCCGTTGAACACCGGAATCACCACCGCATGCTGCGCCAGCGCTTGGGCAACCGCCCGCAGCGTGCTGCCCTGCACCAGCGGCAAATCGCCCGGCAGAATCAGCCAGCCCGAAGCCTCGGGCGTGGCCCGCACGGCCGCGGCAATCGAATCGCCCATGCCCGGGTGGCCCGCATTCTCGAGATGCCAGGGCAGTCCGCTGGCAGCCACGGCGTCCAGCGTGTGCTGCAACACCGGCCTGCCCGCCAGCAGCGCCTGCAGCTTGTGCGTGCTGCCGCCGGACGCGATGAAGCGCTCGCCCCGGCCCGAAGCCAGCACCAGCACGGTGGGTCCGGTGCCGTCCATCACGCCAGCTTGAAGGGCAGCTCGCGCGGCGCCTTGCCCGTGAGGCGCGCGACCGCGTTGGCAAATGCCGGGGCCAGCGGCGGCAGGCCCGGCTCACCCAGGCCCGTGGGCGCATCGGCGCTGGGCACGATAAACACCGCCACCGCGGGCATATCGGTGATACGCGGCACCGGGAAGTCGCCAAAGTTGCTCTGCTCGACCACGCCGTCCTTCAAGGTGATGGCAGCGCCCGGCAGGCACATCGACAGACCCATCAGCGCCCCGCCCTGAATCTGAGCTTCGATGCTGGTCGGGTTGATGGCAAGATTGCAGTGCACCCCGGCGGTGACGCTGTGCAGCACCGGCGTGTTGTCCTTGACGGAGGCTTCGACCACGTAGGCCACCACGGTGTTGAAGGACTCGTGGACCGCCACGCCCCAGGCACGTCCGGCGGTCAGCGTACGTTTGCCGTAGCCGGACTTGCTCACTGCCAGCTGCAGCGCGGCGGTGTGGCGCGGGTGTTTCGTGCCGAACTGCCTGAGGCGGTAGGCCACCGGATCCTGGCCCGTGCCGCGGGCGATCTCGTCAATCAATGTTTCCATCACATAAGCGGTATGGGTGGAACCTACACTGCGCCACCACAGCACCGGCACGTTCAGCTTGGGGTGGTGCACCGACAGCCGCATCGGAATCTCGTAGGGCTCCTTCATGCCCTCCACCATGGTGCCGTCCACACCGTCCTTGACCATGAAGCCTTCAAAAGGCGTGCCCCCCACAATGGACTGGCCGACGATCACGTGGTCCCAGGCCAGGATCTCGCCCTTCGCGTCGAAACCAATCTCGGCGCGGTGCACATGCATGGGGCGGTAGTAACCGCCCTTGATGTCGTCCTCGCGGCTCCACAGGGTGCGCACCGCGGCCGTCAGCCCGGCGCCGCGCGCGGCCTTCGCGACGTTGCAGGCTTCGACCACGTAGTCACTGCTCGCAATGGCGCGGCGGCCGAAGCCGCCACCGGCCATCTGCACATTCATCTTGACGTTTTGCGGCGCCACACCCAGCACCTTGGACGCCGCCATGGCGTCCAACCCCGGCATCTGCGTGCCCAGCCAGAGTTCAGCGCGTGCGTCTGCGCCCTGCCCGCTGAGCTGCACCGTGCAGTTCAGCGGCTCCATGGGTGCATGGGCCAGGTAAGGGAACACGAATTCGGCGCTGATTTTCTTGGGTGCCGCGGCCAGCTTGCTGACGTCGGCGTCGTATTTGAGCGTGCCGGTTTTCTGCGCCAGCGCGCGATAGCTGGTGAGTTGCTGCGCGCTGTCCACTTTTTCGATGCCGCTGGTGTCCCAGTCGACCTTGAGCGCATCTCGGCCTCGCTTGGCGGCCCAGTAGCCTTCCGCCACCACCGCCACGCCCTCCCCCCCGCGATCGAGCGGCACACGCAGCACGGCCTTCACGCCGGGGATGGCTCGAGCCGCCGCGTCATCCAGCGATTTGACCTTGCCGGCAAATACCGGCGGATGCGCGACCACCGCCGTCAGCATGCCGGGCAGGCGCACGTCGATGCCGTAGCTTTGACCGCCACTGGATTTGGCGCGCGCGTCCAGGCGGCCCGTGGGCTTGCCAATGATGCGGAACTGTTTGGGGTCCTTGAGCGTGACCGCCTCCGGCACCGGCAGCTTCATGGCCGCTTCGGCCAGTTCACCGTATGTCAGGCGCTTGCCGCCAGGGCCTACCACCACGCCCTGCTGAGTACGCAGGCTGCCTGCATCGACGCCCCATTGCGCGGCGGCCGCCGAGACCAGCATGGCCCGGGTGCGGGCGCCGAGTTCGCGGTACTGCGTGTAGGAGTTCTTGATCGAGCCCGATCCGCCCGTGAGGTGCATGCCGAATGCCGGGTCCACATAGGCGGGGTCGGCATTGCCGTGCTGACTCTTCACCAGGCGCCAGTCCGCATCGAGTTCCTCGGCCAGGATCATGGGCAAACCGGTTTGCACGCCCTGCCCGAACTCCAGCCGGTTGATGGTGACGGTCACCGTGCCGTCCCGGTCGATGCGTACAAAGGCCGAAGGCTGCTGGGTCGGCTTGAGGCTGGATGCTGCGGTTGTGGACGCCGTTGCCTGTGCATGCGTCAGCAGCGGAAAAACCCCCAGCGCAAAACCGCTGGCCGTGGCGACCTTGAGGAAGCTGCGACGCGGCAGTGCCGCCATGGCTCCAATTTCAGTACCCTCTTGTGCTTTGTGCATCAGGGCCTGCAGGCCTTTTGGCAATTGCCCGGTGATGTCCAGGGTGTCTGTTGAGTTGGAATACATGGTGTTCTCCTTCAGGCCAGGGCCAGGGCGGCGTCTTTGATGGCGGCGCGAATGCGCACATAGGTGCCGCAGCGGCAGATGTTGCCGGCCATGGCGGCGTCGATGTCTGCGTTGGTTGGCTTGGCCTTGGCCTTGAGCAGGGCGGTGGCGCTCATCACCTGGCCGCTCTGGCAATAACCGCATTGCGCCACGTCGTGCTTGACCCAGGCGTCCTGGACGGCCTTGCCTACCCGATCGGAAGCCACGGCTTCGATGGTGGTAATTTTCTGGCCCACGGCAGCCGATATCGGCGTCACGCAGGAGCGGATGGCCGCGCCGTTGAGGTGCACGGTGCAGGCGCCGCACAGCGCCGCGCCGCAGCCGAACTTGGTGCCTGTCATGCCCAGCGTGTCACGCAGGGCCCAGAGGATGGGGGTGGATTCGTCGGCATTGACGGGCGTGTCCTTGCCATTGATGTTGAGGGTGGGCATCGTGGAGCTCCTTGCGGGGGGCAAAACTGGGGAATGGAATTGCTGGGGGGACTACTTGACGAATTTATATTCGCTTAAATTCGGGTTTTATCAAAAAAACTTGGCCTACGAAAAATAGGGGTATTAGGTTTTCGAGCGATTCACGCCTTGATGGCGTCCCAGCACAAGGTGAAGGCCGCCTGGTGCACGGCTTCGTCGTCGGGCAGCACCTGGGTGCGTATCAGGTTGGCGGTTTCCCGCACCGAGCCCACCACGCTGGCCGTCAGCAGGGGCAGGGGCACGGGCTTGAGAATCTCCTGCTGCTGGCCCTCTTCCATCAGCGCCAGAAAGCCCGCCATCAGCCGGGTAGACAATTCACGGTTACCCTGCGTGAACCACGGGGAGTTGTAATACTGCTCCTGAAACACCACTTCGGCATACCGGTCCAACCGGTGCCGCAGCAGGTTGCCCCAGATGCGACGCACCCGGCTGCGCAGCGAAGCGCCGGGTCCGACGCCTTCCATCAGGCGTTGCATGGTCGCGGTCTTGGCTTCTTCGTAGAGCTGGCTGATCAGTTCGTCCTTGGACGGGTAATAGACGTACAGGGTGCTCGTGGCAATACCCGCCGCCCTGGCAATATCGGCCATGGTCAAACCGCTCAAGCCGGTCTGGGCCACCAGGTTGAAGGTGGCTTCGGCGATGGCACGCTGCTTTTCCTCATCTTTGGGTTTCATGTCAGGCGAAATATAACCGAATATTAATTCGCTTTCAAGCACCCCTCAAACAGGCCATGAACAGCGCCATGCCAGCCTGGAACAACCACGCAGGGGCACCCCCTGAACCGTGCACAATCACAAGCATGAGCAACCCCATCATTGACATTGCAGCCCTGCGCAAAAGCTACGAACGCGCCGAGCTCAATGAGGACGCGTCGCATGCCGATCCCTTGAAGCAGTTCGACCAGTGGCTGAACGAGGCGATTGCCGCGCAGGTGCCGGAGCCCAATGCGATGACGCTGGCGACCGTGGACAGCAAGCTGCGACCCTCCACCCGTGTGGTGCTGGTCAAGGGTTATGACGCGCGCGGCATTGTCTGGTTTACCAATTACAACAGCCGCAAGGGCCTCGAGCTGGCCGGCAACCCCTATGCAGCCTTGCAGTTTCACTGGGTAGAACTGGAACGCGTGGTGCGCATCGAAGGCGTGGTCGAAAAAGTCTCCGCGGAAGAAAGTGATGCCTACTTCAACAGCCGCCCGCTGGATTCTCGTATTGGCGCCTGGGCCAGTCCGCAAAGCGAAGTCATTGCCAGCCGCAGTGTGCTGGTGACCAATGCGGCCAAATATGGCGCCAAATTCCTGCTGCAGCCGCCGCGCCCGCCGCACTGGGGTGGCTACCGCCTCCAGCCCGACAACTGGCAGTTCTGGCAGGGCCGCAAAAGCCGGCTGCATGACCGCCTGCGTTACACGCTGCAAGCCGACTCCAGCTGGCTGCGCGAGCGCCTGGCGCCCTGAGCTTTCTTCTCAGACCGTGAAGTCGCCCAGCCGCTCAATGGCCTGGTGCGCCACCGCCGCGAGCTGTTCGGGGCTCACCCGCTCCGGTGCAATTTCCGCCAGCGGCACCAGCACAAAAGCCCGCAGCAGCATGCGTGGATGCGGCACCGTCAGTTGCGCTGACTCAATGCGGGCGCTGCCATAGAGCAGCAGATCCAGGTCCAGCGTGCGCGGGGCGTTCCGGTAGGGTCTTTGGCGGCCGGCCTCCTGCTCGATCCGCTGCAGTTGCTCCAGCAACGCCGGCGCGGCCAGGCCTGTTTCCAGTTCGACCACCGCATTGAGGTAGTCGCCGCCCGGCGCGATGGCCTCGCCCGAATCGGTGTCCAGCGGTGCTGTTTTGTAGAGGCCGGACATCCGGCGGACTCGCGTGAGCGGCAGACGGTCCAGGGCGCTTGCCGCCCGTCTCAGCGCGGCCGCCGCATCACCGAGGTTGGCTCCCAAGGCGATATAGGCCTGGACGACGCGCTCAGCGGCCATGGCTTACGGCTCAACAAGGCTCAAGGGTTGGAGGCAACACCGGGCGAGGACTGGTCGCCGCCACCAGCGCCGCCTTCTGCACTGCCGGAATCGGTCGCATTGGCGCGATTCGCCGGTTTGCGACGCCGGCGACGTTTTCGGGCCGGCGCCATGTCACCTTGTTCTGACGAGGTTTCGGGTTGATCGGCGTCCGTGCGGACACTGGGCGGACTGGCGGATGACCCGTCCGCCTCCACGTCCTGGCGCTTCACGCGCGTGCGCGGATGCTGCGGCTTTTGCAGTTGCTCCTGGCGCGCCTCTTCAATCATGGCGTGGCGCTCATCGTCATACGCGGTGCTGAATTTTTCCCACCACTCGGCCAGCGCCATGTCGACTTCGCCGGTCTGCGCGCGCAGGCGCAAAAAGTCGAACCCGGCGCGAAAGCGCGGCTGCTCCAGCAATGAATAGGGTGAGCTGCCCACACGTTTTTCAAAACGCGGCTGCATGGTCCAAATTTCGCGCATGTCGGCACCCAGCTTGCCGCGGCCCGAGACATCGCCGATCTTGGCATTGAACGCATCATCAATCGCGTCCTGCAGCGCCGGCATCAGGTGCTCGCCCCGCTTGCGGCGCCGTGCCCAGCCGTCGCGCACATCGGACCACAGAATGCACGACAGCAAAAAGCTGGGCGCCACCGGTTTGCCTTCGCCCACGCGGCGATCGGTGTCCTTGAGCGCCAGGTTCAGGAAGGGCTCATGGGCGGCCTCGACCACCACATCCAGCAGCGGGTAGATGCCAGTACCCAGGCCCAGGGTCTTGAGTTGCTCAACGCTGGCCAGCGAATGGCCTGTTTGCAGCAGCTTGAGCATTTCGTCGAACAGTCGCGACTGCGGCACATCGGCGAGCAGGCTGCTCATCTCGCGCAAGGGCGCTGAGGTCTTGTCTTCAAACTTGAACCCCAGCGCGCTGAGCTTGGCACCGAAGCGCACGGCGCGAATGATGCGCACCGGGTCTTCACGGTAGCGCACGGCCGGGTTGCCAATCATGCGGATGATCTTTTTCTTGGCATCGCGAATGCCGTTGTGGTAGTCGACCACGATCTGGGTTTCCGGGTCGTAGTACATGGCGTTGATGGTGAAGTCGCGCCGCGCCGCGTCTTCTTCCAGCGGACCCCAGACGTTGTCGCGCAGCACGCGGCCCGAGCTGTCGACGGCATGCTTCATGCCGGCGAGTTCGCTCTTGCTGGTGCGCTCGTTGCCGCCCACCTGTTCGGCCAGACTGCTGTCCAGGTGCGCGCGGAAGATCGAGACCTCAATGACTTCATGCTCGCGGCCACGGCCGTAAATCACGTGAACGATGCGAAAGCGCCGGCCGATGATGAAGGCGCGGCGAAAGAGGCTCTTGACCTGCTCGGGTGTGGCATCGGTGGCCACATCAAAGTCCTTGGGGCGCAGGCCGACCAGCAGGTCGCGCACGGCACCACCCACCACATAGGCTTCAAACCCGGCCTGCTTCAAGGTACGCACGACATCCATGGCACGATCGTCGACCAGCTTGGGGTCGATGCCGTGTTCTTTGAGGCCGACGTCCTGGCGCTTGCCGAAGGGTAATTTTTTGATCCGTTTGCTTTCGGAAGCAGCGGACCCGGTGCTGCCGGATTTGCCAAACAGCTTGTCGATGAATTTTTTGATCATGAAAACAGAATTTTTCGGGGGAACCCGTCGTTGCGGGGCGGCTGGCGCCGCCCTTGCCAATTAGAACAGGTCAAGTATGCGCCATCCGCGCTCGGTGGCGATGGCCCGCAGGCGTTCATCCGGATTGGTGGCCACCGGGCAGCTCACCTTCTCCAGCAGCGCCAGATCGTTGAGGGAATCGGTGTAAAAGCAGGTGTGCACATCGTGCCAGCCCAGTTCGCGGGCAGCCAGCCATTGCTCCACGCGGGCAACCTTGCCTTCCCGGAAGGAGGGGGTGCCCTTGATTTCACCGGTCAGCTGGCCCTGGGCGTCACGCGCCAGTTCAACCGCGATCAGTTCCTTCACCCCAAAAGCCTCGGCAATCGGGCGGGTCACGAACTCATTGGTGGCCGTCACGATCACCAGCTCGTCACCGGCCTCGCGGTGCTGCTGAACCAGCGCCTGGGCTTGCGGCGTAATGATCTTCTGAACGACATCCCGCATGAAACTGGCGTGGGCAGCTACTGATTTAGTAACACCCTGTTCGCGGATGGCCCGTGTGGCAAAGCGCACATAGGCGTGGATGTCGAGCGTGCCGGCGCGGTATTGTGCAAAGAATTCAGCGTTGCGGCGCTTGAACTCGGTGGCTTCGCACCAGCCTTGCGCAATGGTGAACTCGCCCCATTCGTAATCCGAATCGATCGGGATCAGTGTGTGATCCAGGTCGAACAAAGTAATGCGCGCCCCGGCGCTTTTCGCCACGTACGATTCGCTGCTGTCCGGATGGGGTAATTTTTTTTCTGGTGGCACTGTGGAAATTTTCACGTCACGACTCCTGTCAACATCTCTCCCAACTTGAGCTCGGGATGCACCCGCTGCAGGGCAATCAGACCCTCCAGCGCCCGTTTGCGCCAGTCAGGGCCGCGATCCAGCGCGTCGCGCCAGGCATCATGCAGACTTTCCGGCTGCGTCGCCAGCAGGTAATCAAACAAGGCCGCTGCCTGCTGCAAGTCTTTGTTGGCCTTGGTCCGCATGGCCCCCGACCGCTCACCCACGATCAGCAGCTTGTGCACCGCGTAACGTTCCGGCGCGGGAATACTCACCGTCACGGCGCCGCCGTTGCGGTCAACCAGCACCGCCTGCGTCACTCTTTCGAGGGAAAACTCCATGAAACGCAACGGCTGCAGGCCGACATTGAGGTTCGGTATGACGATAGGCCCGTCGCCACCCCGGTGAGCCGAAGTCAGGAAATCGATCTGGAATTCCGGATCCCCGCTGAGCTTGTAGGAAGCACCCGCACCTCCACTGAGCTGGACCAGCGGTATGAAGCCCTGTTCAAAGCTCGTGAGCGCGGCATGCACGTCAATCTGCACATTCGCCGGCAGCGCGACCGAGATATTCTTGCCGGCGTGCGCGAAATCCACGTCGGTAGTCGCCCCGCCAGCAAACCATTTGACGCCCAGCATGTTGCCAAGAGCGATGAAAGCGTGCGTGCCGACCAACACCCCGCCGGCGCGAAAAAAACCATAGTCGGACAGGCGACGGACCGCGCGTACATGCTTGGGCAGGGCCGGGGCGCACCCGAGAGCCACTGCGGCCTTGGCTAGCGGCGACAGGGCCGCGTCCGGTTTGATGGTGGGGTTCCGGGCGCGCTCGACCGCCGTGCGGACGGCATCGGTGTCGGGCCCGACATAGAGCTGGCGCAATTGTCCGTTCAGGTCGCGATAGGAAAAATACCAGTACACCGCACCCTGCACCGTCTTGCGCGAAAAACTGCCATGCAGGTTTTCGATGCTGCGGTTTAGCTCCAGCGAAGTCGCCACGTCCGCCAGTTGGGCATAAGCCGTCTGGGCAGAAAGGGGAAGTTCAGCATGCAGGAGCATGGCCCGAACTATACAACAAATTAATATTTGTTGTATAGAGCAATACTTATCCGAGTACTTATCCGTTTTCCAGCATGGATTTGATCAGCGGGATCGTGATGGCCCGCTTGGTTTGCAGGGCGTAGCTGTCGAGCTGGTCCAGCAGTTGCATGAGGCTTGCGAGGTCGCGCGAAAACCGTGTCAGCATGAAGTCCATGGCGTCATCGCCCAGAAACACACCGCGCGCATCGGCTTCGCGCCTGAGCACGGCACGGCGCTCCGCTTCGGTCAGGGCCTGCAGGGCAAACACGTGACCCCAGCCCAGCCGCGTGCGCAAGTCCTCACGCAAGGCCAGATCGGCGGGCGGCACCAAGCCGGCCGCCAGCACCCAGCGCGGTCGGCCATCGGCCGAATTAAGAGCATTGACAAACCAGTTGAACGCGGCCTGCTGCTGCACCGCCGTGTAAAGATGACAGTCGTCCAGAATCACGGCGGCCCAGGATTCGCTGAATTCCGGCGGTTCGAGCACGAACGCATCCATCCAGCCCACCGGGGCGCCCTGCTCCCGCAGCGCCTCGCTGACGGCCCGGAGCAAATGGGTTTTGCCGCTGGCCGGCTCGCCCCACAGGTAGGTCGGCACCGGTGAACGCAGGGTGTTGCCAGCCCAAAGCTCCAGGTGCTTAAGCGCCGCCTCGTTCGGTCCGCCAAAGAAATTGGCAAACGACGGGGCGGAGGCCAGCCCGATATCAAGCGCTATCTGTTTCATGCCTGCACGCTGCCGGTTTCACGTCTGCCCATGGAAGCCCTCAGGCCGTGTAAAGCCTGCTGGCGATGTAGCTGGCCTTGAGGCGACGAATACCCACCAGCAACACGGCGCTTACCGGCAGTGCCACCAGCACGCCGACAAACCCGAACATCTGACCAAATGCCAGCAAGGCAAAGATAACCGCCAGCGGGTGCAGGCCAATGCGCTCCCCCACCAGCCGCGGCGTAAGGTACAGGCTTTCAATCACCTGCCCCAGCCCATACACCACCGCTACCATGACCAGCGCCTTGAGGGAGGCGAATTCCAGCACGCCGGCCAGCATCGCCAGCACCAGCCCCAAGCCAAAACCCAGGTAGGGAATGAACATGGCCAGCCCGGTAAAAACGCCGATGGGTACCGCCAGGTCCAGGCCAAACAGCGCCAGCCCAGTGGCATAGAAAACGGCCATGATCAGCATGACCAGCAACTGTCCGCGCAGGTATTGACCCAGCACCGAATCGGCCTCGCTGGTGAAGCTGTCGAAACCCTCGCGCAGGCGCGGCGGCACCAGTTCGAGCGCGCGGGCGACAAAGCTGTTCCAGTCCATCAGCAGGTAAAAAAGTGCCACCGGGATCAGCACGGCATTGCCCATGATGGCCAGCGCCACGCTGCCGCCGAGCTTGAGCGAGGACAGCAGCGAACCGAAGACGTCCTCAAAATTGGCGTTGAGGTACTTGAGCACAAAGGCCTTGATGCTGGCCACGTCGAGCGACACCCGAAAGCCGAACTTCGCCAGCCATGGCGCCAATTCGGTGTTGAGGCGGTCCGCCAGCAGCGGCACCTGTTCGCGCAGCAGCGGCAGTTCCTTGGCCATGATGGGCACGATGAGCAGAAACAGGCCGAGCAGCACCACGATAAACAAAAACTCCACCAGCAACACCGCCACCACGCGCGGCAGGCGGCCCTTGCCGAGGCTGTCCAGCCTGTTCACCAGCGGCGTCAGCGCATAGGCCAGCACCGCCGCCACCACAAAAGGCGTCAGCACCGGGCCCAGCAGCCACAGCGCGACAACGGCCAGCGCCGCAATCAGGCACCAGGCGGCGACGCTTTTTTGGGTGTGGGTGAATTGCATAAAGCCTTGCGTTGAGCTTGCCGGAGGAGGCTGGTCAGGGTCTGCCAGAGAGTTTGGCAGGGCCCAGACACGCAGCCTTTAGAATCTAAGGCTGAATTCTATCGGGCTTGCAGGGCTGCTCCAGACTGCAGCCCCCGCCCACCCGACCGACCGCACCCCATCGCATCAGAGCCCCACCCCATGACCACCTCCTCCTCTTCTCCCCTGAGCTACAAAGACGCCGGCGTTGACATTGACGCAGGCGACGCCCTGGTTGAACGCATCAAGCCGCTGGCCAAGAAAACCATGCGCGAAGGCGTGCTGGCCGGCATTGGCGGTTTTGGCGCGCTGTTTGAGGTGCCCAAGCGCTACAAGGAACCGGTGCTGGTGAGCGGCACGGACGGCGTGGGCACCAAGCTGCGCCTGGCCTTTGAATGGAACATGCACGATACCGTCGGCATCGACCTGGTGGCGATGAGCGTCAATGACGTACTGGTGCAAGGCGCCGAGCCGCTGTTTTTCCTGGATTACTTCGCCTGCGGCAAGCTCGATGTGGACACCGCCGCGGCGGTGGTCGGCGGCATTGCCAAAGGCTGCGAATTGAGCGGTTGCGCGCTGATTGGCGGCGAAACCGCCGAAATGCCCGGCATGTACCCCGAGGGCGAGTACGACCTGGCCGGTTTTGCCGTGGGTGCCGTGGAAAAGTCGAAGATCCTGACCGGCAAGGAAGTGCAGCCCGGCGATGTGGTGCTGGGCCTGGCCAGCAGCGGCGTGCACTCCAACGGCTTCAGCCTGGTGCGCAAATGCATCGAGCGTGCCGGCGCCGACCGCCCCGCCACGCTGGACGGCAAGCCCTTCAAGCAGGCCCTGATGGAGCCGACCCGGCTGTACGTCAAAAACGTGCTGGCCGCGCTGGCCGCGCATCCGATCAAGGCGCTGGCCCACATCACCGGTGGCGGCCTGCTGGAAAACATCCCACGCGTGCTGCCCGAGGGCACGGCGGCCCACCTCAAAAAAGGCAGCTGGCCGCAAACGGAGCTGTTTGCCTGGCTGCAAAAGACGGCCGGCATCGATGACTTTGAGATGAACCGCACCTTCAACAACGGCATCGGCATGGTGGTCGTGGTGGATGCCGCCAACGCCCAGGCCACGGCCAAAACCCTGCGCGACGCCGGTGAACAGGTTTATGAGATTGGCGTGATTGCCCCCCGCGGCGAGGGCGCCGCCGTCATCGTCGGCTGATCCGGCTGCGATGGCTGGCCGGCAACAAGCGCTTCCGGTAAAGCCCACGGCCCATGGCTGATAAACCCGGCCACTCGCAGCGTCTTCCGGCGGGCATCTGGGCGCTGGGCTTTGTCAGCCTGCTCATGGACATTTCTTCCGAGATGATCCACAGCCTGCTGCCGGTCTTCATGGTCACGGTGCTGGGCACCAGCATGTGGGCCGTCGGCCTGATCGAGGGCTTTGCCGAAGCCACGGCGCTCATCGTCAAAGTGTTCTCGGGCGTGCTCAGCGACTACTGGGGAAAGCGCAAACCGCTGGCGGTGCTCGGCTACGGCCTGGGTGCGCTGTCGAAACCCCTCTTTGCCCTGGCCACGACCACCGGCATGGTGCTGGCCGCCCGCCTGATCGACCGCGTCGGCAAAGGCCTGCGCGGCGCCCCGCGCGATGCACTGGTGGCCGATCTGGCGCCGCCCAGCCTGCGCGGCGCGGCGTTCGGGCTGCGCCAGTCGCTCGATACCGTGGGGGCCTTTCTCGGTCCGCTCGTCGCCATGGGCCTGATGCTGCTCTGGGCCAATGACTTTCGGGCCATTTTCTGGGTGGCCATCATTCCGGGCTTTCTGGCCGTGGCCCTGCTGCTGTTCGGCGTGCGCGAGCCCGCGACAGGCAGGCAGGCACCGCGGCTCAACCCGATCAGCAAAGACAACCTGAAGCGCCTGAGCGGACCGTACTGGCGGGTGGTTGCCATCGGCGCGGTGTTCACGCTGGCGCGCTTCAGTGAAGCGTTTTTACTGCTGCGGGCGCTGCAGGGCGGCCTGCCGGTCGCCTACACGCCGCTGGTGCTGATCGGGATGAACGTGGTCTATGCCCTGGGCGCCTACCCGTTTGGCAAGCTGTCGGACTCGGTGAGCCACACCACACTGCTGGCCTGGGGGCTGGTGGTGCTGATTGGCGCCGATGTGCTGCTGGCCTCCAGCAGCCACTGGACCTGGCCAATGGCGTGGATAGGGGCCGGCATCGCGCTGTGGGGCCTGCACATGGCCATGACCCAGGGTTTGCTGGCCACCATGGTGACCAACGCCGCACCGGCTGACCTGCGCGGCACGGCATTCGGTTTTTTCAACCTGATGAGCGGCCTGGCAATGCTGCTGGCCAGCACGCTGGCCGGGGTGCTCTGGGACCAGCTCGGCGCACCGGTGACCTTTGCCGCTGGCGCGGCCTTCTGCCTGGTGGCGCTGGCCATGCTCTGGCGCTGGCGCGGCACCCAACTCTGGAGCACCTGACAAAGGGAGAATGAGAGGACACGATCCTGAGGCGGTCACCGATCCCTTTGGCCGGCCGGGCGCCCCAGGTCAAGTCAGTGTTTTCCCCGCAACTGGGACACGCGCTCGCTCATCGCGTCAATGTCCAGTGCGTCCTCGGCATGCGCCAGGTAGGTTTCCAGGTCGGATATTGCACGGGTCGCTTCCCCCTGCGCTGCCCAGGCCAGCCCGCGGTCACGGTACTCGGGCCAGGCGTCGGGCTGCAGCACGATCAGGCGGTCCTGCACGGCAATCAGGCGCGGCCAGTCTTCCTGGGTTTTATGGATTTCCTTCAGGTTGCGCAGCATGCGGCTGATGATGTCGCGCGGCGGCGCAGACTGCAAGTACAGACCCATAGGCACCTCGAACTCTTCCGCCATGCTGCCGCGCTGGCGGAACGGCTCCAGCCGCTCGGCCAGCTCTTCGCGGCTCAGGGACTGCCCGCTGAACGGATCAATCACCACCTGGCCCTTGGGCAAATTGACCTTGACCATGAAATGCCCCGGAAAGGCCACCCCGCGCGCGTTCAGGCCCAGCCCCAAGGCCAGTTCCAGCCACAGCACGGCCAGCGTGATGGGAATGCCGCGGCGGGTGCGCAGCACGGCGTTCAGGTAGCTGTTGTCGGGGTCGTAGTAATCGTTGACATTGCCGCCAAAACTCAGATCATGGAAAAAAAACTGGTTCAGCGCGCGCAGGCGTTGCAGCGCGGGTGCGTCCGCCGGCAGGCGGCGCTTGAGGCGGGCCAGCAACTGGTCCACATCGCCCAGCACCTGCTGCACGTCAAGGTCAGGGTATTCATCCTGGGCCAGGCTGATGGCGGTTTCCAGCAGCGGGAAATGCTCATCGCTTTGCACCAGACTGGAGAAATACTGCAACGGGGACGGTACGGCCAGATTTAATTGCATGGCACTACTTTCTCACAAACTGACACCCCTGTGGGGATCAGGAATACCCCCGGTTCGTCCCAGCCGACCAAAGGCAGGCTGGACCAACCGCGCCGGCCGGATCAGCGCCTGACCAGCTGGCGCAACTTCAGCCCGGAGAGCCAGAGCGCTACAAAATAAATAGCTGCCGACACCAACAAAACAAGGGCTAGCAACCAAATTCGTTCCAAATAGGCGCTTTTGAGGCCGGTCCAGCTCACCCGGCCTGCGGCCCACAGCAAAAACACCGCCAGCAAGGCGCTGGCGGCGAGGACCTGGCAGGCGAAAGCACCCCAGCCAGGCGCAGGCGTGTAACTGCCGCGCCGCATCAGGCCCACCAGCAGCCACAGCGCATTGATCAGCGCCCCGATGCCAATGGCGAGCGCCAGCCCGGCGTGCTGCAAAAGAGGCACCAGCGCCACATTGAGCAATTGCGTGATGACCAGCACCACCACCGCAATGCGCACAGGCGTGCGGATGTCCTGGCTGGCATAAAAACCCGGCGCCAGCACCTTGATGGCCACCAGGCCCAGCAGGCCTGCGCCGTAGCCCATCAGCGCAATCGTGGTCTGCTGCACGTCCCGGTCGGTAAAAGCGCCGTAGTGGTAGAGCGTCGCGACCAGCGGCTGTGCAAAGGTCAGCAGGGCTACGGCGCAAGGCACGGCAAGCACGACCACGATGCGCAGGCCCCAGTCCAGCATGGCCGAGTATTTGGCAGCGTCGCCGGCTGCCTTGGCGGCCGCCAGCTGTGGCATCAGCACCACACCGATGGCCACGCCCAGCATGGCCGTCGGGAACTCCATCAGCCGGTCGGCATAGGTCAGCCAGCTCACGCTGCCAGGCGTCAGGTGCGAGGCAATCTGGGTGTTGATCAGCAGGGAAATCTGCGCCACGCTGACACCCAGCAAGGCGGGAACCATCAGTGTGGCGATGTTTTTTGTCGCCGTGTCCGCCCAGGCAGCCTGGATAAGCGCCCAATTGAAGCCAATTTTTGGCAGCAGGCCCAGGCGCAGCAAGGCCGGCACCTGCACTGCCAACTGCAAAACCCCACCAAGCATCACGCCGGCGCCCAGGGCGTAGACCGGCTCGATGCCCTGTGCCCGGAACCAGGGCGCGCCCAGCCAGGCGGCCGCAATCATGGCCAGGTTCAACAGCACCGGCGTCGCCGCCGGCACCGCAAAACGCCGCCAGGTATTGAGTACGCCGGACGACAGCGCCACCAGCGACATGAAGGCGATGTAGGGGAACATCCAGCGGGTCATGAAGACAGCAGCTTCAAAGCCGCGCGGTTCCTGCTTCAGGCCGCTGGCCATGGCCCAGACCAGCACCGGCGCCGCCGCCACGCCGATCACGCAGGTCAGCAGCAGCGCCCAAGTCAACAGCGTCGCAACCCGGTCGATCAACAGCCTGGTCTCGGCGTCGCCGTTTTTGGCCTTGCTGGCCGCCAGCACCGGCACAAAGGCCTGGCTGAAGGCGCCCTCGGCAAACAGGCGGCGAAACAGGTTGGGGATGCGAAACGCCACGTTGAAGGCGTCGGTCATGGCGCTGGCGCCAAAAGTTGAGGCAATCAGCAGTTCACGCACCAAACCGGTGATCCGGGAAACCAGGGTGAGCAGGGAAACGGTGGAGGCGGCTTTGAAAAGTGACACCCGTGGAGTTTATAGCCCCCACGGTCGCTCACTGCGTGTAGCTCCCTGCCCCCCGAGGGGGCCGCCCGCCTGCGGCCCGGCAGAGCCGGTTCCGCGGCTCGACCTTGAAGTTCTGCGTTGCGCGCCGTGACGTGATTTGCGCCACCGTCGCCTAAGGCCTACTTGGCGATCAGCGAGGACCTCTTCACCAGCAGGGGCCGCGGAACCGGCTTCGCCGGGCCGCAGGCGCAGCGGCCCCCTCGGGGGGAGGGAGTGACACGAAGTGCACGACCGTGGGGGTATATAATGCTAGGTTTGCTGCAACATCCACAGACTCCTCCCCAGGATTAAAGGAAACTATATATGGCCACCGCCAAACCCAAGAAAAAGAACCCGCGCCTTGCGTCGGGCCGCAAACGCGTCCGCCAGGACACCAAACTCAACGCTGCGAACACCTCGCTGCGCTCCAAATACCGTACCGCTGTGAAAAACGTCGAAAAAGCCGTTGCAGCCGGTGACAAGGACAAGGCCAAAGACCTGTTCGCCAAGGCCCAGAGCATTGTGGACATCGTGGCCGACAAAGGCATCTTCCACAAGAACAAGGCAGCGCGCGATAAAAGCCGCCTGTCCGCCAAGGTGAAAGCCCTGGCACTGGCCCCCGCAAAGGCCGCCTGATCAGCCTGATCAATCAGGCAAACCGCCCGGACTGATTTTTCGGTCCGCCGTTTTGTAGGGTGCGCTGCAGCAAAGCAAAAAGCCGTCGAAAGACGGCTTTTTTGTTTTCTGCTCCGGTTGCGGCTGGGTGAGCCTGAAAGCGTAGCGAGCGGGTATGCGGCAACCGCGCATCGTGCCCGCGCCGCCGCTTTACGGCTTATCGGGAATCAGGCAGGCTTCAGCCACCTGCAGTTCGTTGTCCTTGGCAAAGTTGATCACAAAGTCCCAGGCCATGGGTTCGACATCGCGCAACTCGGCGTTGACGACCACGCACTTGAGGCCATTGATGACCGTGGGGACGCACCAGGGCGAATAGGTGAGATGGCTGCCCGGCTGCGGCCCGCCGGGACGGAACTGGCTCATCACACCGCACAACCTGTCGGCCCAGTCGCTGGGCCGGAAGGTTTTGCCGTCTCGGGTAATGCCCTGAATAAAGACTTCTTTGGCGGAGTTGGAGACCATCTGATGGAGGGTTTGTCGCGTGCCAGGAGCTGGGGGTATTGCGCCATGCTGCACCGCACCATGATTGTATCTTATATAAGACTCAAGTCCTGACTGTCACTCCAATTCTGCACATTGCTGTGATGCACTATCGTCACAAAAGCCCGCAAAGTCTGCGCCTAAAATTGCCGCATGCCCGTCGGCTTCCCGGCGGCCGCCTGTTCCCTGCCTTGCCCGGAGTTTTTGCCATGAACGCAGCCCTGCCCCAGCCCATCGAAGCCGCCTCACCCCACGTCATGAACACCTATGGCCGCCTGCCCATCGCGTTGTCGCATGGCCAAGGTTGCCGCGTCTGGGACGTCAACGGCAAGTCCTACCTGGACGCGCTGGGCGGTATTGCCGTGAACACCGTCGGCCACAACCACCCGAAACTGGTGCCCGCGCTGCAGGAGCAGATCGGCCGGCTGATCCATACCTCCAACTACTACCATGTGCCGCTGCAGGAAACGCTGGCGGCCAAACTGGTGGAGCTGTCGGGCCTGGAGAACGTATTTTTCTGCTCCACCGGCCTTGAAGCCAACGAGGCCGCGTTGAAACTGGCGCGCAAGTTCGGCCATGACAAGGGCATCGAGAGGCCGGAGATCGTGGTCTATGAAAAAGCCTTCCATGGCCGCAGCATCGCCACCCTGAGCGCCACCGGCAACCCCAAGGTGCAAGCCGGCTTTGGCCCGCTGGTCGAAGGTTTCATCCGTGTGCCGCTCAACGACCTGGAGGCCCTGAAGGCCGCCACGGTCGGCAACCCCAACGTGGTCGCCGTGTTCTTTGAAGCCATCCAGGGGGAAGGCGGCATCAACAGTATGAAGGACGAGTACCTGCGGGAGGTGCGCGCCCTCTGCGACGAGCGCGACTGGCTGCTCATGATCGACGAAGTGCAGTGCGGCATGGGCCGTACCGGCAAATGGTTTGCCCACCAGTGGTCCGGTATCAAGCCCGATGTCATGCCGCTGGCCAAGGGGCTGGGATCGGGCGTGCCGATCGGCGCGGTGGTGGCCGGCCCCAAGGCTGCCCATATTTTTAGCCCCGGCAACCACGGCTCGACCTTTGGCGGCAATCCGCTGGCCATGCGCGCCGGCGTGGAAACCCTGCGCATCATGGAAGAAGAAGGCCTGCTGGCCAATGCGGTCAAGGTGGGCGACCACCTGCGGGCGGCGCTGACGCGCGAGCTGGCCGACGAGCCGGGCTTGAAGGAAATCCGCGGCCGCGGCCTGATGCTGGGCATTGAGCTGACCAAGCCTTGCGGGGAACTGCTTGCCCGCGCTGCCGAGAAAGGCCTGCTGCTGAGCGTGACGGCCGACACCGTGATCCGCCTGGTGCCGTCGCTGATCATGACCACCGCCGAAGCCGATGAAGTCGTGGCGATTGTGGTCCCGCTGATCAAGCAGTTATTGAAAGAGAAAGCATGACCAAGAGCGCGACCAAGGCAACGAAATCCGGGGCCGGCGAATCAGCCGAAGCGAAAAGCACCGCGGCCAGGCCCATCAGACACTACCTGCAGTTCAGCGACCTGAATGCCAGCGAATACGCCTACCTGTTCGAACGGGCGGCGGTCATCAAGAAAAAATTCAAGGCCTACGAAAAGCACCAGCCGCTGGCGGACCGCACGCTGGCAATGATTTTCGAAAAAGCCTCGACCCGCACCCGCGTCAGCTTTGAGGCCGGCATGTACCAGCTCGGTGGCAGCGTGGTGCACCTCACCACCGGCGACAGCCAGTTGGGCCGCGCCGAGCCGATTGAAGACAGCGCCAAGGTCATCAGCCGCATGGTCGACCTGGTGATGATCCGCACCTTCGAGCAGACCAAGATCGACCGCTTTGCCGAGCATTCGCGCGTGCCGGTCATCAACGGCCTGACCAACGAATTCCACCCCTGCCAGATCCTGGCGGACATCTTCACCTACATCGAGCACCGCGGCTCCATCCTGGGCAAGACTGTGGCCTGGGTGGGCGACGGCAACAACATGGCCAACACCTGGCTGCAGGCCAGCGAAATCCTGGGCTTCAAGGTGCATGTGAGCACACCTGGCGGCTATGAGGTCGACCAGTCCATTGCCGGTATCCGCTCGGCCGAAAGCTACCAGGTGTTCAAGGACCCGATGCAGGCCTGCGCCGGCGCCGACCTGGTCACCACCGATGTGTGGACCAGCATGGGCTATGAAGCCGAAAACGAAGCGCGCAAGAAAGCCTTTGCCGACTGGTGCGTCGATGCCGACATGATGCGGGCCGCCAAGCCCGATGCCCTGTTCATGCACTGCCTGCCCGCGCACCGCGGCGAAGAGGTCGAAGCCGACGTGATTGACGGGCCGCAGTCCGTGGTGTGGGACGAGGCGGAAAACAGGATGCACGTGCAGAAGGCACTCATGGAGTTCCTGCTGCTCGGACGGGTCGAATGAAATTCGGCCCGGTGGCGCATTAGTGCATTAGCGCCGGCATTCTGTTTCGGCACAGGCTCATGTGCGCGCAGCGCACGTTAGCTCTAGGTGACGACGGCCAGGCAGCCGGTATCGCTCGATGCATTGGCCATCGCGCCGTGGTCGGGCGGGCTGTTTGCGGTAGAGGTGAATTGACTCGATAGCGCAGCGGAACCGCGCGAAGCCCGGTACGCCGCTATCACGCGCCAGTTGCCTTGGCACTCCTGGCACTCCTGGCGCTACTGGCTTGCTTGCTCCCTTTCTTTGCCAGCTTCTGTGCCGGCTTAAGCACCGCGGCCCGTGTCGATTTCTGGCCCGGCGTCTGACTCTCTTCGTTGTGAACGTCTTCGGCGACCAGGCGCAAACAGTCCATCAATTGCTCACTGCTCGGCGTCAGCCGCCGCCCCCGCACGGTGATGAGGCCGATGGGGGGCAGCTCAATCGGTACCTCGATGGGCAAAATGTCAAACAGGCCCTCCCTCTCGAAGTGCAGGGCCACCGAGCGCGCCAGGAAACCGGCCGCCTCGCGCTGCTGCACAAAAGTGCTGAGCACCAGGAAGGACGAGGTCTCGACAATATCGACCGGCGGGTTCAGCCCGTGGCGAAAGAAAGTCTGCTCGATCTTCACACGCAGTGAAGCCCAGGGCGGCGGCAATACGCAGGGCATGGCGGCCAGATCGGCCCAGCCCGGGGTTTTGCGCCGCGCCAGGGCATGGCCGCGCCTGACCACCACCTTCATCGGTTCGTTGAACAGCGCCTCGGTCACCAGGTCCGGCGCGGCGTAGCCAGGCTCCAGCCGGCCGACAAACAGGTCCAGTTCGCCCAGGCGCAGTTTGGGCAGCAGGTGCGTGAGGTCGCCCTCCTCCACCAGCACCGTGGCCTGCGCCGAACGCTGCTTGAGCAACTTGACCGCACCGGCCAGCAGGACCGGCATGGCCACCACCATGGCACCAACGCGGGTGCGGCCCGCCGCCCCGCTGGCCACCGCTGCAATTTCATCGCGCGTGCGTTCGTATTCCGCCAGCACCGAGCGCGCAAAACGCACGATGGCCTGGCCGCTGGATGTGGGAACCGTGCCGCGCGTGGAGCGCTCAAACAGCGTCAGGTCGAGCATGCTCTCGACCTCGGTGAGCATTTTCGAGACGGCCGGCTGGCTGACCGACAGGAACTCGGCCGTTCGGCCCAGATGGCGAAACTGGTCCAGCGCCACCATCAGTTGCAGGTGGCGCAGTTTGATGTTGGAGCGAAGGACACGGTCAATCTGGGCCATGGTTCATATTAACCCAGAGGCTATGAAGCTATTCCACTATTCGATTAGATTGTTATGAAGAATCGGGCAAGAATCGCTGCATAAGACGCGGCATAAGACGCGGCATAAGACGCGGCCATAAGACGCTGCATAAGAATTTCATCCGTATCCATCCACCCGAGGCAGACAAACATGAAAATTTCCACCCTTCCCGCCGGGGTCAGGCGCCGCGAACTGCTCATCGGCGCCGCCGCTACGGGCGTCGGGGCACTGGCACTCATGAACCCCTTGCGCGCACAGGCGCAGGCCTATCCCGACCGGCCGATCACCTTCATCTGCCCCTGGCCGGCCGGCGGCACGGCGGACCAGTCCATGCGCGCACTGTGCCAGATCGCCGCGCGCGTGCTGGGCCAGTCCATCGCGGTTGAAAACAAGGCCGGCGCCTCCGGCATGATTGGCACCAAGGCCATGGCCTCTGCCAGGCCCGACGGCTACACCATCGGCCAGATACCGATTTCCGTCACGCGTTTCTCGCAGCTCGGCACACTGCAACTGGACCCGCTCAAGGATTTCACCTACCTGGCGCGCACCTCGGGCCAGACCTTCGGCATTGCCGCCCCGGCCGACTCGCGCTTCAAGTCGCTGCAGGAAGTCGTGGCTTTTGCCAAAGCCAACCCCGGCAAGCTGACCTATGCCCATGCGGGCATCGGCGGCGCCACGCACGTCGGCATGGAGGAGTTCGCCCTGGCGGCGGGCGTCCAGTTCAACCATGTGCCCTACAAGGGGGGTGCCGAAGCGCTGCAGGTGGTGCTCGGCGGCCATGTCGACCTGCTGGCCGACTCCAGTTCCTGGGCACCGCATGTCGAGGCCGGCAAGCTCAAGCTGCTGGCCACCTGGGGCGAACGGCGCACCGCACGCTTCAAGGATGCGCCCACGCTCAGGGAACTGGGCTACAACGTGGTGGTGGATGCGCCCAACGGCATCGGCGCCCCGAAAGGCATGGACCCGGCCATCACCCAGAAACTGCGCGAAGCGTTTCGCGTGGCCGTGGCCAGCCCCGAGTTCAAACAGGTCGCCGACAAGATCGATGCACCGGTGCTTTACCTGGACGGCCCGGACTACGAGAAGTATGTGGCCAGCGTCTACCAGAAAGAAACCGTGCTCATTGAAAAGCTCAAGCTCAGGGAATTGATGAAGAGCTGAGCGCCACCCGCGTTGCCTTTCCCAACTCAGCCCACCCCTTCCAGACCTTTCCAGACCTTCCCAGTCCAGCCATGCCTTCCCCCACCGCCAGTCCGCTGATCCGCCTGCACGCCAACGACAACGTGCTGGTGGCGAAGACCCCGCTCGCACTGGGCCAGGCGCTGCCGGAGATTGATGCGCGTGCGCGCGCCCAGGTGCCGGCCGGTCACAAGATCGCCGCCTGCCGCATCGCCGGGGGCGAGCGCATCATCAAGTACGACACCGTGATCGGCATCGCCGCGCGCGACATCGAGGCGGGCGACCATGTGCACGCGCACAACCTGACGCTGGTGAACTTCGAGCGTGACCCGGCTTTCGGCCAGGACGTGCGGCCAGTCGAGTATGTGACGGATGCCGAGCGCGCCACCTTCATGGGTTTTGTGCGCCCCGACGGCCGCGTCGGCACCCGCAACTTCATCGGCATTCTGTCGTCGGTCAACTGCTCCGCCACCGTCATCAAGAACATTGCGGCCCACTTCACGCCAGAGCGGCTGGCGGACTTTCCACACGTGGACGGCGTGGCCGCCTTTGCGCAAACCAGCGGCTGCGGCATGTCGTCGCCCAGCGAACATTTTGATGTGCTGCGCCGCACGTTGGCCGGCTATGCCCGCCATCCCAACCTGGCAGGGGTGCTGATTGTGGGGCTGGGCTGCGAGCGCAACCAGGTGGCGTCGCTGGTGGAATCGCAAGGCCTGCCTGAAAGCAAACTCATGCGCACGCTGGTAATGCAGGAGGTGGGCGGCACCCGCGTAACCATTGAAGCCGGCATAGCCGCCATCCGGGAGATGCTGCCTGAAGCGAATGCCGCCCGGCGTCAGCCCGTGCCGGCCAGCCATTTGAAGATTGGCCTGGAGTGCGGCGGCTCCGACGGCTTCTCCGGCATCACGGCCAATCCGGCGCTGGGCGCGGCCATGGACATTCTGGTGCGCCACGGCGGCACCGCCATCCTGTCGGAAACGCCCGAGATCCATGGTGTGGAATACATGCTGACCCGCCGCGCCGTGACCCCGGAAGTCGGCCAGAAACTGCTGGACCGGCTGGCCTGGTGGGAGCACTACACGGCGGGCCACAACGCCCAGTTCAATGGCGTGGTCGGGCACGGCAACCAGGCGGGCGGGCTGGCCAATATCTTTGAAAAATCGCTGGGCTCGGCCATGAAGGGCGGCACCACGCCGCTGCAGGCCGTGTATGAATACGCCGAGCCCATCGACCGCCACGGTTTCGTGTTCATGGATTCGCCGGGCTACGACCCGGTGGCCTCGACCGGGCAAATTGCCAGCGGCGCCAACCTGATTTGTTTTACCACTGGCCGCGGCTCGATGTTCGGCTCCAAGCCGGCGCCCACGATCAAGCTGGCCAGCAACACGCCCATGTTCACCCGCCTGGAGGAAGACATGGACCTCAATTGCGGCGCCATCCTGGACGGCAAGCTGGACGTGCCGCAAATGGGCCAGCGGATTTTCGAGGCCATCCTGCGCCATGCCTCGGGCGAGCCGACCAAAAGCGAGGCACTGGGCCTGGGCGATCACGAATTCGTGCCCTGGCACCTGGGCATTGTGAGCTGACCGCCGCGCCCCTAAGGCTGCCCCAAGACTGCCCTGAGACTGGTATCGTCGGCATTCGCGACAGCACGCTTTGGACAAGGGACACGAGGGATCGCGTCGCGGCCTCAGGATGTCCGATAGACGATGATCCCAGCCGCGCGGCCCGCACTCCGTCAATGACCGTCAACGACCATTTCAAAGGATGAACTCATGAGCACCGGCAACCCCTTCAAGGCCGCACTGGCCAGTGGCCAACAGCAAATCGGCCTGTGGCTGTCCATGGCCGACCCCTATCTTGCAGAAGTCAGCGCCACCGCCGGATTCGACTGGCTGCTGATCGACGGCGAGCATGCACCCAATGACCTGCGCAGCACACTGGCCGCCCTGCAGGCCGTGGCGCCCTACCGTTCCCAGCCGGTCGTGCGGGCGGTAGCCGGCGACGTGCCGCTGATCAAGCAGCTGCTGGACATTGGCGCGCAAAACCTGCTGGTACCCATGGTCGACACAGCCGCTCAGGCCCAGGCCATCGTGGACGCGACGCGCTACCCGCCTCGGGGCATCCGGGGCGTAGGCAGTGCGGTGGGACGCGCTTCACGCTGGAGCGCGCGCACCGACTACCTCGACCACGCCGACAGCGAGGTCTGCCTGCTGGTGCAGGCGGAAACCGTCACGGCGCTGAAAAACCTGGAAGCAATTTGCGCGACAGATGGTGTGGATGGGGTGTTCATTGGCCCCGCCGATCTGGCGGCGTCCATGGGGCACCGCGGCAAACCGGGCCACCCCGAAGTGCAGGCGGCCATCGAGCAGGCCATGAAAACCATCATCGCCTCCGGCAAGGCAGCGGGCTCGCTGACCTCGGACCCGGCGCTGGCACGGCACTACCTGGCCCTGGGCTGCACCTTTGTGGCCACCGGCGTCGATGTGCTGGTCTATGCCAATGCGGTTCGGCGCATGGCGGCTGATTTCATCTCGCCCGGCGCCGGACAAGCGGTCATCCCGAGCGCAGCCTACTGACCGGCAAGGCTGCTCCTCGGCATTAACGGCCGGGAAGGCCAACAAGACCGATAACGCCGGTAAGACTGGGCACGCCGGCATTGCCCTGAAGGCTCACCAAAAAACGCTGCCGACCGACCCACGGCGCAGCGAGGGAGCGCGCTCGGCCCAATGGCATGAAACATGCTGCACCGCAGCATCAGGCCACGGGTAAACCCGTGGATCGAAGTTTTCATTTCTGAGTACAGTCGTGTATACAAAATTGACCGGCCCGCCGATCAGCCGTTTGTAACCCGTCCCCCTGGCCCTGCATTCACCCTCTGCATTGGAGATCACCCATGGACATTCGCAACCCATCGCCCGACCTTTACAACGAAGACCTGGCCCCGGCAAAAACGCGGAACTGGGGCACCTTCAGCATCTTCAATGTGTGGACCTCGGACGTGCACAGCCTCTGGGGTTATTACCTGGCAGCCAGCCTGTTCCTGCTGTGCGGCAGTTTCACCAACTTTCTGCTGGCCATCGGCCTGAGCTCGATGGTGATCTTTTTCCTGATGAACCTGGTCGGCTATGCCGGCGTTAAAACCGGCGTTCCCTACCCGGTGCTGGCCCGCGCCTCCTTCGGCGTGTGGGGTGCCAACCTGCCCGCGCTGGTGCGTGCGGTGGTGGCCTGCTTCTGGTACGGCGCACAAACTGCCGCGGCCTCGGGCGCCATCGTGGCCCTGCTCACCCGCTCCGATGCCATCATGGCGTTTCACAAATCAACGCATATGCTGGGCCATTCGGGCCTGGAGGTGATTTGCTTCGTCGTCGTCTGGGCCTTGCAGCTGCTGATCATCCAGAACGGCATGGAAACCGTGCGCAAGTTCCAGGACTGGGCCGGCCCGGCGGTGTGGGTGGCCATGCTGGTGCTTGCCGTGGGCCTATGCGTCAAGGCCGGCGGCTTCTCGTTTGACCACGGCATTCCGCAGGATGTGCTGCTGGCCAAGACCAAGGATGCCGGCGTCCCCGGCGAGCCCGGCTCGTTCTGGGCACTGATGGCCGTGGGCGCCACCTGGATCACCTACTTCGCCGCGCTGTACCTGAACTTCTGCGATTTCTCGCGTTATGCCAAAGACAAGGCCACCGTCAAGAAAGGCAACCTCTGGGGCCTGCCGATCAACCTGATCCTGTTCTCGCTGGTGGCTGGCGTAACGACGATTGCCGCCTTCAAGGTGTATGGCGAGGTGCTGCTGCACCCCGAGCAGATTTCCGCCAAGTTCGACAGCTGGTTCCTGGCGCTGCTGGCCGCGCTGACCTTTGCCGTGGCGACGCTGGGCATCAACGTGGTGGCCAACTTCGTCTCGCCCGCCTTTGACTTTGCCAATGTGTTCCCGCGCAAGATCAGCTTCAAGACCGGCGGCTACATCGCGGCAGGCATCGCGCTGGTGCTCTACCCGTTTGCGCCCTGGGAAGGCAACGCGGCAACGTTTGTCGGCGCCATCGGCGCCACCATGGGGCCGCTGCTGGGCATCATCCTGGTGGACTACTACCTGATCGCCAAAGGTGAGGTCAACGTGGAAGCGCTCTACCACGAGGACGGCGAATACCGCTACCAGGGCGGCTGGAACCCCAATGCCCTCATCGCCACCTTCATTGGCGCAATGTTCTCCAGCATATTGCCCAACTTCACCAGCCTGCTGCCGTCCTGGTGGGGCATTTATGGCTGGTTCTTTGGCGTGGCCATTGGCGGCATTGCCTATTACGCGCTGGCCATGGCCATGCCCCGGGCGGCGGCTGCGGCACACGCCAAGGCCTGACACCTCAGCACGGCGGCCTCGGGCGACATCAGCCCACGCATGGCATCTGTATTGCAGGTGGAGACTGGCCGGAATCCCCATCAGGAGATGCGTGCCGTAAAGACCATCTAGACCATCGCAGACCGTTTATCCCACGCATAGGTGGTTGATTTATTTCACCTCAGAATTGAATTGCGATACTCAACAGAGCTAGCGTAATTCCAGCCCACTTTGTCCAATTAAATAAATCGCGTTTGAACCGGTGCTCTGACGGACATTCAGCTCTTGACACCGTTAAATACTCTGCATGCTTTCTCCATATAAAAAGCATGCAACACATAGCTAAGATCAAAAAAATTAGAATCGCCGAAGTTATCGGCCGACTCGTTGCCCACAATTGCAATCGATTCATAAATAGCCCTTTCTTACTCAGCAGTCCGAAATATAGGCGACAGAAGAAGCCTCGAAAAATGAACGAACGAGGCGACGATTCTTCTTCACATCTAGCAGTTGCTGCTCGACGCGAATCTCCAGCTTTTCGCCCGCACGCAACGGATTGCGAGCAACACCGGTGCGCTTGACATGACTCCAGACCAACTCGTCGGGGTTCAAATCTGGCGCGTAGCCCGGAAGAACATGCATCGTCAGCTTTCCATTGGTACTGGCGATGTACTCCTTGACGTTGGCTTTCTTGTGGGCTGGCAACCCGTCCACGATCAGGTGAACCGCACTGGTGCGCCCACGCATCATTTTCTTGAGCATCTCTACTGTGGTGGTCTAATTTAAACAGACACAACGATAGGTTTTTTCAAACCTAAATGGCGCAAGACGTGAAAAATCAGAAATCCCGAAGAACCTTTGATGCGAGCTTCAAGCTCCAGGTGGTTCAGATGATCAAAGCTCAAGGACTGAGCATCGGCCAGGTCTGCAAGGACATGAATCTGGGGGAAAGCGCCGTCAGACGCTGGCTCACTCAGTTTGAAGCCGAGCAGTCGGGCCAGAGTGGCATTGGCAAACCCATCACGGCAGAGCAACAGCGCATTCGTCAGTTGGAGTGCGAGAACAGGCAACTGCGAGGCGATGTCGAAATCTTAAAAAAAGCGTCGGCCTTCTTTGCCCGCGAACTCAAATGAGCTACCAGCTCGTTGAGGACTTGCAAAAGAAGGCTACCCCCCAAGTGCCCGTTAGCCAGACGTGCCGAATCCTCGAAATTAGCCGCTCCGGATACTACGCGGCGCGTAAGCGCAGCCAGCAGGCACCCGTGGTGTGCGCAGCCAGCGTTCATTTGCAAGCCGCTTTCGCGGCCAGTGGCCGCGCTTACGGTAGCCGCAGATTGCGTGCTGCGCTGCACGCACGAGGCGTGACCGTGGGACGTCACCGGGTACGTAGCCTCATGCGTGCCCATGGGCTGCGCTCGGTCTGGAGGCGCAAGTTTGTGCACACCACGAACAGCAAGCACGGTCTGGCCGTCTCGCCGAACGTGCTGGACCGGCAGTTCGAGCAAACGGCACCTGATCGGGCTTGGGTTTGCGACATTACCTATATTCGCACGCGTAGTGGCTGGCTGTATCTGGCTGCAGTGCTGGACTTGCATTCGCGCAGGATCGTGGGCTGGGCTACTGCTGGAGATATGCAGGCTACGCTGGTGACGACGGCCTTGCAGATAGCCATTGCGCAGCGCAATCCCAGTCCTGGGCTAATCGTGCACTCAGACAGGGGCACGCAGTACGCGAGTAGCGCGCATCAGGCGCTGCTGAAAAAGCATGGGCTGGTAGGTAGCATGAGCCGAAAAGGCAACTGCTGGGATAACGCTGTGATGGAGCGTTTCTTCCTGAATTTGAAAATGGAACGGGTCTGGCAAAAAGACTACGCAAATCACAGTGAGGCCACAAACGACGTTGCTGACTACATCGTCGGCTTCTACAACTGTGAACGACTGCATTCAAAACTGGGAAATTTGTCACCCATTGCCTTCGAGCAAAAATCGGCAACTCAACAACCTATCGATGTGTCCGAAATAACTTGACCACCACACTACAAACAGCTCTGCCGTCAGACCCCCTTGGTAGGTGGCAAACCAGAAGCCCCCCTTGGCATTGACCGCCGAGGCCGCCGAGATCGACTGGCGCTGGCCGGGACGCTCGATGACGGGCGTCTTGCCCTTGACGCCCCAAGTCTTGCCATGCACTGTGTCGGCACGAAAGCCCGACTCGTCCCAGAAATAGATGTCTGCGCCGCTTTGCCGCGCAGCCGCCGCAATGCCCGGATAGGTTTCGCGCTGCCAGCGCTCGATGGCTTGCGGGTCGCGCTGGTAGGCACGCTGCAGTGGCTTTTGCGGGCTCAAGCCCAGACGGGCCAGCATTCTGCCGACGGCCGTGACGCCCAGCTTCAGACCAAACTTTTTCTCGATCAGGGTGGCTGCGATCTGGCGTGTCCACAATCCGAAGTCCAGCCCGTACTGCCTGGGGTCCTTGCCGTTGATCCAGCGAAAGACCTGAGCTTGCTGGGTCGCTGTCAATTTGCAGGGGCGTCCCGTGGCAGGACGCGAGGCCAGCGCCCGCTCTCCTTTGCCGCGTCCCGATGCCGCTTTGAGCCAGCGGTAGATCGAGGTGCGGTTCATGCCCAGGGACCTCACCACCGCCGAGGGCTTCTCGCCTTCGCGCACCCGGCGCAGCGCCAGCAGGCGAAATTCTTCCAGCGTGGCGTGGTCCAGGGTGCGGCCGTCTCTTTTCATGCACCATCAGACTATCACCTCTCGCTCAAGTTCCCAACTTGTCGCTCTAATTTCGGACTGGTGAGTAAGTTCAATTTTCACGGCGGGTAAAGTCGAGCCAGTGACGGTCTTACAGCTCAAACAGCAGCATCATCTTTCCCTCAAACCTTCATTGCCTGCCCGCTGAATCGGGCTCAGCAAATACTCAATCACTCGCCGCTGCCCAGTCTTGATTTCCGCCGTCAGGTTCATCCTCGGCATCAGCTGAATCAGCTTGCCGTTCACATCGATCTGCTTGGTTTTTAAAGCCAGCGTCACCGGGAAGATCGCGCCGCGCTTTTCGCCGTTCACCGCGTCGACTGCGACAAGAAGGCCTAGGCATCATTCGCTGCAGCCCCTAAAGAGAAAGCTATCTCAGCGATGGTGATAGGGACCTTCAGTCATACAACGCCTTTATTTAAAAAGAAAAAATAGTAGCTACAGTAATTAACCAACCCAGTATTGATGAGATGACAATCACACTTGCCGTACCTAATAAAAGCCCAGCCGCCCCATATCCGCTACATCGGGAAAATTCATGTTCATTCATGTCAGACCATGCTTTTCCTCGTAAATCTGTTGGCAGATTTTTCTTAACATAGGCGTTAGGTATCAGCATTATCAAAACAACAACCAGACCAAATGCGGCCAGCCATATAGCGCTCTGCCAAAGTTGACCTGTATTTCTTTTGACCACTGAAAACGAGTAGTAAACAGTTGCAAGCAGTGTTAGGAAGAAAGGCCAAATAAAAAAAGCGCCAGAATGATTTCTTATCCATCTCAACATCTATTTTTCTCCTATGGTTAACGGGTTACCACTCCGGCACGATCATTATTAATTCCTCATCATGTTGAATAAATAAATTGAAAGGAGACAAACGAAGCAAATTAAAAATATTTTTGTTACCCAGTAACAAATGATTTCATCAGTAGGTGCTGCATCAGGCCCGAAAATTTTTGGACTATTTTTTAAGAAAGCATGAGAAAAGTACAGCTCGGATTTGAATATCGCCAAGATAAGGATGCACAACAATGAAGCGGCACCAAAAACGATAAAAACTATCAGCAATAAGTTCATCTCTCTTTCCTTGAAGATTCATAGCGAGACTCAATGCCGCAGGGAATCATGGGGGTGCGCGTTGCGCAGGTGATGACCGATAACGGCTCGGCTTACAAATCAAAGCGCTTTGCCAAGCTGCTGCGCCGCCTGGGGATCAGGCACATCCGCACGCGCCCTTACACCCCACGCACCAACGGCAAAGCCGAACGATTCATCCAGACCTTGCTGCGCGAATGGGCCTACGCCTTCATCTACCCCGATTCAGATGCTCGGGCCCATGAACTGGAGCCCTGGATGCATCACTACAACTTTCGCAGGCCCCACTCAGCGACCTCCCACCGCCCTCCAGCTTCTCGCCTCGGATTTGATGGGAACAACGTCGTGAGAAACTACATCTAACCCCGACCCACAAACGGCATTTTGGTGGCCATGATGGTCATGAACTGCACATTGGTGGACAGCGGCAGCGCCGCCATGTGAACCACCGCATCGGCCACTTCCTTCGCGTCCATCATGGGCTCCACCGCGATCTCGCCGTTGGCCTGGGGAACGCCCTTGGTCATGCGGGCGGAGAGCTCAGTCAGGGCATTGCCGATGTCGATTTGCCCGCAGGCGATGTTGTACTTGCGGCCATCGAGCGAGATCGATTTGGTCAGGCCCGTGATGGCGTGCTTGGTCGAGGTGTAGGGCGCCGAGTTGGGGCGCGGCGCATGGGCGGAAATCGAGCCGTTGTTGATGATGCGGCCGCCCTGCGGCTGCTGGTCTTTCATCAGCCGGATGGCGCCCTGCGCACAGAGGAAAGAACCCGTGAGGTTGATGTTCACCACGTTTTGCCATTGCTCGAACGTGATGTCCTCGATGTTCACACCCGGGGCGTTCACGCCGGCGTTGTTGAACAGCAGGTCGAGCCGCCCGAACACCTCCTTGACTTTGGCAAACAGGGCCACAACCGATTCGGGGTTGCTCACATCGGTGGGCACCGGCAGCGCGCGATCAGTGCCCGACGCTTTGGCAACCTCGTTGAGCGGCTCGATGCGCCGCCCGACCAGCGCCACGCGGTAGCCCGCCTCCAGTAACGCCAGCGCGACGGCCCGGCCAATGCCAGTACCCGCCCCGGTCACCACGGCAACCTTGCCGTTTGCCTTGTCGTTCGAACCCATGTTGTACCTCTGTCTCTTTAATTGATGTTGATGAAGAAGAATCCGGGTGTCAGACCCGCGGCCGACGGCCAGTGCCGATGCTCTGGATTGTGCCCCAGCCACGGCAGGGCGGCAGGAGCGCGCACAACCCGTCTCCCCTGGTTTCGACTTCTTTGCCGGCAATTACTTTAGGTTTAAACTATTTTTATCACTTGTTGGAAATAACCGACACCACGGCTTTTTCGGCGGTGCTACCTTTACACGTATGACAGCCAGAGTCCTACCATCCACCACCGCAAAGCCCTTGAGGCTTTGGGACATCTCGCCCCCCGTGGCGCCAGGCTCGCCGGTTTTTCCGGGCGACACGCCCTACCAGCAGCAATGGGCCGCGAGCATCGCGCCGGGCTGCCCGGTGAACGTCAGCACCCTCACCTTGTCGCCGCACATCGGCGCACATGCCGACGCACCGTTGCACTACGACCCGCAGGGCGCCACCATCGGTGCGGTCGATCTCACGCCCTATATCGGGCCATGCCGCGTCATTCATGCCATCGCCAAAGGGCCGCTGATCGAGTGGGAGCACCTGGCGCATGCCGTACACGACCTGCCGCCGCGCGTGCTGGTTCGCACCTACGCGCGCATGCCAGTCGAGCGCTGGGACCCCACGCTCGCGGCCTACGCGCCCGAGACCGTTGAGCGCCTCGCCGCACTCGGCGTCAAGCTGATCGGCATCGACACCGCCAGCATCGACCCGGCCGGAAGCAAAACCCTGGACAGCCACCAGGTGATCCGCCAGCGCGGCCTGCGCGTGCTGGAAAACCTGGTGCTCGACGAGGTGCCCGAAGGCGACTACGAACTGATTGCCCTGCCGCTCAAGCTGATGACGGCCGATGCCTCCCCCGTTCGCGCAGTCTTGCGCGAACTCCCCTGAAAGATGAACCTGACATGAGCACAACTCTGCAAGATTGCCGCGCACTCGATGCGCAAGACCCACTGCGTACCCTGCGCGACCAGTTCACCCTGCCCGAAGGCGTGATTTACCTGGACGGCAACTCGCTCGGCGTGCTTCCCAAAACCGCAGCGGCCCGCGTGGCCGAGGCAGTGACGCAGGAGTGGGGCCAGGGCCTGATCCGCAGCTGGAACAGCGCGGGCTGGTTCAGCCTGCCGCAGCGCCTGGGCGACAAGATTGCGCAACTGATAGGTGCAAAACCGGGCGAAGTGGTGGCCACCGACAGCACCTCGATCAATCTCTACAAGGTGCTCAGCGCAGCACTCCATATCGCCGCGCAGGACGCGCCGCAGCGCAAGCTGGTGGTGAGTGAGCGCAGCAACTTCCCGACCGACCTCTACATTGCCGAGGCGCTGTGCAAGGAACGCGGCTTGCGGCTGCAACTGGTAGAGCCCGAAGAAATTAACGGCGCGCTGACCGCCGACGTGGCGGTGCTGATGCTGACCCATGTGAACTACCGCACCGGCGCCATGCACGACATGGCCGCCGTCACGGCGGCCGCCCATGCCGCAGGTAGCTTGACGGTCTGGGACCTAGCGCACAGCGCGGGCGCCGTCCCCGTGGACCTGAACGGCGCAAAGGCCGATTTCTCGATTGGCTGCGGCTACAAGTATTTGAATGGCGGCCCCGGCGCCCCGGCCTTTGTCTGGGTCAACCCCAAGCACGCCGACCGCTTCTGGCAGCCGCTGGCCGGTTGGTGGGGCCATGCCGCGCCCTTCGAGTTCACGCCCGACTACCGACCCGCCGCCGGCATTTCTCGGTACCTGTGCGGCACGCAGCCGATTCTGAGCATGACGGCGCTGGAATGCGGGCTCGACGGCTTTCTGGCGGCCGAGCCACTGGGCGGCATGCAGGCGCTGCGCCGCAAATCGCTGGCCCTCACCGACCTGTTCATTCAACTGGTTGAAGAGCGCTGCGCAGATCAGGGCCTCGGGCTTGCAACCCCCCGCGAGCACACGCAGCGCGGCTCGCAGGTTTGCCTCACGCTCGGACACAGCCCCCACGCTCCACCGCTGCGCGGGTCGCTGCCCCCCGAGGGGGCCGTCACCGCCTTGGGGCGGCCCGGCGGCGGTGAGTCCGGCGCTTACGCCATCGTGCAGGCGCTGATTGCGCGCGGCGTGATTGGTGACTACCGCGCAGGCGACGGCGGGAAACATCTCGACATCCTGCGCTTCGGCTTCACGCCGCTCTACATCGGCTTTGAAGATGTCTGGAACGCCGTGGAGCAGCTCAAGCAGGTACTTGACACCGGTGAATGGCAAAGCGCCGAATTCAACCAGAAACATGCGGTGACCTGATCATGTGCCCCCACGCCCACCCCCCCGCCAAACCCGACCACGGCGCCACCACGACGCCCGAGCGCATTGTTCACGACGAGAAGGCGCAGCTCGACTTCAGCCGCGACATGAGCTATGGCGACTACCTGCAGCTGGATGCGATTCTGAACGCGCAAAAACCACTCTCGCCCGCACACGACGAGATGCTGTTCATCATCCAGCACCAGACCAGCGAACTCTGGATGAAGCTGATGCTGCACGAGTTGCGCGCCGCGATTGCGAATGTAGCGGCCGACGAACTGGGCAGCGCCTTCAAGATGCTGGCACGCGTGAGCCGCATCATGGAGCAGCTGGTGCACGCCTGGGACGTGCTGGCCACCATGACGCCGCCCGAGTACAGCGCGATGCGCCCCTACCTCGGGGCGTCGAGCGGCTTTCAGAGCTACCAGTACCGCTGCATCGAATTCGCCTTGGGCAACAAGAACGCCGCCATGCTCCAGCCGCACGCACACCGGTCGGACCTGCTGGCGCAGGTGCAGGCCGCCTATGAAGCCCCCTCGCTCTATGACGAAGCCCTGCGCCTGCTGGCGCGGCGCGGCCTGGCCGTTCCCGCCAGCCACACCGAACGCGACTGGACACAGCCCTACCTTGAAAGCGCCGCGGTCGAACAGGCCTGGCTGACCGTCTACCGCGACCCGAAGCAGTACTGGGACCTGTACCAGCTCGGCGAAGAACTCACCGACCTCGAAGACGCGTTTCGCCTCTGGCGTTTCCGCCATGTCACCACGGTCGAGCGCATCATCGGCTTCAAGCCCGGCACCGGCGGCACCAGCGGCGTGAGTTATTTGCGCAAGATGCTGGATGTGGTGTTGTTTCCGGAGATCTGGAAATTGCGGACGGATTTGTAGGGGAAGTGGATTTACCGGAATAGGTGTCTGCGTGAGGTGCTATTTATTTAATAGCGGGTTGACTCTGCTGAGGGTTGCTGGCCGGGGGTAGCCCGGCGGCTACTCACTTTTCTTTTGCTTCGCCAAAATAAAAGTAAGCAAAAGAAAAGGCGACCCTACTGTCTGCGACCCCTGCGCTTCGCTCCGGGGCAACCTGCGGTGCTCGGTCCAGGCGGGGTCTCGCTCGAACTCGCTACGCTCAGACAATCGCGATCCCTGATCCGCCTGGACCTCCGCTCCTCGGCGCAGACAGAAGGGGTGGGTGCAAGAAATACCAACAGCCAACAGCCAACAGCCAAATACACAACTCGAATACTTGAAACCACAAGGACACGCCATGGCGTGTCCTTGTTTGTCTTGGTTTTCTTGTCTTCCGGTATTCGGTTCCCGCTCCCGCTTGCCCCGTCCTGGCTGGGCCGAGCAGCGCAGATGCAGGCGGGATCAGGGCCGCAGTTGTTTGAGCGAAGTGCAACGTAGCGAGTTCTGCGGACCCCCGCCGGAGTCGAGCAGCGCAGGTTGCCCGGAGCGAAGCGCAGGGACCCAGACTGCGGGTCGCCTTTCTTTTCCTTAGGTTTCTTTGGCGAAGCAAAGAAAAGTAAGTCGCCCGCCGGGGCGAGTCCCGGCCAGCAGTCCACAGCAAAACCACCCAGCTATCTTTTCAATAGCAACTCACAACACCCTGGAAACCCCGCCATAAAGCCAAGGCATATCCAGCAACTTCTCCCCCAGCACCTTCAACGCGGTATCCCGCCCCCAGCGCAACAGGCCACCCGCATGAAATATCTGCCCGTTGCGCAAAGCCCTCGCCTGCACTTGCGCATTGCGCTGCCAGCGGTTCAGCGCATAACGCTGCAGCATGGTCGGCACATCAAAGGCAGGATCCAGCGCCTGCGCCAGGGTGTGGCCCAGCTCGGCTGCGTCTTCAATCGCCATGCCGGCTCCTTGTGCCAGGTAGGGCAGCATCGGGTGGGCGGCATCGCCCAGCAGGGCCACGCGGCCTATGGCGTGCTGGTGTGCGCCCTGCATGGGCGCGCGGTCGCTCAGCGCCCACAAGCGCCAGCCGGCCAGAGCGTCCACCAGCTCACGCAGCGCGGCACAGCTGCCGGCCAGCGCCGCGGCCAGGTCGGCCGCATTGGCGCTGTGGTCCCAGGGGTCGGCATCTGCGGCCACTTCGCCATGCACGATGGCGACCACGTTGAGCCAATCGCCGCTGCGCACCGGATACTGCACCACGTGCATGCGCGGGCCCAGCCAGACCGTGACATGCTGGGTCCTGAGCTTTTCGGGCAGGCTGGCCTGCGACACCAGCGCCCGGTAGGCCAAGTGGCCGGTGCGCCGCGGCAGGCCGTCGCCCAGCAGCTGCTGGCGCACCGTGCTCCACACGCCATCGGCGCCAATCAAGGCGTCGCCTTCAATTTCAGGCCCACCTTCGGTTTTCACCGTGACGGCTTGCGCCGTCTGGCTGAAAGACTGCAGCGGACGGTCCAGGTGAAGTTTCGCGTCGGTCTGCAGCTGCACGGCCTGGAGCAGCAAACCGTGCAGGTCGGCACGGTGCAGCGTGACATAGGGCGCGCCATAACGCCGGACCATGCTGGCCCCCAGCGGCAACTCGCCCAGCGCCTGGCCCGACACGGCGCTGCGCACCTGCAGGCGCCCGGGGAACGCGGCCACCGCCTCAAGCGGCTGAGCCAGCCCCCAGCCGTGCAGCACCTTGACGACGTTGGGGCCCAGTTGAACGCCTGCGCCCACTTCGCTGAAAGCCGGCGCACGTTCAAACAGGCGAATGTCCCACCCCGCGCGCGAGGCAGACAGTGCCGCCGCAAGCCCACCGATGCCGCCACCGGCAATCACGGCTTGTTTGATCATGCAGCCAGGAGCTGCCGGAGCACGAAAGGAAGAATGCCGCCGTTGCGGTAGTAGTCCACTTCGATCGGGGTGTCGATGCGCAGGATCACGCTGACCTCTTCACGCGAGCCGTCGGCGCGGGTGATGACCAGCATGGCGTCGCTCTGGGGTTTCAGTTCGGGGTGAGGGAACACATCGATGACCTCGGAGCCGGTGAGGTTGAGGGTCTGCCACGATTCGCCGGGCTTGAACTGCAAGGGCAGCACGCCCATGCCCACCAGATTGCTGCGGTGTATGCGCTCGAAGCTGCGGGCCACCACGGCCTTGATGCCCAGCAGCTGGGTGCCCTTGGCCGCCCAGTCGCGCGACGAACCGGTGCCGTATTCCTCGCCGGCAAAAATCACCGTCGGCGTGCCTTCGGCCATGTACTTCATGGCGGCGTCGTAGATGAACATCTTGTCGCCGCCGGGCTGAAACAGCGTCACCCCGCCTTCTTCCCGCGAGCCCGTTGCATCCGGCGGAATCATCAGGTTCTTGATGCGCACATTGGCGAAGGTGCCGCGCATCATCACGTCGTGGTTGCCGCGGCGTGCGCCGTAGCTGTTGAAGTCGGCCTTCTGCACGCCATGCGCCTGCAGCCACAGGCCTGCCGGCGAGCTGGCCTTGATGGAGCCGGCAGGCGAAATATGGTCGGTGGTGATGGAGTCGCCAAACAGCGCCATGATGCGCGCGCCCTTGACCGACACGCTGCCGGCCTCGCCCGCGGCCATGGTGAAGTCCTTGAAGAAGGGCGGCTCGGCGATGTAGGTGCTGGTGGGCCAGGTGTAGGAGGTGCCTGTCACCCCCTTGATGTTTTCCCAGAGCTTGCCGGGTTCGGTCTTGACCTTGGCGTAATTGGCGCGGAAGGCCTTGCCATTCATGGCGTACTTCATGAGCTTGTCGATCTCATCGCTGGTCGGCCAGATATCGCCCAGGTAGACATCCCTTAACTTCCCATCTTTGCCCTTGCCCTTGCCGACCGGCTCGGTCATCAGGTCGCGCATCACCGTGCCGGCAATGGCGTACGCCACCACCAGCGGGGGGCTGGCCAGGAAGTTGGCTTTCAGGTTGGGATGGATGCGGGCTTCGAAGTTGCGGTTGCCCGACAGCACGGCGGCGCACACCAGGTCGCTCTTGGTGATGGCTTCGTTGATCTCGGGCGTCAAATCGCCGGCATTGCCGATACAGGTGGTGCAGCCGTAACCGGCCAGCGCAAAGCCCAGCTTTTCAAGGTAGGGCAACAAGCCGGTCTCGGTCAGGTATTCGGTCACGATGCGTGAACCGGGCGCCAGCGAGGTCTTGATGTGCGGCTGCACTTTCAGGCCCGCCTCCACCGCTTTTTTGGCCAGCAGGCCGGCCGCCAGCAATACGCTGGGGTTCGACGTATTGGTGCAGCTGGTAATCGCCGCGATCAGCACATCGCCGTTGCCGATGCTGATGCCGGCTTTTTTGGACTCGGGTGTGGGGACTTCCGAGTGTGCGGCAGTGCCAGAGGCCAGCGTGGGGCGGTTGCTTTCCATCTCGACCACCGAGCGCGGGGCGCCCATTGGCGTGGGAAGCGCCCCCGGCAGGGTATCGGCGCGGCCATCGTCCGTGTGCCGCAACAAATGGCGTGTGGCCAGCATGGCGGCAGGCTGGTTAAAGCCATTTTCCGCAATCGGTTTGCTAAAAAGCGAGGCGAACTGGCTGGCCACATTGCCCAGCTCGATGCGGTCCTGCGGTCGTTTGGGGCCGGCGAGGCTGGGTGTGACGTCGCCCAGGTCGAGCTTGACCACCTGCGAGTAGTCAATTTCGCCGGCCTTGGCCACGCCGAACAGGCCCTGTGCCCTGAAGTAAGCCTCGAAAGCCTCGATTTCGTCCTTGGTACGCCCGGTGCCCTTGAAGTACTCGATGGTTTTTTCATCAACCGGGAAAAAGCCCATGGTGGCGCCGTATTCGGGTGCCATATTGCCAATCGTGGCACGGTCGGGCAGGGCCAGCGTGCGGGTGCCTTCGCCGAAAAATTCGACAAACTTGCCGACGACCTTTTCCTTGCGCAGGGTTTCCGTCACGCGCAGCACCAGGTCGGTCGCGGTGACGCCTTCGCGCAGCCGGCCCGTCAGCTCAAAGCCCACCACATCCGGCGTGAGGAAGTACACCGGCTGGCCCAGCATGGCGGCCTCAGCCTCGATGCCGCCCACACCCCAGGCCACCACGCCAATGCCGTTGATCATGGTGGTGTGGCTATCCGTGCCGACCAGCGAATCGGGGTAATACACCCCCTCTTTTGTCTTGTGCACGCCGCGCGCCAGGTATTCGAGATTCACCTGGTGCACGATGCCGAAACCGGGAGGCACCACGCCAAAGGTGTCAAAGGCCTGCATGCCCCATTTCATGAATTCGTAGCGCTCGCGGTTGCGCTGGAATTCGAGCTTCATGTTCAGGTCCAGCGAATTCTTCTTGCCGTAGTAGTCAACCATGATGGAATGGTCCACCACCAGGTCCACCGGCACCAGCGGCTCAATCGATTTCGGGTTCTTGCCCAGCTTCAGGGCGACGCTGCGCATCGCGGCCAGGTCGGCCAGCAGCGGCACGCCGGTGAAGTCCTGCAGCACCACGCGCGAAACCACAAAGGGGATTTCCTGCGTACGGTCGGCACGGGGCGCCCAGTTGGCCACCTCCCCCACATGCTCGGCCGTCACTTTTTTGCCATCGCAGTTGCGCAGCACCGACTCGAGCACGATGCGCAGGGACACCGGCAGGCGCGCCACCTTGGGGAACTGTTTGGCCAGCGCGGGCAGGGAATAAAACTGGCCCGTTTTGCCTGATGCGGTTTTGAAGGTTTTGCGCGTTGCAGCGAAAGCATGGGAAGGTCGGACGGGCGTAGGCGATTTGGCCATGGCAGACTCCTTTTTGTTAAACCAACAGCCTCCATTCTGGCAGGCGCCGGGCTGATGTGGGAGCCTTTGGCAACATACCCGGCAAGGTGGCGCGAGCTTTCACGGCCTGACGCACAAGGCCCACAACCACCCTTGCCAGCCCCGTCACCAGGCTGGCTGGGGCGCCGAGCGGCGCAATCCGAAAAACTGGAGTTCGGCCAGCACGGCCACGGTCAGCGCCTGCGCCACCACATAGGCCGTACCCAGCATGGAGGGTGCCACGCGGCCACTGACCAGCAGCAGCGCACAAGCGATCGCCCAGCCCAGGTTACCCGCCAATAGCACCCAGACCAGGGGCCTCGGCAAGGGGTCACGCGTGGAAACAAAGGCCACCACCGCCGCATACACGAGCAAAAACTCGCCGGTGTAGGCCAGCAAGGCCTCAGGCAAGCCCAGCAATTGGGCCATCTGGCCCGTGAAAACGACCTGAAGCACGCCGCAAGCCACGCACGAGAGGGCATCGGCACGCAACACATTGAGCAGGAAGTTGGGGGAGGACATGAACGAGGTGGAAGACATTGCAAACTCCTTGGATTAACCTGAATTGAACCTGGGTTGAGATAGCCGGTTAAGTCAGCCAGTGCACCTGGCTATCAATCAGTGCGGCCTGGACTTGAATCATTCCAGCGGCGGCGGCGCAAGTCGATGACGTGGGAGGTAATGGAATACCGGCCGGCGGGCGCTTTAGGATGGCTCCATGAACACAAGCACCCCCCAACCGTTTGGCGATCACCTGCGCCACTGGCGCCGGCACCGCCGCCTGAGCCAGCTGGACCTGGCCCATGAGGCGGAGATTTCGACCCGGCACCTGAGTTTTGTGGAAACCGGCCGATCCGTGCCCAGCCGTGAAATGGTGTTGCGCCTTTCAGAGCGCCTGGACATTCCGCTGCGCGAGCGCAATGCCCTGCTGGTGGCGGCGGGCTATGCACCGATGTACCGTGAACGGCCACTCCATGATCCGGCGCTGGACTCGGCCCGGCAGGCGGTGGAACTGCTGCTGAAAAGCCACGAGCCCTACCCCGCGCTGGCAATCGACCGGCACTGGAACCTGGTCGCCGCCAACCGCATGGTGCCGCACCTGATGGCCGGGGCCGATGCGTCGCTGCTACAAGCGCCCGTGAATGTGCTGCGCCTGAGCCTGCACCCGCTGGGGCTGGCCCCCAAAATTGCCAACCTGGCGCAGTGGCGCGCCCACCTGTTCGAACGCCTGCGCCAGCAAATCACGGCAACGGCCGACCCGGTGCTGGTGGCTTTGCGGGAAGAGCTGAAGGCCTACCCCGAGCCTGAAGATGCCGCCAGCCTGCACCTGGACGGCGAGCACGCGGGTGTCGTCATGTCTTTCAAGTTCATCACACCGGCAGGCGTGCTCAGCTTCATCAGCACCACCACCATCTTCGGCTCACCGGTTGATGTCACGTTGCAGGAACTGGCGATGGAAACATTCTTTCCGGCGGATGACTTCACCAGGAAAACCCTGCAGACATTGATGCCGCAGACTTGACGCTGCTCATTTGCTCGCCATTGAACAGCGCCCTACGCAGATAGAGTGGTAGAGCAGATAGAGCGTTGACTGCAAACACTTGAAGCAAAAAGAAAAAGCCCCGCAACTTTCGCTGCGGGGCTTTTTGCCGAACCTTCCAGGCCTTTTAACGGGTCCGGGTGAACGCGAATGAAAGTCTTACGCTGCCACGCCGTCTTTCACGGTGTCTGCCATGTCCGTGTAATCCTTGACCTTGTCAAAGTTCAGGTACTGGTACACGGTGCTGCTGGCCGCCGTCAACACGCCCATGTCGGCCATGTACTCGGCCTTGGTCGGGATGCGGCCGAGCTTGGAACAGATCGCGGCCAGCTCGGCGGAGCCCAGGTACACATTGGAGTTCTTGCCCAGACGGTTGGGGAAGTTGCGGGTGGACGTGGAGAACACCGTCGCGCCCTCTTTCACCTGCGCCTGGTTGCCCATGCACAGGCTGCAACCCGGCATTTCCATGCGCGCGCCGGCAGAACCCAGCACGCCGTAATGGCCTTCTTCGGTCAGCTGCTTGGCATCCATCTTGGTCGGTGGAGCCATCCAGAGTTTCACGGGAATGTCGCGCTTGTTTTCGAGCAGCTTGGACGCGGCGCGGAAATGGCCGATGTTGGTCATGCAGGAACCGATGAACACTTCGTCGATCTTGGAGCCCGCCACGTCGGCCAGCGTCTTCACGTCGTCCGGATCGTTCGGGCAGGCCACGATGGGTTCGTGGATGTCGGCCAGGTCGATTTCGATCACGGCGGCGTATTCGGCGTCCGCATCGCCTTTGAGCAATTGCGGGTCGGCCAGCCAGGCTTCCATGGCGGCGATGCGGCGGTTGATGGTGCGCACATCCGAGTAACCCGTCGCAATCATCCATTTCAGCATCGTGATGTTGCTGGTGATGTATTCGATGATGGGCTCCTTGTTCAGGTGCACCGTGCAACCGCCGGCGGAGCGCTCGGCCGATGCATCGCTCAGTTCAAACGCCTGCTCCACCTTCAGGTCAGGCAAGCCTTCAATCTCCAGGATTCGGCCCGAGAAGATGTTCTTCTTGCCTTGCTTGGCGACCGTCAGCAAGCCGGCCTTGATGGCGTACAGCGGGATCGCATTGACCAGGTCGCGCAGCGTGATGCCGGGCTGCATTTCGCCCTTGAAGCGGACCAGCACCGATTCCGGCATGTCCAGCGGCATCACGCCGGTGGCGGCGCCGAAAGCCACGAGGCCGGAACCCGCGGGGAAGCTGATGCCGATGGGGAAACGGGTATGGCTGTCGCCGCCGGTGCCCACGGTGTCGGGCAACAGCATGCGGTTGAGCCAGCTGTGGATGATGCCGTCGCCGGGACGCAGCGAAATGCCGCCTCGCGTGCTGATGAAGTCAGGCAACTCGTGGTGCATCTTCACGTCCACCGGTTTCGGATAGGCCGCGGTGTGGCAGAAGGACTGCATCACCAGGTCGGAACTGAAGCCCAGGCAAGCCAGGTCTTTCAGTTCGTCGCGCGTCATCGGGCCGGTGGTGTCCTGCGAACCGACAGATGTCATCTTGGGTTCACAGTAGGTACCAGGACGCACACCCTGGCCTTCAGGCAGACCAACCGCCCGGCCGACCATTTTTTGCGCCAGCGTGAAGCCGCGGCCGCTGTCAACAGGGTTTTGCGGCAGGCGGAACTGGGTAGACACGGGCAGGCCCAGCGCCGCACGCGCCTTGGCGGTCAGGCCGCGGCCGACGATCAGCGGAATGCGGCCACCGGCGCGCACTTCGTCAAACAGCACATCGCTTTTGAGCTTGAACTCGGCAATCACCTTGCCGTCTTTCAATGCCTTGCCTTCGTAGGGGCGCAACTCGATCACGTCGCCCATGGCCATCTGGCTCACGTCGAGCTCGATCGGCAGCGCGCCGGAGTCTTCCATGGTGTTGTAGAAGATCGGGGCGATCTTGCCGCCCAGGCAGACGCCGCCAAATCGCTTGTTGGGCACATAGGGGATGTCCTGGCCGGTCCACCACAGCACCGAGTTGGTCGCTGACTTGCGCGATGAACCCGTGCCCACCACGTCGCCCACATAGGCCACCAGGTTGCCCTTGGCCTTGAGCTCTTCGATGAACTTGACCGGGCCGCGCTTGCCGTCTTCTTCGGGCGTGACGCCAGGACGGGCATTCTTGTGCATGGCCAGCGCATGCAGTGGAATATCGGGGCGGCTCCAGGCGTCGGGCGCGGGTGACAGGTCGTCAGTATTGATTTCCCCGGCCACCTTGAACACGGTCAGCTTGATGGATTCAGGCACCTCGGGGCGGCTGGTGAACCATTCGGCGTCGGCCCAGCTTTGCAGCACGGCCTTGGCGTATTTGTTGCCCTTGTCGGATTTTTCCTGGACGTCATGGAACTGGTCGAACATCAGCAGGGTGTTCTTCAGGCCGCTGGCCGCCTGCGTGGCCACACTGTCTTCGGCGTCGTCAAGCAGCGCAATCATCGGGCTGATGTTGTAGCCGCCCAGCATGGTGCCCAGCAATTGCGTGGCTTTTTCGCGCGAGATCAGCGCGCATTTTTCCGTGCCATGCGCCACGGCCGCCAGGTAGCTGGCCTTGACCTTGGCGGCGTCATCCACACCGGCGGGAACGCGGTGAGTGATGAGATCAACCAGAAATGCTTCCTCGCCCTTGGGCGGGTTTTTCAGCAGTTCAATGACCTCGCCGGTTTGCTGGGCGGACAGCGGCAGCGGTGGAATGCCCGCAACGGCGCGCTCGGCGACATGGTTGCGGTAGCTTTGCAAGAACTCGGACGACATGCTGGTTTCTCCTGTATTCAAAAATCGTGGGATCGTAGGGATCGCGGGTGGGGTCTTGGGGACTGGCAATGATGTTTATCGGGCGGCCGAAGCCGCCTGTGCGGGTGCAGGTGCGGCGGCCGCTGACTCCGGAGTGGCCGGGGCCATCCCTGCAGCGGTGGCCACGGGCTTGGGCGCATCCAGCACGCTGGCTGGCGGGTTCAGCTTCATGGCCTCGGCCACCGCCACTTGCGACGGACTCACGCACTCGTCGGCCAGGCGGATGCCCAGTTTCTGGTTCATCAGCATCGATTTGTTGGCCAGTTGCAGCCATACCGCGCCGGCCTTTCTGTCTTCCAGGCGAATGGCGCCGGTGGTGGTGGCTACCGGGAACATCCGGTATTTGAAGTTCTTGCCCTGCAAGTCAAAGTAGCCGGGGGCTTTGGTGTCTGGCGTCAGCGTAACCGAAGCGCCAAGTTCGCAGGGCAGGCTGCCCACATGCACGCGCTCGGCAATGACCAGCTCTGCTGGCGTCAGTGCCTCCTCGGCGGCCTCGATGCCCGCAGCCACGTTCTTGGCGGTGGTTTTGAGGTTGGTGCGGTCGGCACTGACGGCAGGTTTTTTGGCAGCAGCTGGTTTGGCTGCAGGTTTGGTGGCAGGGGCAGCAGGTTTGGTGGCAGGGGCAGCAGGCTTGCTGGCCGTGGTTTGCGCCGTCGCCACGCCAGGGCTGGCCAGCAAAACAGCAGCGACCATGGTGGCTGCAGCGGCAGCAAGGGTTGTGGAGTGAATGGTTTTCATGCGGTTGGTGACAATCTTGGTGAGGGGATGCTCAGGAATGAGCGGTCTGGAAATAAGTCTGGGCTTCGGCGGGCAGTGCCCGACCCGTCTGGTGCGCGCGCTCCAGCACCTGCCAGTAATAACGGTAACTCGCGCGGTCGTGCAATTTACCTTCAAAACTGATGGGAGCCCAATCAGCCCTTTGAGCGGCAGCTATCATTTTCGTAGCATCTTCAATCTCGCCCTCGCTGGGCGCAAAGGCCTCCAGGATGGGGCGGATCTGGTTGGGGTGAATGCTCCACATGCGGGTGTAGCCCAACTGACGGGCGGCATGGCGGGCGGCGGTGGTCATCGCTGCTGCGTCATTGAATTCCGTGACAACACAGTGCGAGGGCACCTTGCCATGGGCGTGGCAGGCGGAGGCAATCTCCAGCTTGGCACGCACCACGAGGGGGTGGGTAAACTGGCCCTGGCTGCTCATGCCTTCTGCTGGAATCGCACCGCCATGGGCAGAGACAAAATCCATCAGCCCGAAGCTGAGCGACTGCACCCGCGGATGGGCTGCAATGTCAAAGGCGTTGTGCACTGCGAGCGGCGATTCGATCAGCACATGCAGCGGCAGGGCGTCGGCCGATGCGGCGATGAGCGCCTGTTCTGCCCTGATCACGTCATCGACCGACTCGACCTTGGGCACCATGATGTGCGAAAGCCGTTGCGCCAGCTTGCTGGCAATGGTGGCCATGTCGGACTCAAAAGCGGGGTGGTCCACGGCATGCACGCGAACGGCCACCCGGGCTTTGTCGCTGGCAAGCGTGGCCAGTGCTACCACCATGGCCGCGTGGTCGGCCTCGCCGCCTACGGGTGCGCCGTCTTCGCAGTCCAGCGTCACGTCAAAAACGCAGGCGCCAAACTCCTCGCACATTTCAGCCTGCAGTTGCAGGCTTTTGCGCATCCGCGCCTCCACGCCACTGTAATGGTCGCAGACCGGCAAGAAACCCGTAGCGGCCTGAGCGCCGAGGAGAACGTCGCGCGGATGAACACTGGCCCCCACGCTTGTCGCTTCGCGTACTTCGCTGCCCCCCGAGGGGGCTGTGCTTGCTTGGGGCGGCCCGGCGCGGCGCACTATGCTCACTGCTTTAAAGCAAATGGGCAACGCCGGCCTGCTCGCCTTGCAATTCTTCCAGCGTCTTGTTGATACGCTCCTGGCTGAACGCGTCAATCTCCAGGCCTTCGACCAGTTTGTACTCGCCGTTTTCGCAGGTCACGGGGAAACCGAACATCGTGTCTTTCGGGATGCCATACTGGCCGTCCGACGGGATGCCCATGGTGACCCATTTGCCATTGGTGCCGAGAGCCCAGTCGCGCATGTGGTCGATGGCGGCGTTGGCAGCCGAGGCCGCCGACGACAAACCACGGGCTTCAATGATGGCGGCGCCACGCTTGCCCACGGTGGGCAGGAACACATTGGCGTTCCATTCCTGGTCGTTGATCATCTTGGCCACGCTTTCGCCGTTGATGGTGGCAAAACGGTAGTCGGCGTACATCGTGGGCGAGTGGTTGCCCCAGACGGTGAGTTTTTCAATGTCAGCCACGGCCTTGCCGGTCTTGGCAGCGATCTGGCTGGCGGCACGGTTGTGATCCAGGCGCAGCATGGCGGTGAAGTTCTTGCGCGGCAGGTCGGGCGCGCTCTTCATGGCGATGTAGGCGTTGGTATTGGCCGGATTGCCGACCACCAGCACCTTGACGTTGCGGCTGGCCACGGCGTTGAGGGCTTTGCCTTGCGCGGTGAAGATGGCGCCGTTGACGGCCAGCAGTTCAGCGCGCTCCATGCCGGGGCCGCGCGGGCGCGAACCGACCAGCAGCGCGTAGTCGGCATCCTTGAACGCGGTCATCGGGTCACTGTGCGCCTCCATGCCGGCCAGCAGCGGGAATGCGCAGTCGTCAAGCTCCATCATCACGCCCTTGAGCGCTTTCTGGGGGCCTTCAACCGGCACTTCGAGCAATTGCAGAATGACGGGCTGGTCCTTGCCGAGCATCTCGCCAGAGGCGATACGGAACAACAAGGCATAACCGATTTGACCAGCTGCACCAGTGACGGCAACACGGACGGGTTTTTTGCTCATGATTGAGGACTCCAGGAAGTTTGAAAATCGGTTGAAAAGCGGTGTGAACGGCGTGAGATGTTTGGCGCCAGCCTGGAGATTTCAGGTCAATCCAGGCGGGGTCGGACGGGTTATTACCCCCCCAATTTACCCCCAAAATTCCCCGGAACAGGCAGGCTGCGCGTTGGACTCAGCCGAAGATTTTACGCCTGAAAATGTCCATCCGTCAATTTGTCTTATGTCTTATATAAGATATGATAAGCAGGATTAATACTGTTCTGCCATGACCGCCATTCCCGCCTCGTCTGTCGATGATTTTGCAGGTGCCACGCCGGCGTTCAGTCCGTTGTACCAGCAAATCAAGGGCCTGATCCTGCAAAGCCTGCAGTCGGGCGAATGGAAACCCGGCGAAGCCATTCCATCCGAAATGGAACTGGCCGCCCGCTACCGCGTCAGCCAGGGCACGGTGCGCAAGGCCATTGACGAGCTGGCCACCGACAACCTGGTGGTGCGCCGCCAGGGCAAAGGCACTTTTGTAGCCACGCATGCAGAGCAGCATGTGCAGTTCCGCTTCCTGAAGCTCGTGCCCGACTCCGGCGTTCCGGGCAGCGAAGGCCCCGCCCAGCGTGACATCATCGACTGCCGGCGCATCCGCGCCAGCGCCGACATTGCACGCGCCCTGGCGCTGCGTACCGGCGACGCGGTGCTGCAGGCGCGCCGGGTGCTGAGTTTTGCAGGCACGCCCACCATCCTGGAAGACCTGTGGCTACCGGCGGCCCCCTTCAAGGGCCTGACTGCCGAACGCCTGGCCGACTACCACGGCCCGATGTACGCCCTGTTTGAGACCGAGTTCAACGTGCGCATGGTTCGCGCCGAAGAAAAAATACGGGCCGAGCCCGCTATTGATGGGCGTGAGCTGCTATTACAAGTAGCGCCTGGCACCCCGCTGCTGAGCGTGGAGCGCATTGCCTATACCTACAACGACGTTCCCATGGAGCTGCGGCGCGGCTATTACCGCACCGACACCCACCACTATCACAACACTCTGAGTTGATATTGAAACCGAATGAAACCGAAGCCCGCAGGTAACCGACCCATGAAAACGATGCTTTCGTACCCAAGGCAATGTGCAAGCGGCAGCGCGGGCGGCGGAAATACTGACCAATCTGGACAGTTTGTAAGATGCGTGCCCCAATGTATACCCCATCAGAATTTCCACGCACTGGAACGGGGCGCATTTGCCGTTAAAACTCACTTTTTCCGATAAAAACTTTCAGCCATGGGGCACCCGGCCCAAGATTCATGCTGCATTGCAATAGAATTTCGGGTTGAGCAGCTTTTGATGGTTACAAAGCAGTTACTCAAAAATATAGAAAGCCAAGTATGTCCGAATCAGCGACAACCGTAGCGAAGAAGCGGCCCGAGTTCCGCAACATCAACGCCTTTACCGACCTCCCCAGCTACCGCCTGCCCCTCGCCGGCCTTGTCTCCATCCTCCACCGCATCAGCGGGGCCATCATGTTTTTGCTGATGCCCTTCATCATCTGGATGTTCGACACCTCGATATCGTCGGAAATCTCCTTCTCCAGATTCAAGTCCGCATTCAACGCGGGCATGCTCGGCCTGCCGGGCTTCCTCTGGAAGCTCGTCGCGCTGGCACTGATTTGGGCCTACCTGCACCATTTCATCGCAGGGCTTCGCCACTTGTGGATGGACACCAGCCATGCGGCCGTCAGCAAGGAATTCGGCAAGTCATCAGCCGCCGTCACGCTGGCCGTGAGCATTGGCCTCACGCTCGTGCTCGGCGCCAAGCTGTTTGGCCTTTACTAACTAGAGGGATCTCACCATGTCTGTCAATTACGGCTCCAAGCGCATTGTTGTCGGCGCTCACTATGGCCTGCGCGACTGGCTGGCCCAGCGCGTGACCGCGGCCCTGATGGCCCTGTTCACCCTGCTGGTACTGGCCCAGATCCTTTTCAGCAAAGGCCCCATCGGCTACGACAAATGGGCCGGCATTTTCTCATCGCAGTGGATGAAGGTGCTGACCTTCACCATCATCATCGCCCTGCTCTGGCACGTGTGGGTCGGCATGCGCGATATCTGGATGGACTACATCAAGCCGGTCGGGCTGCGCCTGGGCCTGCAGGTGTTCACCATGGTCTGGCTGGTGGCGTGCGCCGGCTGGGGCATCCAGGTCCTGTGGCGCCTGTGAGGCCCGTTTAAAGCACCGCTGACCGCCCCCGACTAAAAAGATTCCCAAATAAACATGACCGCTACCTCCAAACTCCCCAAGCGTAAATTTGACGTTGTGATCGTCGGTGCCGGCGGCTCCGGCATGCGCGCTTCGCTGCAGCTCGCACGCGCCGGCCTGAACGTGGCCGTGCTGTCCAAGGTGTTCCCCACGCGCTCCCATACGGTGGCCGCACAAGGCGGCATTGGCGCCTCGCTCGGCAACATGTCGGAAGACAACTGGCACTATCACTTCTTCGACACCGTCAAGGGTTCCGACTGGCTCGGCGACCAGGACGCGATTGAATACATGTGCCGTGAAGCACCCAAGGTGGTGTACGACCTCGAACACATGGGCATGCCGTTCGACCGCAACCCGGATGGCACGATTTACCAGCGCCCCTTCGGCGGCCATACCGCCAACTACGGCGAAAAGCCGGTGCAGCGCGCCTGCGCCGCTGCCGATCGCACCGGCCACGCCATGCTGCACACGCTGTACCAGCAAAACGTCAAGGAAAAAACCAGCTTCTTCGTGGAATGGCTGGCCATGGACCTGATCCGCGACGCCGATGGCGATGTCGTGGGCGTGACCGCACTGGAAATGGAAACCGGTGACGTGCATATCTTCGAAGCCAAGACCACCCTGCTAGCCACCGGTGGCGCCGGCCGCATTTTTGCCGCATCCACCAACGCGTTCATCAACACCGGCGACGGCCTGGGCATGGCCGCGCGTGCCGGCATCCCGCTGGAAGACATGGAGTTCTGGCAGTTCCACCCCACCGGCGTGCATGGCGCCGGCGTGCTGCTGACCGAGGGCTGCCGCGGCGAAGGCGCCATTTTGCGCAACAGCAACGGCGAACGCTTCATGGAGCGCTATGCGCCCGCCTACAAGGATCTGGCGCCGCGTGACTACGTATCGCGCTGCATGGATCAGGAAATCAAGGAAGGTCGCGGCTGCGGTCCCAACAAGGACTACATCAATCTTGACATGACCCACCTGGGCGCCGAGACCATCATGAAGCGCCTGCCGTCGGTGTTCGAGATTGGCCACAACTTTGCCAACGTCGACATCACCAAGGAGCCAATCCCCGTGGTGCCCACCATCCACTACCAGATGGGCGGCATTCCGACCAACATCCATGGCCAGGTGGTCACGCAGAACGCCGACAACAAGAGCGAAGTCGTCAACGGCCTCTATGCCGTGGGCGAATGCTCCTGCGTCAGCGTGCACGGCGCCAACCGCCTGGGCACCAATTCGCTGCTGGACCTGCTGGTGTTCGGCCGCGCTGCCGGCAACCACATTGTTGAATTCAACAACGCCAACAAAATGCACAAACCGCTGCCAGCCGACGCGGCCGACCTGACGCTGGCGCGTATCGCACGGCTGGACAACGCGAGTGGCGGCGAGTATGCCCAGGATGTGGCCAACGACATCCGCACGGCCATGCAGACGCATGCCGGCGTGTTCCGCACCCAGGCCCTGATGGACGAGGGCGTCACCAAAATCGCGGCCTTGCGCGAACGTGTGAAGAACATCGGCCTGAAGGACAAGTCAAAAATCTTCAACACCGCACGCATCGAAGCACTGGAAGTGGAAAACCTGATCGAGGCGGCAGAGGCCACCATCGTGTCGGCCGCTGCCCGCCATGAAAGCCGGGGCGCGCACTCGGTTGATGACTACGGCGATACGCCAGAGCATCCCAATGGCCGCAACGACACCGACTGGCACAAGCACACGCTGTGGCACAGCGAGGGCAGCCGCCTGAGCTACAAGCCCGTGCAGATGAAGCCGCTGACGGTTGAGTCCGTGCCGCTCAAAGTGCGCAGCTTCTAAGCGCAAGCCAAGCGAACCAGTCAAGCCAACAAGACCGCGAGAAACGCCCCATGTCAAAACGTACCTTCCAGATCTACCGCTACGACCCGGACACCGACGCCAAGCCCTACATGCAGACCATCGAGGTGGAACTCGACGGCAGCGAACGCATGCTGCTGGACGCCCTGATGAAGCTCAAGGCCCAGGATCCGAGCATCAGCTTTCGCCGCTCCTGCCGCGAAGGCGTTTGCGGCTCCGACGCGATGAACATCAACGGCAAGAACGGCCTGGCCTGCCTGACCAACATGCGCACGCTGCCCGGCACCATTGTCCTGAAGCCGCTGCCCGGCCTGCCCGTGGTGCGCGACCTGATTGTCGACATGACGCAGTTCTTCAAGCAGTACAACTCGATCAAGCCCTACCTGATCAACGATAACGTACCGCCCGAAAAAGAGCGCCTGCAAAGCCCCGAGGAGCGCGACGAGCTCAACGGCCTTTACGAGTGCATCCTGTGCGCCAGCTGCTCCACCTCCTGCCCCAGCTTCTGGTGGAATCCCGACAAGTTTGTCGGTCCTGCCGGCCTGCTGCAGGCTTACCGTTTCATTGCCGACAGCCGCGATGAAGCCACGGCCGAGCGGCTCGACAACCTGGAAGACCCGTACCGGCTGTTCCGCTGCCACACCATCATGAACTGCGTCGATGTCTGCCCCAAGGGCCTGAACCCGACCCGGGCCATTGGCAAGATCAAGGAAATGATGGTCCTGCGCGCAGTCTGATCAATTATTTGGCATGATTGGCATGGAAGCCCCTGACGTTTTGCTCGATGAGCGCTCCCTGAGCAAGCTCAAGTGGCGCTGCCGCCGGGGCCTGCTGGAAAACGATCTGCTGATCGAAAAGTTCTTTGCCCGCCACGAAGCGACGCTCAGCGTCAGGCAGGCTAAAGGCTTGAATGATTTAATGGACTTGTCCGACAACGATTTGCTGGACCTGCTGTTAAAACGTCGGGAACCTGATCAGCTTCCCGATGCCGATGCGTTGGCAAGCGCCTCTACTTCCGAAGCGCTTGAGGTTTTAAACTTGCTGCGTACCGCAGCGGCCGGCCGCGTGGCTGTTTCCATGTGATTTGATACGAAAGAAGCGAGAAATGAAGCTAGCTGACAACAAAGCCACCCTGTCCTTCAGCAACGGCAGCCCGAGCGTCGATTTGCCCGTTTACCACGGCAGTGTGGGCCCGGACGTTGTGGACATTCGCAAGCTGTACGCCCAGACAGGCATGTTCACCTACGACCCCGGTTTCCTGTCAACGGCTTCCTGCCAGTCCGCCATCACCTACATCGACGGCGACAAGGGTGAACTGCTGTACCGCGGCTACCCCATCGAGCAGCTCGCCACCACCTGCGACTACATGGAAACCTGCCATCTGCTGCTGTACGGCGAGTTGCCCAACGGTGACCAGAAGAAGGACTTTGTCAGCCGCGTGACCAACCACACCATGGTCAACGAGCAGATGCAGTTCTTCCTGCGCGGTTTCCGCCGTGATGCGCACCCGATGGCCATCATGACCGGCCTGGTCGGCGCGCTGTCTGCGTTCTATCACGACAGTACCGACATCACCAACCCCGAGCACCGCGAGATCGCCGCGATCCGGCTGATCGCCAAGATGCCGACGCTGGTCGCCATGGCCTACAAGTACACCGTGGGCCAGCCCTACATGTACCCGAAGAACAACCTGAGCTACGCCGGCAACTTCCTGCACATGATGTTTGCCACGCCCTGCGAAGAGTACAAGGTCAGCCCGGTGCTGGAACGCGCACTCGACCGCATCTTCATCCTGCACGCAGACCACGAGCAGAACGCCTCGACTTCCACGGTTCGCCTGTGCGGTTCGTCGGGTACCAATCCGTTTGCCGCCATTGCGGCCGGTGTGGCCTGCCTGTGGGGCCCGGCGCACGGCGGCGCCAACGAAGCTGCGCTGAACATGCTCGGCGACATCCAGAAAAATGGCGGCGTCGAGAAAATCGGCGACTTCATCAAGCAGGTCAAGGACAAGAACTCCGGCGTCAAGCTGATGGGCTTCGGTCACCGCGTTTACAAAAACTACGACCCGCGCGCCAAGCTGATGCAGGAAACCTGCAAGGAAGTGCTGCACGAGATGGGCCTGGAAAACGACCCGCTGTTCAAGCTGGCGATGGCCCTGGAAAAAATCGCGCTGGAAGACGACTACTTCGTGTCCCGCAAGCTCTACCCGAACGTGGACTTCTATTCCGGCATCGTGCAGCGCGCCATCGGCATTCCCGTGCCGCTGTTCACCGCAATCTTCGCGCTGGCCCGCACCGTCGGATGGATCGCCCAGCTCAACGAGATGATTGGCGACCCCGAGTACAAGATCGGCCGCCCGCGCCAGCTGTTCACCGGCTCGATTCCGCGTGACGTCAAGCCCATGGCCCAGCGTTAACGACCGGGGTACCCGCCCCAGACGTTTCTACAGAGCCCGCCCGATGGCAACATTGGCGGGCTTTTTGTATTTTTGTATTTTTACTGCCCTTCCCCCCGAAAAAACACCCCCATGGCCCCCATCCAGACCGCCGCCGAACTGCGCCAGGCCCTTGCCGGGGCCTCCACCCCACGCGCCTGTACCTGCGCACTGGGCGCCTGCGCCGGCTGGGAAAGCCTGGCCGAATACCGCTGGGAAACCCGGCAGATGACCCAGGTCGCCACGCTGCGCGACCCCGCGATCGAGGAACCCACCCTGGAAGAGCGGCACCCCAACGGCACCCGCTACGAGTCACCAGATGCCCCGATTGCCGTGCAGTTCTTCCCGTACAACCGCTGCGATGTCTGGCATTGCGCCCTATGCAACCGCCACCTGCTGCGGTACACGGAGTTCGGCGGCTACAACGTCGACCACCGGGTCCGGGTCCTGGCCCCCGACAACATCATCGACTGATCGGACCGAAACCGGTCGCAATTTTCTATAGCGACCCAACCTCGCATTGCCGTGGTCCCAGTTCACCGGCAAGCCACCCATCGCATATCGCGATGACAAAACGATGGATATCAGTTCAAAATACAGGGGTACATCGTGAACCGCGATGACTTTAACCCCCATGAAAAGCTCGGAACGTAACTTTGCCCGCCGCATTGACCTGACTTCGCTGCAATTGTTTGTCGCGGTGTGCGAGCTCGGCAGCATTGGCAAGGCGGCCGAACGCGAATTCATCGCGGCATCGGCCGTCAGCAAGCGCCTCAGCGACCTGGAGGCTGCGCTGGACACGCCGCTGCTGTACCGCCACACCCGCGGCGTCGACTTGACACCCGCCGGGCAAAGCCTGTTGCACCATGCGCGGTCCGTGCTTTTCAGCCTGGAAAAAATGCAGGGCGAACTCAGCGAGTACGCCGCCGGCGTGCGCGGCCATGTGCGGGTACACGCCAGCATTTCGGCGATCGTGCAGTTTTTACCCGAAGACCTGGGCGCCTTCATCCGCCGCCATTCCGAAATCAAGATTGACCTGGAAGAACACCTGAGTACGGAAGTCGTGCGCGCCGTGCAGGAGGGCGCTGCGGACCTGGGTATCTGCAACACGGCCGATGGGGTGGGCGACCTGCAGACACTGCCTTACCGACAAGACCAGCTGGTGCTGATCGTGCCGCGCGGCCATGTGCTGGGCGCGCAGGATGCCATCGCGTTTGAAGACAGCCTGGAGTTCGACCATGTGGGCCTGCACTCGAACAGCTCGATATACCTGGCCATGCGCGAGGCCGCCGCGGCGCTGGGCCGCACCATCAAGCTGCGCATCCATGTCACGGGCCTGGACGCCATGTGCCGCATGATCCACAACGGCCTGGGCGTGGGCGTGATGCCGCAGCGCGCCTTCGAACTCATGCATGACGTGGGCGAGCTGGAATCCATCGCCCTGACGGATGACTGGGCAGCGCGCCAGATCCAGCTGGTGGCGCGGGATTTTTCCACCCTGCCCCTGACTGCCCGCCTGCTGGTCGAGCACCTGACCCTGCCCGCGCCCGCCGCGAAGCCCGCAAAAACGCTTGCAAAAACCACAGTGGCAGGTGCCCGCTCACCCGCCTAAAATTGAAAACCACGAAGGAAAACCATGGGACGCACCCTCTACGACAAAATCTGGGACGAGCACGTTGTTCACACCGAAGAAGACGGCACGTCCATTCTTTACATTGATCGCCACCTGGTGCATGAAGTCACCAGCCCGCAGGCCTTTGAAGGGCTGCGCGAAGCCGGCCGCAAGGTCTGGCGCATCAGCTCCATTGTGGCGACGGCCGACCACAACACCCCCACCACCGGCTGGGAGCTGGGCTACGACGGCATCACCGATCTGGTCAGCAAGGAACAGATCACCACGCTGGACGCCAATATCAAGGAATTTGGCGCGGCGGCCTTCTTTCCCTTCCTGTCCAAACGCCAGGGCATCGTGCACGTCATCGGCCCCGAAAGCGGCGCCACCCTGCCCGGCATGACGGTGGTCTGTGGCGACTCGCACACCTCCACCCACGGCGCATTCGGCGCGCTGGCGCACGGCATCGGCACCAGCGAGGTCGAGCACGTGATGGCCACGCAAACCCTGCTGGCCAAAAAGGCCAAAAACTTGCTGATCAAGGTCGAAGGCACGCTGCCCAAAGGCTGCACCGCCAAGGACATCGTGCTGGCCATCATCGGCAAGATCGGCACCGCGGGCGGTACCGGCTACACCATTGAATTTGCCGGCTCGGCGATTCGCGCGCTCAGCATGGAAGGCCGCATGACGGTCTGCAACATGGCGATTGAAGGCGGCGCCCGCGCCGGCCTGGTGGCGGTCGACCAGAAAACCATTGACTACGTGAAGGGCCGCCTGCTGGCGCCCACCGGTGTCGAGTGGGACCAGGCCGTGCAGTACTGGGCCACGCTGCACTCGGATGCCGACGCGAAATTTGACGCCGTGGTCGAACTCGACGCGAGCCAGATCCTGCCGCAAGTGACTTGGGGCACGTCCCCTGAAATGGTGCTGTCGATTGAAGACCGTGTGCCGGACCCCGACAAGGAAAAAGACGCCAACAAACGTGGCGCCATCGAGCGTGCGCTGACTTACATGGGCCTGCAACCGGGCAAGGCGCTGAACGACCTCTACGTCGACAAGGTGTTCATCGGCTCCTGCACCAACAGCCGCATCGAAGACATGCGCGAAGCCGCCGCCATCGTGAAAAAGCTCGGCCAGAAAGTGGCCAAGAACGTCAAGCTGGCCATGGTGGTGCCGGGCTCCGGGCTCGTGAAGGAACAGGCTGAGCGTGAAGGCCTGGACAAGATTTTTGTGGCCGCCGGCTTTGAGTGGCGCGAACCCGGCTGCTCCATGTGCCTGGCCATGAATGCCGACCGGCTGGAGCCGGGGGAGCGCTGCGCCTCCACCAGCAACCGCAACTTTGAAGGGCGTCAGGGCGCCGGCGGCCGCACCCATCTGGTCAGCCCCGCCATGGCGGCGGCGGCGGCCGTGCATGGCCATTTTGTCGACGTGCGTAAATTTGTCTGAACCGAGTCACACATGCAAAAATTCACCGTACACAAGGGCCTCGTTGCCCCAATGGACCGCGAGAACGTCGACACCGACGCCATCATCCCCAAGCAATTCCTCAAATCCATCCGCAAGACCGGTTTTGGCCCCAACCTGTTTGACGCGTGGCGCTACCTGGATGCCGGCTTTCCCGGGCAGGACCCGGCCAGCCGCAAGCCCAACCCGGACTTCGTGCTGAACCAGCCGCGCTACGCCGGTGCCTCCATCCTGCTGGCGCGCAAGAACTTCGGCTGCGGTTCCTCGCGCGAGCATGCGCCGTGGGCGCTCGACCAGTACGGCTTTCGCGCCATCATCGCGCCGAGCTATGCCGACATCTTCTTCAACAACAGCTTCAAGAACGGCCTGCTGCCCATCGTGCTGCCCGAAGCCCAGATTGCCCAGCTGTTTGACGAGGTGAACGCCTTCCCGGGCTACACGCTCACCATCGACCTGGAGCGCCAGGTCATCGTCAAGCCCCAAGGCAAAGAGCTGCCCTTCGAAGTACAGGCTTTCCGCAAATACTGCCTGCTCAACGGTTTTGACGACATTGGCCTGACCTTGCGCCAAAGCGACAAGATCAAGGCATTTGAAGCCGAGCGCCTCGCGAAGAAGCCCTGGCTCAACCACACCATCCCGGGTTGATAAGCCGGTATTTTTCAGTCAAATCATGCTTTTGCCCCATCAATATGGGCATGAGCAGCCATACAAAAAGATAGCAACCATGAAAATCGCAATTCTCCCGGGTGACGGCATCGGCACCGAAATCGTCGCGGAAGCGGTCAAGGTCCTGAACGTTCTGGACCTGAAGTTTGAAACCGAAACCGCGCTGGTCGGCGGCGCCGCCTACGAGGCCCACGGCCACCCCCTGCCCGAGGCGACGCTGAAGCTCGCCAAGGACGCCGACGCCGTGCTGTTTGGCGCGGTCGGTGACTGGAAATACGACAAGCTGGACCGTCCGCTGCGTCCCGAGCAAGCCATTTTGGGCCTGCGCAAAAACCTGGGCCTGTTTGCCAACTTCCGCCCGGCCATTTGCTACCCCCAACTGGTGGAGGCTTCCAGCCTCAAGCGCGAGCTGGTGGCGGGCCTGGACATCCTCATCATCCGCGAACTGACCGGCGACATCTACTTCGGCCAGCCGCGCGGCCGCCGCGTGGCCACCGACGGGCACTTTCCCGGTGCAGAGGAAGCCTTTGACACCATGCGCTACTCGCGCCCCGAGATCGAGCGCATCGCCCATGTGGCTTTCCAGGCGGCGCGCAAGCGCAAGGCTTCGGGGGGCGAGGGACGCGTCACCAGCGTCGACAAGGCCAATGTGCTGGAGACCTTCCAGTTCTGGAAAGACGTTGTGACGGAAATCGGGCTGCAGTATCCCGACGTGGCACTGGACCACATGTACGTGGACAACGCCGCCATGCAACTGGTCAGGGCACCCAAGAAATTTGACGTGGTGGTCACGGGCAACATGTTCGGCGACATCCTGTCGGATGCCGCTGCCATGCTGACCGGCAGCATCGGCATGCTGCCTTCGGCCAGCCTGAACGACAAAAACCAGGGCCTGTACGAACCCAGCCACGGCAGTGCGCCCGACATCGCGGGCAAAGGCGTGGCCAACCCCCTGGCCACCATTTTGAGCGCCGCCATGATGCTGCGCTTCAGCCTGAACCAGCCAGAAACCGCCGCGCGCATTGAAAAAGCCGTGGATGCGGTGCTCAGCCAGGGGCTGCGCACCCCTGACATCTACAGCGAAGGCACGACCAAGGTAGGCACCGTGCAGATGGGCGATGCTGTCGTGAAGGCGCTGAGATAGTTGGCCCCCACGGTCGCTCACTGCGTGTAGCTCCCTGCCCCCCGAGGGGGCCGCTGCGCCTGCGGTCTGGCAAAGCCAGTCCCGCGGCCCCGGCTGATGAAGATAGGGGCCCCGCGGTCGCTCACTGCATGTAGCTCTCTGTCTCACCGAGGGGGCCGCTGCGCCTGCGGTCTGGCAAAGCCAGTCCCGCGGCCCCGGCTGGTGAAGATAGGGGCCCCGCGGTCGCTCACTGCATGTAGCTCTCTGCCTCACCGAGGGGGCCGCTGCGCCTGCGGTCTGGCAAAGCCAGTCCCGCGGCCCCGGCTGATGAAGATAGGGGCCCCACGTTCGCCCACTGCGTGTGGCCCTCTGCCCCACCGAGGGGGCGTTGCGCCTGCGCCCCTGGTTTGCATTTTTTGCTCACTGCAACGGCCCGGCGGAAAAACATCACTGACGTTTTTTCGCCGCAAAGGGCTTCAAACCACCGCTTTGCCAGGGGGTTTGAGCCCGCTGCCAGCCGCGCCAGGCCCAAGCTTGGCTACAATCGGCACCATGTGTAAAAACCCCGCACCCATCCGCTGCACCGCCGCTTCGCGCGCGGGAAGCAGAGCGCCGGTTTTTGCCCAGATCACCAAAACGACCACCATTAAAGGCTGACAAGCCCGGTTCGTCGTGCCCGCCGGCTCGATGAGCCGGGTCAAAAAGCCGTTTTTTCGTACTTTTTGAAGGGCAATTCCATGAAACTCAAAGGCAATCTCACAGGACTCGTCGGCTGGCGCGGCATGGTCGGCTCGGTGCTGATCGACCGGATGCAGGCCGAAGGCGACTTCGACCTGATCGAGCCGGTTTTCTTTTCCACCTCCAATGCCGGCGGCAAGGCCCCCGCCCAGGCAAAGAACGAAACCACGCTCAAGAATGCCTTTGACATCGAGGCGCTCAAGAAATGCGACGTCATCATCACCGCGCAAGGCGGCGACTACACCTCCGAGGTGTTCCCCAAGCTCCGCGCTGCGGGCTGGACGGGCCACTGGATTGACGCGGCCTCCACGCTGCGCATGAACGATGACGCCGTGATCATCCTGGATCCGGTCAACCTGCCCGTCATCCAGAACGCGCTAGCCAAGGGCGGCAACAACTGGATCGGCGGCAACTGCACGGTCAGCTGCATGCTGATGGGCGTGGGTGCACTGTACAAGGCCGGGCTCGTCGAATGGATGACCAGCATGACCTACCAGGCCGCTTCCGGCGGCGGCGCGCAGCACATGCGCGAGCTGCTGACCCAGTTCGGCACGCTCAACAGCGACGTCAAGGCTCTGCTGGACGACCCGAAATCCGCCATCCTGGAAATCGACCGCCGCGTGCTGGCCAAGCAGCAGTCGCTGAGTGCCGGCGAAACCGCCAACTTCGGCGTCCCGCTGGGCGGCTCGCTCATCCCCTGGATCGACAAGGACCTGGGCGACGGCATGAGCAAGGAAGAATGGAAGGGCGGCGCCGAGACCAACAAAATCCTGGGCCAGGGCGCCGCCTTTGGCACGGCCGAAACGCCGGTCGACGGCTTCTGCGTGCGCATTGGCGCCATGCGCTGCCACAGCCAGGCCCTGACCTTCAAGCTGAAAAAGGACGTCCCGCTGGCCGACATCGAAGCCATGATCGCCGTCGACAATGACTGGGTCAAAGTCGTGCCCAACACGCGCGAGGCGTCGATCAAGGACCTGACGCCGGTAGCCGTGACCGGCACCATGCAGATCCCCGTCGGGCGTCTGCGCAAGCTGGCCATGGGCCCGGACTACCTGGGCGCCTTCACCGTCGGCGACCAGCTGCTCTGGG